>NZ_JBIALK010000005.1:0-400840 GCF_042873275.1 Kitasatospora sp. NPDC004745 | reverse complement strand
CCGCACCCCGTACCCCAGCGCCGACAACCGCTCCGCCACCCGCCGACCCGTCTTACCCGTACCACCCACCACCAGCACCACACCGGCATCGACCGGAAGGTCCACAACATCCTTGGCAACCACGGTGACCACTCCCCTCGGAGACGTCGAATCAACCTGCGGACCCGGGCCCGTCCGTGCGTCCCGTGCGTCCGTCCTCGTGTCCACCAGTCAATTCCACCGCGGGCCGGCGAGCCATAGCCCCCGCACTCACGTCCATGCGCGAGCGTCTACGTCCCTTCCGCAGCCCCGAAGTCCGAGGCCACCGCCCCTCCGCCACCCACCAGAACACAGCCGACCCGCCACGAACCACCGTGTTCCACCCGCTCTCCAGCGGCCCTCTAGCGCCCGCACAACGCCCCCACACACCGCCGCGCGCGGCCGCGACCGGCGGGCCCCGGCGCCGACTCCGGGCAGCCCGGGCGGACTCGGCGCGAACCCGGTGCCGCGGCCACGCGCTCCGGCCACGAACGGTCGACGCCCCACCGCGGCAGGTGGGCCCGGCGGCGGCACCGGGCCCACGACCCTTCCTCCCGTCGAGGTAAAGCCCTTCCGGGGGCGGGCCGTCGGCGAACGCCGGCGGTCAGTGGTGGGCCAGGACGGCGAGGTCCGCGCCGAAGCCGACGGCGAGCCGCCCGTCCGGGGCGACGGCCAGCCCGCGGATCCCCGCGGGGAAGGCGTACCCGCCGATCTGCCGGCCCGTGCCGGCGTCCCACACCCGCACGGTCCCGTCGTCCCCTCCCGCCGCGACGACGGGGCGGCCGTCCAGCAGGCCCACCGCCCCCGCCCGCACGTCACCGCCGGGCACCGCGAAGGACGGGCCCGCCGGCTCGCCCGTGGCCACGTCCCACAGCCGGACCGCCTCCGTCCTGCGCCCGGTCAGCAGGACGGAGCGGCCCCCGAGCGACTCCAGGGCCATGGCCCCGGACTGCTTCGGCCGCTCCCCGACCCACCGGCTCTCCACCAGGTCCCACACCCGCCCTTCCCAGGTGACGCCGACGAAGCGCCCCTCCACCACGGCGAAGAAGGTGATGGACGGGCTGGTGTACTCGCTCGTCGACCGCCCGTGCAGCGGTTCCCGGGTGGCGAGGTCCCAGATCCGCACCGTCTCCACGGAATCGCGGGCCAGGAGGGCGGGCCGCCCGTCCACCGCGCCCACCGCCAGCAGCCCCACCGCGGTGTCCCCGGCGGCGAGCGGCTCCCCCGGCTCCCCGCCGTCCAGGTCCCAGCACCGCACCCGGGCGTCCGCGCCGCCGCTGAGGACGACGGGGCGGCCGTCCACGACGGCCGTGGTGACCGCGTGCACGGGGCCCGCGTGACCGGTCGACCAGGCACCCGCCCGCTGGTCGCCGTCGAGGTCCCAGACCCGGACCGATCGGTCCTCACCGCCGGTCAGGGCGAGGTGGCGCCCCTTCGCCACCGCCGTCGCCACTCCCCGCACCGCGCCCTGGTGGCCGATCAGCGGCAGGCGCAGGTGCGTGCGGGCGGACAGGTCCCAGACCTGGACCGGCCCCCTGCCCTCGAAGGCCACCACGGCGGCGGGGCGGCTCCCGAGCGTCGTCACGGCCGCCGCCGCCACGTACGCCGGGCCGGGCTCGCCCACCGGCTCGCCCGTGGCCAGGTCCCGGACGGCGGAGTCGAAGGTGGTGGCGCTGACGGCCAGCGGGACGGCGGCCTCAGGGTCCGTCGCCAGCAGGTGCGTCCTGGCGTTGAGCTCCATGGTGACGCAGCGGCGGTACCCCCCGCCGTCGCCCTCGTCGTCCTCGTCGTCCGCGTGGTCCTCCCGGTCACCCTCGGGCGCCTCGACGTGGTCGCCGCCGGCGCTCAACTCCCGCCCGGAGAGCAGGTCCCACCGCCGGACGACTCCCTCGTCGTGACCGGTGACGGCGACGGGGCGGCCCTCCAGCACCGCCAGGGCCAGCGCGTGCACGCTTCCGGTCCGCACGGTCAGGAGCGCACCGCCGCCGGTGCGGTCGGCCAGGTCCCACACCCGCAGCATTCGGTCGGTGCCGCCGCTCACCACGACCGGCCGGCCGTCGACCAGTCCGGTGGCGAGCGCGTTCACCCACGAGTCGTCCACGCCCCGGTGGGTGGCGACCAGTTCGCCCCCGGCGAGGTCCCAGACCAGGACCGTCCCCCGGGAGTGGCCGGTGACCGCCACGGGGCGGCCGTCCACCACCGCCGTGGCCAGCGCGCGGACCGCGCCCATGGAGCCGGTCGTGACCGCCCCGGCCTTCCCGCCGGTCACCACGTCCCACCAGGCCAGCGTGCCGTCCTCGCAGCCGACGACGGCGAGGGCGCGATCCGCCGCGACCACGCCCGCCACCGCGACCACCCCGGCCGGCGCGGGCACCGCGTACCGCAACCGGGAGTCCAGATCGGTACCGGTCGCCCACCGCACGCCCCAGGCCTCGCCGGGCCCGCCGGGCTCCCCGCCTGCCGTCACCGCGGCCAGGCTCCTCGCCAACTCCCGTCGTCCGTACCGGGCGGCGTCCAGCGCCAGCAGCTGCCGCCGCACCCGCGCCCCGGACTCCCGGTGCACGTGCCCCGACGCCCGGTACACGGCGGCGGCCGCCAGCTCCTCCGGCCCGACGGCCCCGTCCAGCGCCGCCACCACCTGCTCCGGATCGCCGTTCACCAACCACCCCGGATCGGCCAACCGCCCACCCGTAGCCCCGCCTTCACGGCCCGCGCCGTCCCCCGGAAAGTCATCGGTCATGCCCGGCACCCTACGGCCCGGCCCCAGGCCGCGCCCTGGCCGCCCCCGGGGGAGGTAAACGCAAAAGATTTGCTTTAAGAGCCCGGTGGACCCTACAGTCCACTAACGCAAACATTTCGCTTTTGTGGCGAGAGAGCTCCGCTGCTCCCGCCTCGGCCGAAGGGAACGACCCACCATGTCCACCGCCGGACTCACACCGCCGGAGGCGGCCCGCTGGGCCGCCCTCGCCGGTCTCCCGCTCGCCGCCGACCGGCACACCGCCGTCGCGACCACCGCGAACCACATCCGGTCCGTCGTCGCCGTCCTGCGCGAGCTGGACTTCGGGGACACCCCGCCCGCCGCCGCCTACCGCGCGGAAGGAGGAGGCCGCCGTGCAGCCGTATGAGCTCTCCCTCACCGCCGCCTCGGACGCGATCCGCTCCCGGCGGCTGTCCCCCGTCGAGCTGGTGGAATCGGTCCTCGCCCGCGTCGACCAGGTCGAGCCGCAGCTCGGCGCCTACGTCGCCGTCACCGCGGACCGGGCGCGCCGGGCCGCCCGCGCGGCCGAGCACGAGGTGGCGCACGGCCGGTACCGGGGGCCGCTGCACGGCGTCCCGATGGGGCTCAAGGACCTGATCGACATCGCGGGAACGCCCACCACCGCCAGCTCCCGGGTCCGTGCCGGCCACCGTGCCCGGGCCGACAGCACGGTCGCCGCCCGGCTGGCGGACGCCGGCGCGGTCCTGGTCGGCAAGACGCACACCCACGAGTTCGCGTACGGCCTCACCACCCCGCAGACCCGCAACGCCCGGGCCCACGACCGGATCGCCGGCGGTTCGAGCGGCGGGTCCGCGGTGGCCGTCGCCTCGGGAACCGCGACCTTCGCCCTGGGCACCGACACCGGCGGGTCGATCCGGGTGCCCGCCGCGCTCAACGGGGTCGTCGGCCTCAAGCCGACCTACGGGCTGGTGCCCCGACACGGCGTCACGTCGCTGTCCTGGTCGTTGGACCACGTCGGCCCGATCACCCGCACCGTCGAGGACGCCGCCACCGTCCTGACCGCCCTCGCCGGGCACGACCCGCGCGACCCGGCCTCGCTGGACGTGCCCGCCGCGGACTACCGGCCGGCGGACGACCCGGACCTGACGGGCCTGCGCATCGGCCTGCCCCGGACCCACTACTTCCACCACGTCGACCCGGAGGTGGAGAGCGCCGTCCGGCACGCCGTCGGGCACCTGGAGGCCCTCGGCGCGCGACCGGTCGAGGTCGACGTCCCGATGACCCGCTACCTCCAGGCGACCCAGTGGGGCCTGATGGTGCCCGAGGCCACCGCCTACCACGAACGCACCCTGCGCACGGTGCCCGAGCTCTACCAGGCCGACGTCCGCGTCCTCCTGGAGGCCGGCGAGCTGCTGACCGCCGGGGACTACCTGCGGGCCCAGCGCTCCCGGACCCTGATGCGGCAGGAGTGGGCCCGCCTGTGGGAGACGGTGGACGTGATCGCCGCCCCGGCCGTCCCGCTGACCGCGGTGCGGGCGGGTGAGGAGACGGTCACCTGGCCGGACGGCACCACCGAAGGCGTCTCCGACGCCCTGGTGCGCCTCTCCGCACCCGCCAACATCACCGGGGTACCGGCCCTGACCGTCCCGGCCGGCCAGGACGCGGCGGGCCTGCCGATCGGCCTGCAACTCCTCGGCCGCCCCCTCGGGGAGCACACCCTCCTGCGCGTCGGCCACGCCTTCGAGCGCACCCGCCCCACCCCCGCCCCGACACCGGCGGCCTGAACGCACGGCGGCGTCGGCCGCTCCGGCGCCGGGCGCCCGCCGCCCGGTGCCGTCCGCGTCAGGCCGGCAGCCAGGACGGCCACCACGGCGGGACGTTGCTGTCCGGGCAGAGCCCCGAATCGCCGTGGTACCCGCTCGGCGTCCCGAGCAGCGCGAAGCACCCGTCCGTCAGCACCGCGAGCGAGAGCAGCACCAGAGCCGCCGGAACGACCCCCCGCCAGACGAGGGGCCACCCGGCCGTCAGCCGCCTCGCACCCGCCCAGGCCGCCACCGCCCCGGCCAGGAAGAGCAGTTCCATCGCCGGCCACTCGACGGTCGAGAACGCGAACCGGTGCTGCGGCTCCCAGGCCGCGTCGCAGAAGCTCCGCGCCGACACCACGAGGACGGCCGCCCCGTACCCACCGGCCAGCCCCAGGACCACGACCCCGACCACCGCGGCCCCCCGCAGCACCCACGGCCCCCGAACCCCCGGCGCCGGCCCGGACCTTGCGCTCACAGGAACACTCATACGCCCGCAGACGCTCCCCACCGCCCTGGCGGTTCTTCCCGCCCCACCATCCGCATGCCGAAGAGGAGAACCCAAGGAGAACCTGCGCCACGCCGCGCCCGGGCCGAGTCCGGCGCCGACCGGCCGCGGGGCGGCTTCCGGTGGGAGCCGGATAGCCCACGAAGGACTCCGGTGGCAAGGGCGGACCCTACAACCGCGGCGGGGATCCTCCGTCGTGCTCTGGCACGGGCGGCGGTCGGCGGGGCGAAATACGATCACCGACGACGCACACCCCGGGCACGGTCACGGGGTCGCCGGCCGCGCCCCGCGTGCGGCCCACGGCGCCCCGTCATGCGCCCGGACGTCGCCCGTCCCGGGCGAGCAGGTCGGCCACCGGCGCCCCGCCGGCGGCCCGGCGGGCCTGTTCGATCGGCACGGCCGCACCCCACTGGAGAGGGCACCACCGCGTGAGCATGCAGCAGATCACCCCGAAGCAGCGGGGCTACCTGATCGTCAACTCCCACCCCACCGGCAGCGCGGCCGGTGTCGAGGAGCTCTGGGGGTCCATCGCCCCGGCCGCTCCCGCCGGGCGGGCACCGGTCGTCCTGGTGCTCGGTTCGAGCGCCGGGTACGGGCTGGCCATCCTGGTGGCGGGGCTGCGGCGTCTCGGCGTCCGCGGTGTCGGTGTCGGCTTCGAGGCGGCCGCCAACGAGCGGCGCACCGCGACCGCCGGCTGGTACCGCACCGCCGCGACCGCCGGGCTGGTCGAGCAGGCCGGCGGCGACTTCACCTTCGTCAACGCCGACGCCTACGCGGACGCCACCCGGGCGGAGGTGCTCGGGGTGCTGGCCGAGCACTACGGCCCGGTCGACTACCTCGTCTACTCGCTCGCCTCGCCGCGGCGCACGGACCCGGCGACCGGTGAGGTCCACCACTCGGTGATCAAGCCCGTCGGCGCGGCCTACACCTCCCCCTCGCTGCTCTTCCCGGACGGCCTCCCCGAGGTCGGAGCGGTCGACCTCGCCCCGGCCGACGAGGCGGAGCGCGCCGCGACGGTGAAGGTGATGGGAGGTGAGGACTGGCGGCTCTGGGTGCAGGCCCTCGCCGACGCGGACCTCCTGGCCGAGGGGTTCACCACCGCCGCGCTGTCCTACGTCGGCTCGGAGATCACCGCGCCGGTGTACCGGCAGGGCACCATCGGCGCCGCCAAGGAGCACCTGGAGGACACCGCCGGGCGGCTGCAGCGCGAGGTGCTGGGCGACCGGGGCCGGGCGTTCACCGTCGTCGCCGGGGCGGCCGTCACCCAGGCGTCCACCGCCATCCCGTCCATCGCCCTCTACACCTCCCTGCTGCGCAGCGTGCTCGGTGCGGACGGCTGGCGGACGACCGCCGACCAGGCCGTGGACCTGTGGGAGCAGCTGAGCGGGGCGAAGGCGCCGGTGCTGGACGAGCGGGGCCGGATCCGGCTGGACGGCTGGGAGCTCGACGCCGACGTGCAGGACGGGGTGCGGAAGCTGTGGGCCGACCCCGCGGCGGCGCTGGCCGCCGATCCGGACGCCCCGGCCTGGTTCTACAACCAGTTCCGGCAGCTGTACGGCTGGGACGTGCCCGGCGTCGACTACTCCGTCGAGGCGGAGGCGGTCGTCCCCTGGCCCGCCCGGCGGCGTTAGGACCTCGGCCGGGGTGGGCCGACATCAGCACCCGCCCCGGCCCACCCGAGCCCGCCCAGGCCCACCCGAGCCCGCCCAGGCCCACCCGAGCCCGCCCAGGCCCACCCGAGCCCGCCCAGGCCCACCCGAGCCCGCCCAGGCCCGCCGCGGCCGGACGAGCCCCGGGTCACAGCCTCGCGGCCCCGGGTCACAGCCTCGCGTGGGCGCCGATGTCGGCGCGGAAGGCCTCGACCATCGCGGCGGTGACCGTCGGGCGGCTGGCGCCGATGGCGGCGAGGTGGTCGGCGGTGGTCGCCCCCGGGACGGCGTCGTCCCGTTCGAAGGCGGTCTGTGCCGCCATGCGCGCGGCGTGCTCGATGTCGGCGGGTGAGAAGCGGTCGCTCGCGGCGACGAGCGCGGGGACGTCCACGTCGGCGCGGTCGGTGTCGAGCGCGTAGCGCGACCAGATGGCGGCGCGGGCGTCCGGGTCGGGCGGGCCGATCGGGATGACGTAGTCGAAGCGGCCGGTGCGCAGGAAGGCCGGGTCGAGCGAGCGGACGGAGTTGGTGGCGCAGACCAGCAGGCGGCCGTCGCGTTCGCGGAAGCCCGGGATGAGCTTGAGCAGTTCGTTGGTCACCCCGTGCATCGCGCCGGCCTGCCCGGCCTCGCCGCGGACGGGGGCGATCTCCTCGACCTCGTCGATGAAGACCAGTACCCGTTCCAGCTCGCCGATGCGCGCGAACGCGCTGCGCAGGGCGGCGGCGAGGTTGCCCTCGTCGGCGAGGCGGGAGGGCAGCAGTTCGACGAACGGCCAGCCCAGGCGGGAGGCGATGGCCCGGGCGAAGGTGGTCTTGCCGGTGCCGGGCGGGCCGAAGAGGGTGATCGCGCGCGGGGGCCGGACGCCGTGGCGGGCCGCGCGCTCGGGTTCGGCGAGGGGGAGCACGATCCGGCGTTCGATGAGCTCCTTCTCGGCGGTCATCCCGGCGACGCGCTCCCACAGGTCTCCGCCCAGGAGCCGACCGCCGAGTTCGTCGAGGGTGCCGGCCGCGGGGCCGGCGGCGGGTTCGGTCTTCTCGAAGTAGGCGGCGGCGGGCCGTCGTTGGTAGCCGGCGTTGTGCAGTCCTTCGCCGAGCAGTTCGTCCTCGGGCAGCACGTAGGCGATGCGCCGGACGCGGGCCTCGACCAGCCGTCGTTCCAGTTCGCGCAGGAGTGCGCTGGCCAGGCCCCGGCCGCGCCAGGGCGGGGCGATCGCCACGCGCATCACCCAGGCCCGCTCGCCCGTCCCTGCCAGCTGGGCGAGGGCGGCCCCGATCGGCGTGCCGTCGTGGACGGCGACGACGGCGGGCTGGCGCGCGGTGAGCGCGGTGATGCACTCGGCGAGCGAGAAGACGGATTCCTGCCCGAGGGCGGCGGTGCTGTCGATCAGGTGGACGACGGCGGCCAGGTCGTCCTCGCGGTAGTCGTGGATCAGCCAGTTCACGTGCGGCGCTCCCTGCGGCGTCCGGTGGTGCGGGTTGCGGCGAAGGTAGGCGGGCCCGGGCGGGCCCGTCGTGCGCCGCCCGGGACAACACGGTGTGGACGAACCGTACGGGGAGGCGTCTTGCGTTCGGGTCGGTGGACCCCGTCCGCCGCACCCGGGCGGACTGCGGGCGACGCTCCCGTCAGCTCGCCTTCGGCCCGTCCTGGAACACCGCCTTGACGAGCTTGTCCATCACCTTCGGGAACACCTCCGCCGGGTTCAGCTCGGCGTCCCCGGTCGTCACCCCGGCGGTCAGCGTCCTGCTGCCGTCGGGGTTGCTGTACATCAGCGCGCCGTACCCGCCCGGGGCGCCGCCGTTGTGGTGGTAGACGGTGCCGCCGGTGTCCGGGCCCAGGTCCTGGACGAACAGCCCGAGGCCGTAGCCGAGCGGCCCGTGCGGCGTGCGCATCTCGGCCAGCAGCGGCGCCGGCAGCAGCGTGCCGCCGTTCAGCGCGGAGATGAAGGTCTGGAGGTCCCGGGTGGTCGAGTACATGCCGCCGGCGCCGAACAGGAGGGAGAGGTTCTGGCGGGAGACGTCGGCGACCTTCCACTCCTCGCCGTCCTGGTAACGGTAGTAGCCGTGGGCGTGCGGCTCCGGGAGGTCCGTGACGTCGCCCGACAGCACGGTGTCCCGCAGTCCGAGCGGCCCGAGGATCCGCCGCTGCATCTCCTCGCCGTAGGGGCGGCCCGCGAGCCGCTCGATCAGCAGCGCGGCCAGCGTGTAGTTGGTGTTGGAGTAGCTGAAGCCCGCCCCCGGCTCGAACCGCGCAGGCTTGGAGAGGGCGAGCGCTATCAGCTCCTGCGGCCGGTAGCTGCGCAACCGGGTGTCCACCCACTCCTTGCCGGTGGCGGGGACGCCCAGCACGATCGTGCCGTCCTCGTAGTACTCGCCGGTGTAGTTGAACAGCCCGCTGGTGTGCTGCAGCAGCATCCGGACCGTGATCCGCCCGTCCAGCCCGAACTCGGACAGGTGGTCGGCCACCGGGTCGTCCAGGCCGATCCTCCCCTCGGCCACCAGCTGCAGCACCGCGGTCGCGGTGAAGGTCTTGACGACGCTGCCCGTCCAGAACCGGCCGTCCGTCGGCGGTTCGGCACTCTCGCCGAGCTCGCGCACCCCGGCGCTGCCGACCCACTCGCCGCGCTCGTCGTGCACCCTCAGCTGCACCCCGGCGAAGCCGGCGTCGACCGCTTCCTGGATCGCCTGCTGCAGTTCGGGGCGGGGGTCGATCGTCTGCATGATGCTTCTCCCGTGCTTTGCGCTTCGTGTTTCTGACAACGGAAAAGCTACGTTGCTTTCCAGATGTCAACAACCCACTCGTTGCGCAAAACTGACATACACGCAGGTCATAGCCGTGAAATCGTTGCAGAGGCTCTAAATCTAACGCAACGACAGCTGGCGATTCATTGCAATGGATGAAGACTGAACGCTCTGCGTGGAGCGGGCCCTCCCACTCCGGGGCCGAACAGCCCTCCGGCTCCCGGCGCGAGCGCCGGGAGCCGGAGGGCTGTTGCCGCGGTGCCGCCGCTACCGCGACCTCCTCCTGAACACCACGAGTCCGAGGCCGAGAGCCGCGGTGACCAGCGCGATGACGGCCAGCCGGGTCCCGTCGGTGGTCGTCCCCGTCCCGGGCAGCGGTCCCGGGTGCGGGGACGTGCTGGGGTGCGCCGGGTGTGAACCGGAGTGGGAGTGCGTCGGCGACGGGCTCGGCGAATGTGAGTGCGTCGGCGACGGCGACGAGCTCGGCGACGGCGACGGCGACGGGCTCGGCGAGGGCGGGTTCACGGGGAACTCGTTGGTGAAGGTCACCGCCCCCTGGTCACCCACCTGGACCGTTCCCGCGGGTGTCCCCGGGTCGGTGTCCTCGACGGTGACGACGGCGTTCGCCGGCGGGTCGACCTCGGTCACCGTGCACCGCGCCCCGGCGGGCACCCCGATGGTGCGGTGCCCGTCCGCGTCGAGGGTGAACCGGGCGTCCTCCGGCGGCAGGGTGACGGGCAGTTCCCGGCCGTCGGCGTCGAGGAGCACGCAGGTGACCGCGAAGGCGTACGGGCCGGAGCCGGTGCCCTTCACCTTCTTGTCGACGGTCAACCGGGCCCGGCGGAAGGTGTTGACGGCGGTGACGGCGACGGTCCGGCCGGTGCCGATGACGACCGCCGTGTCCGGCGAGTGGTGGTCGACGGCGTGCGTCGTGGCTCCGCCGGTGCGGCTCTCGGTGGCCCAGCAGCGGGCCCCGGCCGGCAACGGGTACCCGAGGTCGTCGATCTCGCGCTCGCCCGCGCCGTCGAGCGTGTACGGGCGCCGGTCCACGAGGGTGCGGACGGAGCCGTTCCCGGAGGCGACGGTGCAGGTCAGGAGCAGGGTGAAGCTGCGGTCCCGGGCGAACTCGGCCGCGTCGCCGGTGACCTGCTTGACCAGCTTGAGGCCGCCGGTGGTGAAGGTGTTGGTCGCGGTGACGGTGATGTCGGGGTTCGCGGTGGTGACGACCGCCGCGTCGGCGAAGCCGCCGTGGTCGACCGCGGCATCGGTCGCACCCGCCTTGTCCGGCTCCTCCGCCCAACAGCGCGCCCCGATGGGCAGGTCCGGGATGCGGATGCTCCCGCCCGCCTTGAGGTCGTAGCGCTTGCGGACGACGAAGGCGACGGCCGGTGCGCCGTCGGTCCCCTCCGCCTCGCGGACGCAGGTGACGCGGAGGCTGAAGACGGCGTCCCGCACGTACGGGGCGTCGGCAGGGGCACCGGTGACCTCCTTGGTGACGGTCAGGGTGCCGAGCGAGAAGGTGTTGGTGACGTCGACGACCACGGTGTCGACCGGGCCGCCGCCGGGCCGGACGGTCACCGGGCCGACCGGGGGCGGAGTGCTGTCGGCACCCGCGGTGTCGGTCTCGGTGACGGTGCACTCGGCGCCGGCGGGCAGGTCGTCGACGGTCCCGGTGAGGCCGGGGGCCTTGAGGGCCAGGCCACGGACGACCGCGTCCGGCTTCCCGTCGAAGGAGCAGGCGATGCGGAAGCGGAACGTGCGGTCGGCGTACCGGGTGCCGGGGCCGTCCAGCTTCTTGGTGACGCGCAGGGATCCGGTCGGGAAGTCGTTGGTGACGGTGAGGCCGGCGGCCTTGCCGGGGACGGAGTCGACGACGGCGGTGCCGGTGCCGCCGCCCGCGGAGTCGGTGGCGCTGACGGTGACGGTGGTGGCGCCGCCGGCGGCGGGTTCGGTGGCGGTGCAGCGCGCTCCGCCGGGGACGTGGTCGAGGGACTGGAGGCCCTCGCCCGCGAAGACCAGGTCCTTGGGGAAGCCCGTCAGGGGCTGTCCGGCGAGGGTGCAGTCGACCCGGACGGTGAAGGGGCCCTTGCCGACGTCCTTGGCGGCCGCACCGGTGACGGCCTTGCGGATCCGCAGGCTCGCGGTGCGGTACTCGTTGCTGATGACCAGGTGCTGCCCCTCCTGGTCGGGGGTGGCCGGGGTGATCACCACCTGCTGGGCGTTGGCCTCGCCGAGGCTGGGGCTGGTGGCTCCGGCGGGGTCGGTCTCCCAGACCCGGCAGGTCGCTCCGGCGGGCACGCCGACCAGCGCCATGGGCGTGTACGGGGTGATGTCCCAGGTGCCTTCGCGGACGGTCCGGGCCGGGCCGCCCTCGGGGGTGACGGTGCACCGGTAGGCGAGGGTGTAGGGGCCGGGCGGCAGGCCCTCGGGCAGGCCAGTGACGGCCTTGTCGACGCGCAGGTTGCCGAAGCGCATGCCGATGCCGACCTTGGGCGGCTCCGTGGTGGGGAGGTCCTCGGGGGCGCCGTCGCGCACGACGGTCTCGGAGTGCGCGAAGGAGTTCCAGGCGATCGACGGGTCGTGCGGCTGGGTGAGGTCGACCGGCGCGGACATCGGCAGGCTGATGAACACCTCCGCGCCGGGCTTGAGCAGCGGGTCGAAGCCGATGCCCAGCTCGATCCCGGTGGCGTCGGCGGTGAACGCGTCCTGCCAGTTGCCGGGCTCGCACGCACGACCGGGCGTCCGGACGGTGGCGCCGCAGGGGCTGGTCACGGTGGAGTACCGGGTGGTGAGGGCGCCGGGGCCGGTGAGGACGGGGGCGCCGGCGAGGGCCGGGCGGGGCTGCCACTCGGTGCCGCGCTGCTGGTCGCCGAGGAGGACCCCGGTGTCGCCCTGGTGCGGGAGGACGTCGAGCAGCCTGATCTGTTCGGCCGGCTCGGTCCCGGTGTTGACCGCGTGGATCAGGTATTCGTACTTCTGGCCGGGCAGCACGAGCGCGGTGCAGGGGTACTGGGTGTAGGTGCGACCGCCCTGCCGGAGGACGGGGCAGCCGGGTGAGTCGGTGGCCGCGTAGCTGCGGGTGGCCGCGTTGTAGAAGCCGAGGCCGGGATCGCCGGTGACCCACTTGGCGGCTTCGAAGGCGGTGCCGGCCAGGGTGCTGATCTCGGCGCGGGACGTGCAGTAGGTGCCCGGCCCGAAGTCGGCGGTGTCGTCGACCGCCTTGCCGTCGCGGTCGGAGTCGTGTCGGCAGTCGAGGTCGGGCCGGGCCCTGGAGCCGGCCCCGGCGGTGTTCTGGACGACGGTGTCGCCCGGGACGCCGGGGGCGAGCCGGACCTGGAAGGTGATCCTGATCTCGGCGCCGGGGAGCAGCGTGAAGCCGCTGAAGTCCCAGACGGCCTTGGTGATGCGGCCGGTGGCGTCGCGCTGCGGCTGGTAGGCGGGTGCGGGGGGCGGGTTGGTGCCCGGTCCGCTCGCGGTGATCCGGAAGGGCAGTCCACCGGTGCCGGCGTAGGTCTCGTCGAAGCGCAGCAGCGCGGGGACGGGGTCGGCGACGACCGGGTCGGGCAGCGGGCCGGTGCCGGTGTTGCGGACGGTGATGGTGAAGGGCGCGCTCTCGCCGGGGCCGATCCGGCTGTCGGGGGTCTTGGTGACGGCGATCCTGGCCGTGCCCTCCTCGAGGGTGAGGGTGGCGGTGCTGTCGCCGAAGGGGAAGAGGGTGCCGGGCTGCTGGAGGCTGCTCTCGCCGGCGGCGCGGGCCGTGTCCCGGAGGGTCCCGGGCATCTGGGTGGCCGGGTCGGAGCGCAGGGTCGCGCGGGCGGCGACCTTGAGGCAGACGGTGGCCTGCGGGCAGGGGCCGTCGGGGTGGTAGCCGGCGCCGGGGGTGAGCACGTGGCCGCCGCCGGATCCGGTGAAGGTGAAGCGCAGGCCCCTGACGTCGCCGGCGTCGACGCCGGCGGGCAGGGCGGGTGTGGTGTCGCCGGTCGGGGTGCCGGTGGTCCAGCCGGCGGCGGGTGTGTCGCAGGCGGCGGTGCAGGCGTCCACCCGGACGCGGTCCGCGCCGGGCGGGAAGCTCACTCCGGCGATCCGCAGGAGGTCGACGGCGTCGAAGAAGTCCGCGTCGGTGTCGGTGACGACGAGCTGCCGGAGGTTGGTGTTGCCGGTGTTCTCGGCGCGGATCCTGAGGTCGACCTCCGGCCGGGGGACGCCGGGCAGGGTGCGGGCGACGGTGGAGGGGGCGAGGCTCTTCTGGACGGATCCGCCGGTGCGGGCGGGGGCGGTGGTGGTGTCCTCGTGGGTGCAGGCGGGGCCGCCGACCGGGTTGCCGCCGCTGGTGATCTGCATGCAGTTGCGGAAGCTCCGGCCGTCCGGCACGCCGTCGCGGCGTACGACGGTCACGGTGACGATCAGTCGGCCGTGCGGGGCCAGGTCACCGTCCACACGGGCGCGGACGCCCCGGGCGCGGTCCAGCAGGGCCCGGTCGGCGGCGTCGTACGGGACCCACCCGCGGGCGGTGGGGTCGTACACCTCCAGCTGGACGGGCAGTCCGTAGGGGTAGCGGTAGGAGACGGTCAGGTCGGTGAGCCCGGCGGCGTCGAAGACGGTGCCGCTCGCGGTGGGGTCGGCCGGGTCGGTGATCGCCGGGCGGGCCATCGGGCCGTTGCCCTCGTTCGCCAGGTCGAGGGTGAAGGTCACCGGCTGGCCGGGCGGCAGGTCGTTCTGGCTGGCCGTCTTGGACTGGCGGACGTCCGTCCTCGGGTCCTCGACCGGCAGGGACCGGCAGGCGGTGGAGGTCCCTTCCCCGGCCCCGTTCACGGGGTTGCCCGCGGTGGCGTCCACGCAGTTGCGCACGCCGTCCCTGGTGTCGTCGGCGGTGACCCGGTCGTTCAGTGTGCCGTGCAGGGCCAGGCCGGCGGCCGCGTTCGGCGCGATGGTGCCCAGGCCGGTGGCGTCGGTGCCGGTGAAGGTGGCCGACACCCGGCTCGGGGAGCTGCCGGGCGGGCACCCGGTGGCGGGGAGGTCCTGGGTGGTCGGCGGCTGGGCGAGGCTGACGGCGGCGGGTGTGCTGCCGTCCCGGCAGGTCACCCGCACCGTGGCGGCGCTCGCGCCGGCGGGGAAGGTCACCCGCAGCCTGCCGACGTCCACCTTGTCGAACGCGCTCGGGGTGTGCGCCGAGGGCTCGGTGACGGTGATGGAGGCGACCGGGAAGGAGGCGGTGTTGCGGCCGGTGGCGAGCACGGTGACGGGGGCCCGGGTGCCCAGGACGGCGCTGCCGTCGGCGGTGAAGTCACCGTCGGTGTCGGAGAAGAACTCCTTGCCCGCCTCGACGGTGGCGATGTTGGGCAGGATGTCGTAGTCGGCGCAGGCCTGTTCACCCGTCACCTTCCCGGCGACCGGGTCCTCGGCCGTGGTGGTGGCGCAGTTGCGGACGCTCTGGCGGGTGGTGGGCGCGAGCGGCTGACCGGTCGAGCGGACGGTGTCCCGCAGCTTCAGGTGCAGCGGCACCTCCCCGCCCTCCCGGTCGTACGGGAGCGGTGTGCCGCCGGAGCCGGTGAACTCCAGCCGCACCCCGGTCACCGAGCCGGCCGGGGCCTGACCCGGCAGCTGGAGGTCGGGGCCCGCGGTGGGCGGCCCGGCCAGGTACTCGTCCGCCGCGCACGGCGAGCCGACGGGCTTGGTGCACACCAGGACCCGCACCCGGTCGGCACCGGCCGGGAACCGGGTCACCGGCCCGACGCCGGTGAGGTCGAAGTGGTCGAACGTGGCCGGGGTGTCGTCCTCGACGGTGAGCCGGGACACCGCCGCCGAGGTGGACGATCCGTTGCGCACCCCGAGCGTGACGGTGCTGTCCGCGCGCGACTGCGCCACGGCGGACCCGTCGGCCCACTTCTTGCTCGTGACCGGCCGCACGACCCGCGGGATCCGCACCGTGACGTCGGCGCCGTCCTCGGCCGGGGAGGCGTTGTCGGCCTTGATCGTCGCCGCGTTCCGGACGGTCGCGCCGTCCTGCAGGGTGGTCTCCTTCGGCACCCGCATCCCGATCGGGAGGTTGCGGCTGGCGCCGGCGGGCAGCCCGGTGCTGCCGGCCGGCGCCGGCGGGCTCGGCAGCGGTTCGGCGAAGGTGATGGTCAGCTTCCGCGTCGAGGCGTCGTAGACGACCGTGCGGGTGTCGGTGGTCCTCGGCAGCGAGGTGATGTCGAACTCCGCCGGCAGGACGTCCTCGATCACCGGGTTGACGCAGGAGGTGGTGAGCGAGGAGCAGCTCGCCGTGAGCTCGTAGGAGAACACCCCGCCGGCCTCCACCGGCATCGTCGCGCCCGTCACCCGCTTCTGGATCCCGACCACCGCGTCACCCGCGGCCCGCGCGGCGCCCGCCCTCTCCCCGCCCGACGGCCGCCCGCTCGGCGGGGGCCCGGCGGACGCCCCACCGGCCAGGGTGACGGCGAGGAGCCCGCCGATCGCTGATGGAACGACCACCGGCCAGAGCCTGGCGAAAGCCGGTCGAACGAACATGGGACCCCTCATCGGCGGTGGCACGACTCACACGGACGGGGCACATGATGTAACGGTCCAGTGACATGATGTGACTAATGCACGCGTGTCGCGCCCTTGATCAACCGATCAGCCGCCCACCCTCAGCCATCCGGCACCCCGCCCGCGACGCCCGTCACTCCCCTGAGCCGCCCCCGGTGGAACCGCCCCCGAGAACCACCCGAGACACCCTCACCGCGGGAAGGCCCTGCCCGCCCCTCCCCCGTCCCGTCTCATCCCGCGCGTTCCGGACCAGCAGCCGGGGCGGACAGCACGTCGAGCTCGTGGCCGATCGCCTCGCGCAGGGCGTCGTGTTCGGGGCCGAGCGCGCTCGCCGGGTCGCGCCAGTTCTCCGCGGGGTACCGCCACACCGGGTGGCGCACGAGGTCCGGGCTCTCCCACGCGAACCGGGGCCACACATGCGCGTGCAGGAAGCCGTCGGTGTTGCCGAGGATCTCCAGGTTCACGCGCCGGAACTCCGGGTCCAGCCGCCGGCAGGCCCGCTCCACGGCCTCACCCAGCCGGTCCATGTCCGCGAGGAAGGCCAGCCGCTTGCTCCGCGGCAGTTCGGACAGGCGCTGCACATCGGGCTCGTCCACCAGGAGAACCGAATACCCCGGCAGGAACTGCACGTCACCGATCACCGCGAACCCGGCGTCGAGCCGCCGCAGCACGGTGGGGTTCGTGCCGTTCAGCGCACTGCCGATCCTGTCGTCCCGCCAACTCTCGACCATGACGGAAGACCCTACGTCGCGGGTGGGGCGAACGTCGGCCTGATCGACCTGGTCGCCCGTCACGCCCTCGACCACGGCTTCCACGTCGTCGTCGAGGGCATCCTCGCCGCCGACCGCTACGGCCCCATGCTGGCCCGGCTCGTCGCCCCCCGGCGCCGGGGGGCTTGCGCCTGGGGCGCGCGGAGCTCGGGCAGATCGCGCGGAGTCCGTGGTGGTGCCGGCACCGGTGATCTCGGAGAACCGCGTGCGTTCGGTGTCAGAGTTTGAACATCGTGGCGTAGGGCTGGGCAATGCGTTCCTGCCGCGATCCGAAGTCGACGAGCACCGCGATGGCGCTGTCGCCTTCGACACCGATCGCCCGGCCGAGGCCGTACGTGTCGTGGGTGACGCGGTCACCGACGGCGAAGTGCTTGCGCGGTGCTTCAATCGGGGCTTTGAAGGGGCTGGCGGGCAGGACACGGCGGACTGCTGGAGATTTCTTCATCCCCCGCAGTATGCGCCGAAAATCGCGGGAGCGTGCCTTCTTCGCGCACTCGATTCCGGAGTGCCTCCGGCCGGCCGGTGGGCGTGGCACGTCGCTTTCGCGGGCCCGCCGCGCCGGGGGAAGGATCGGCGCCTACGCGGCTCGCCCTCCCCGGGGAGCGACCGACCGGTGCCCGAAGGTGGCGGATGATATTCCCAACTAGGTTGCCAGGTAGTCACTTTGAAAGCCCTACTACCTAGTGACCAGCGCCTCCCGGCAAGGGCGGCCGCAGAACCGGGGTCGGAACATCCACCCACGGCGGGCCCGGGCCTGCTAGAGTCGTTTTAGTTGCAGTAGTGGTTCCCATGAACTTTGTGTGCGCCTGCTGATGTATTCGCAGGCGCATTTTTGTGTCCCGGCTCTTCCCCGGGTGGGTGCTCATCGCGGCGACTCGGAGCGCGCACTGTGCGCGCTCCGGACAGCCCCTCTAAGGAGATTTCTTTATGGCTAATGGCACTGTGAAGTGGTTCAACGCGGAAAAGGGCTTCGGCTTCATCGAGCAGGAGGGCGGCGGCGCCGACGTCTTCGCCCACTACTCGAACATCAACGCCAACGGCTTCCGTGAGCTGCTCGAGGGCCAGAAGGTCGAGTTCGACGTCACGCAGGGCCAGAAGGGCCCGCAGGCCGAGAACATTCGCCCGCTGTAGTACTTCTGCCACGGCACCCGCCTGGTAGCGAGGGGCCCGCACCGCGTACACGATGCCCGGTGCGGGCCCCTCGGCATTGCTCCGCCCTGCACGTCCCCGGCCTTTCAGGCCCCTTGGCTCCGCCACCGGCGGCCATCCCCACGCGAGACGAGCAGCGCCGCGTCCGGACCGCCGCCCCTGCCGTGACATCCCACGGTTCGAGGATCTCCGTTCCCGCCCCGGCGGTGAGCGCCGACCCGAAGTGACGTGCCGAACGGGTTTCACCGTCCACGCCCCGCGCTCCACACTCTTCGGCCCGTTCCTCGCGACCTCCTGCCGGCGCCCCGCGCCGCGGATCCGCCTCGCGACGTGCCACCCCCAGGAGGTTTCCCGTGAACCGCTCCCACCGCTCCCAGTACCAGAACGCCGACTTCCGTTCCTCGGCCTCCTCCCGATCCGCCGGCGCCGCCTACGGCTCCCGCTCCCGCGGCGGCTCCTTCTACGGGGACCGGCCGTCCGGTGGCGGCCGGAGCAGTCGTCAGGGCGGCGCCCCCCAGGGCGAGTTCTCGATGCCGGTGAGCACCACCCCGGCGTTGCCCGCAGTCGAATCGTTCGACGAGCTGGAGATGCCCAAGGCCCTGCTCTCCACCCTGACCCGGCAGGGCGTCACAGCGCCGTTCCCGATCCAGGCCGCGACGCTCCCGAACTCGCTGGCCGGACGCGACGTGCTGGGCCGCGGCCGCACCGGGTCCGGCAAGACCATCGCGTTCGGTCTCGCGGTTCTGGCCCGCGTCGCCGGCCATCGCGCCGAGCCTCGCCGCCCGCGGGCCCTGGTGCTGGTCCCCACCCGCGAGCTCGCGCAGCAGGTGACCGACGCCCTCACTCCGTTCGCGCACGCCGTGCGGTTGCGGATGGCGGCCGTGGTGGGCGGGATGTCGATCAGCCGCCAGGCTCAGGCGCTCAACCGCGGGGCGGAGGTCGTGGTGGCCACCCCCGGCCGGCTCAAGGACCTGATCCAGCGCGGCGACTGCCGGCTCGACGAGGTCGGCGTCACCGTACTCGACGAGGCCGACCAGATGGCCGACATGGGCTTCCTGCCCCAGGTCACCGAACTCCTGGAACAGGTCGCCGCGGACGGGCAGACGATGCTGTTCTCCGCCACCCTGGACCGCAACGTCGACCGCCTGGTGCGGCGCTTCCTGAAGGACCCGGTCACGCACTCGGTGGACCCGTCCGCGGCTGCGGTCAGCACCATGGAGCACCACGTGCTGCAGGTGCAGAACTTCGACAAGAACGCCACGATCGCCCACATCGCCTCCCGCGAGGGCGGGGTGATCATGTTCACCGACACCAAGCACGGCGCGGACAGCCTGGTCGAGGACCTGCTCGCGAACGGGGTCAAGGCCGCGGCCCTGCACGGCGGCAAGTCCCAGCCCCAGCGCACCCGCACCCTGGAACAGTTCCGCACCGGCCAGGTGACCGCGCTGATCGCCACCAACGTCGCCGCCCGCGGCATCCACGTCGACGGGCTCGACCTCGTCGTCAACCTCGACCCGCCGAGCGACCACAAGGACTACCTGCACCGCGGCGGCCGCACCGCCCGGGCCGGCGAGTCCGGCACCGTCGTCACCCTCGTCCTGCCCAACCAGCGCCGCGCGACGGCCCGCCTGATGGCCACCGCCGGCATCACCCCCGTCACCACCAGGGTCACCGCCGGCGACGAGGAGCTCGCCCGCATCACCGGCGCCCGCGTCCCCACCGGCGTGCCCGTCGCCATCCCCGACCCGGTCGTCGAACGCCCCCGCCGCAACGCGGCCACAAACCGCGGCCACCGCGGACGCCCCGCCCCCACCGGCGGCGAGACTCGCGCCAACGGTGCGAGCCGCGGCGCCCGGGGCTCCTCCGGCCGCCGCCGGACACCCAGGCGCATCGCCCTCGCGGCCTAGCGGCTTGTCTGACGATTCGCGTCGCATCAGCACGCGGCGGGAAGTGTCAGACAAGCCCTGGCGGACAGGCCCGGGCCGGACCGCTCCCGCGGTTCGGCCCCGGCGGACCAGGCGGCCGTCCCGCCGCCCGTACCCCGACCACCGCCGGCCCCGGCGAGAACGACACGACACCACGGAGCCCCCATGGCCCTCACCCTCCAACGCCCCGCGACCACCACCACGGTCCACGACCTCATGACCGACCCCGAGCTCCAGATCAGCGACGACGTCATGCTCGACATGGCGATCCACATCCTCGACGGCTCCGGCGCCGACCACCTCCTGGTGCGCGACGACGACGGCCGCTGCGCCGGGCTGCTGACCCGCCGGCACCTCGCCCCCTTCCAGGTCCGCACCCGGTCCACCGAGCGCACCCCGGTCCGTGGCATCACCTTCGACCGTGCCCCGTTCGCCACCGGCGACATGCTCGCCGCCACCGCGGCCTCCGCCATGCGCGCCCGCGGTCTGGCCGTGTGGCCGGTGGTCGACCCCGACGGCCACGCAATCGGCCTGCTGAGCTTCTAGACCGGCGGCCCGGGCGCGCCGGGACGACCGGGCGGCACGGGATCCTGGAATCGCGTGCCGCCCCGGCTGGTGTGCCGGTCGGCCCGGGCGGTCCCGGCCGAGTGACGCGGGTGCGGCCGGCCGGGCACTGCCGACGACGGCGGGCCGCACCCGCGGACGGCTACAGGGTGCGGGCGAGGCGGTCGGTGAGCAGACGGGTGAAGCGGGCCGGGTCGGGCAGGTCGCCGCCTTCGGCGAGCAGGGCGCTGCCGTGGAGGAGTTCTGCGGTGTCCGCGAGCGCCGGGTCGTCGGGGTTCGCCTGGTGGGCCTGGTGCAGGGCGGTGACGAGCGGGTGGCCTGGGTTGAGTTCGAGGATGCGCTTGACCTGGGGGAGGTCCTGGCCCATGGCCCGGTACATCCTCTCCAGGGTCGGGGTGAGATCGTGGGCGTCGCCGACGAGGCACGCGGCCGAGGTGGTCAGGCGGGTGGAGAGGCGGACCTGCTTGACGTGGTCGGCCAGGGCGGTCCGGAGCCACGCGAGCAGAGCGGCGAAGTCCTGTTCGCGCTGGGCCTTCTGCGCCTTCGCCTCCTCGCCGCCGTCGCCGTCGGCTTCGTCGTCGAGGTCGACCTGGCCCTTGGCGATGGACTGGAAGCGGTGGCCGTCGAAGGCGGGGATCTGGTCGGTCCAGACCTCGTCGACGGGGTCGGTGAGGATGAGGACCTCGTAGCCCTTGGCGGTGAAGGCCTCCATGTGCGGGGAGTTCTCCGCCATGGCGCGGTTCTCGCCGGTCAGGTAGTAGATCGCGTCCTGGCCGTCCTTCATCCGCGCGACGTACTCGCGCAGCGTGGTCGTCTTCTCCACGTCGTGGGTGGAGGCGGCCGAGACGAGTTCGAGGAGGGTGTCGGTGTTGTCGCGGTCCTCGAGCAGGCCTTCCTTGAGGACCCGGCCGAACTGCTCCCACACCTTCGTGTAGGTCTCGCTGTCCTTGGTCTGCATGGTCTTGATGGCGGCGAGGACCTTCTTGACCAGGCGCCGGCGTACCGCGGTGATCTGGCGGTCGTGCTGCAGGATCTCACGGGAGACGTTCAGCGACAGGTCGTGGGCGTCCACGACACCCTTGACGAAGCGCAGGTAGTTCGGCATCAGCGCGTCGCAGTCGTCCATGATGAACACGCGCTTGACGTACAGCTGCACCCCGCGCTTGGTGTCGCGGGAGAACAGGTCGAACGGGGCGTGGGCGGGGATGAACAGCAGCGCCTCGTACTCGAACGTGCCCTCGGCGCGCATGTGGATGGTCTCGGCCGGGTCCTGCCAGTCGTGGCTGATCTGCCGGTAGAACTCGTGGTACTCGCCCTCCGTCACCTCCGAGCGCGGGCGTGCCCACAGGGCCTTCATCGAGTTCAGCGTCTCCGGCTCCCCCGCGGCCTCGTCCCCGGAGGCGGACTCGGCAGCGCCCTCGGCCTCGCCCGTGGCGCCGACGGGCTCGGGGGCCATGCGGATGGGCCAGCGGATGAAGTCCGAGTACTGCTTGACGACCTGGCGGATCTTCCACGCCGCGAGGTAGTCGCCGAGACCGTCCTCGCCGTCCGCCGGCTTGAGGTGCAACGTGACCGAGGTTCCCACCGGCAGACCGTCCGCCGGCGCGATGGTGTAGGTGCCTTCTCCGTCGGACTCCCACACGGTGCCCTGATCGGTACCGGCTCGGCGGGTGTGGAGGGTGACCTTGTCGGCGACCATGAACGCCGAGTAGAAACCGACGCCGAACTGCCCGATCAGGTGCTGCGCGGCGTCCGCGTCCTTGGCTTCCTTGATCTTGGCCAGCAGGCTCGCGGTGCCGGACTTGGCGATGGTGCCGATCAGGTCGACGACGTCCTCGCGGGTCATGCCGATGCCGTTGTCCCGCACCGTCAGGGTGCGGGCCGCCGCGTCGACCTCCAGCGTGATGTGCAGGTCGGAGGTGTCGGCTTCGAGGTCGGTGTCGGTGAGGGATTCCAGGCGGAGCTTGTCCAGGGCGTCTGAGGCGTTGGAGATCAGCTCCCGCAGGAAGATGTCCTTGTTCGAGTAGATCGAGTGGATCACCAGCTGCAGCAGCTGGCGTGTCTCCGCCTGGAACTCCAGCGTCTCGGTCGGGCTGGCCACGGGAGGCGTCTCCTTCAGTCGAAAGGCTATCGGGCAGTGAGGGGTTCGAGTCTGGTTGTCGGGCCGTGCGGGCGTGCCGCGCGGCCGGCCGCAGGCATCTCGTCGGTGGCGGCGCCAGCGGGGCAGGGCCGCCGGCATCGGTGACGGTCCACCACCGTTGCCAGCCAGGGGACACGGGGGCCGCACGGCGTCGACTCGCTCAGGCCCCGACCTGGCAGGCGCCGTCACGCACCGGCCGGGGCGTGCGGCGGTGCCGACCGCTGTCGGCGCGCAGTCGGTCGGTGCGGACGGTGAGCTCATCGAGGCGGCCGGCGATGGCCGGGTGGGCCGCTTCCAGGAAGGGCCGGGTCGCAGCGAGCGGGGCGAGCAGGTGGACGGCGTCGTTGTCGCCGAGCGCGTCGAGCAGTCGTTCCATGACGGGCGCCGCCGAGGCGTTGAGGCCGTCCAGAGCGCCGATCTGTCCGGCGAGGCGGCGCAGGTCCGCCGCGTTGTCGCGGGCCCAGGTGGTCACCGCGCGGTCGGCGGCGCGCTGATCGCGTGCGGCCTGGACGCGCTGCTCCCCGGTGCTGCCGGCCTCGGTGCCGGCGTCGGCGTCGGGGCGCATGCGCAGGTAGCGGCGTTCGGCGGCCTGGCGGCTCTGGACGCCCATCGGTTCGGCGAGGTCGGCCCAGGTGGCGCCGGCGCCGCGGGCGGTCTCGATCAGACCGGTCTCCCAGCCGGCGAGTTCCTCGCGAAGATGGCGCAGCAGCAGGAGCGCGGACAGGGCCTGGGCCGGGTCCTGGTGGCCTGCGTCGTCCGGGGGCGCGTGGCGGGCGGTTCGGGCGGCGGCGTCCATCGCGCCCAGCGCGGCGGCGGCGGCCAGGAACGAGGCCGGCCCCACCCTGGCGGCGCCGACGTCCGGAGTGTCCATGTCGTCACTCTTTCGCTGACTTGATGTGTGTCATCGTCCGGATGACAGATTACAACATCCGGTGCCGCGCCACACCGGTGAGAACCACCCGGAAGGCTCGACCTGCCCGGCGCCCTGCCGGAGACCGGCGAGGCCGACCACCTGTGCCGGGTCCCCAGAAGCGAGAACGCGCTGGGCAGGGGATCGAAGCGCAATCGATGCGGCACCGCTGCGACTACGCCCCTGGGCTCATCTGGCCGAGTCTGCAGAACGGGCCGCACGGTGCGCGCCCACCGGATCCTCCCGAGATGGAGCACACCATGAAACTGCACGATGAACTGCCGGTCGACCACCGACTGTCCCAGGTCTACCGCGTCGGGGCCGGTCTGTGTGGTGCGGCCCTCCTCGTGTTCGGCTGCCTCGGATTCGCGGACGGGCTGTCCTTCTTCAGCACCTCCGGGGAGACCGTCGCGGGCTTGTCCAGCAACGGTCTGCTCAGCCTCGTGTCGGTGGTGACGGCCGTCGTACTCGTCGGCGGTGCGGCCGTCGGCGGGAACACTGCTTCCACGATCAACATCACCGTGGGCGCGCTGTTCGTCCTCAGCGGCTTCGTCAACCTGGCACTGCTGGACTCGTCGGCCAACGTCCTGGCCTTCCGCATCCAGAACGTGCTGTTCAGCTTCGCGATGGGACTGGTGATCGCCACCTTCGGCATGTACGGGCGGGTGAGCGGCAGGCTGCCGCTCGACAACCCCTACTGGCGCCACCGCCACGCGCGGTCGACTGCTCGCAACCGGCCTGCGGGGGTACCCGGCGTGGTGGCGCGCTCCGGCCTTCCCGGGCGGCCGGCGTGAGCGGACCGCTCCCGCACCCGGGTGTTCGCCGATCAGCCCGGGCCGCGCTTCCCCGCCCCGGGGAAGGGCGGCCCGGGTTCGGACGCCCGGTGCTACTGATCGAGGCCCGCCCGGTGCTGCGCGCCGGCGGGTCGTGGAGCCGCCGCCGTACGCCGCCTCCCTCGGCGGGATCTCACCCATCGCCTTCCCGACCTGCACCGGCCGGGTCCGTGCGGCACGTGGCCCGGTAGGCGTCCGCGAGGGATGCCGCCACGGCGTCGATACCGAACCGCTCCCGCACCGTCGCAGCCCCGGCTGCCGCCATGGCCGCGAGCTCGGCCGTCGGGGTGAGGACGAACGAGCGCAGGCCCTCGGCAAGCGCGTCCGCCGATTCAGTGGCCAGCAGCCGCCCGTTGACTCCGTCGTGCAGATAGTGGGAGGCCCCGCCGCGCCGGG
This sequence comes from Kitasatospora sp. NPDC004745, assembly GCF_042873275.1. Taxonomy (NCBI): domain Bacteria; kingdom Bacillati; phylum Actinomycetota; class Actinomycetes; order Kitasatosporales; family Streptomycetaceae; genus Kitasatospora; species Kitasatospora sp. NPDC004745. Next base: position 376,188 of record NZ_JBIALK010000005.1, on the reverse strand, counting down.
GGGCGGCCACGGGCAGACCGGCTTCCATGGCCTCGAGCACGGCAAGGCCGAACTCCTCCTTCGCGCTGGGGCACACGTAGAGCGCCGATCCCGGTCCGCGCCGTGCCAACGCCTTCTCCAGGAGACGGACACGCCGGTTGGGCAGGGCGGGCCACAGTGCCGCCCGGCTTCGTGCGACCGGGTCCGCGGCCAGGAGTTCGGTGACCCTGGTGCTGACCGCCGTTTCGATGGTGGTCGGGTCGGTAGGCGACCCACCGACCAGCAACAGGGTCGTGCGGTGGTGCAGGCCGGCGAGCAGCCAGGCCTGCACCAGCCGCTCCTGCTGTTTGACGGGGTGAAGCCGCCCCACGCAGAGCAGGAGGGGGAGCTCACGATCGGTGGCGTCCAGGCCGCCGCCGTTGCCACCGCCGCGGAACAGGCGTGCGAGCATGCTGTGTCCGGTCGCGGCGTCGTCAGGAGCGGGCCTGAACGGCGCAATGCCCTCGGGCTGGACATGGACCGACCTTCCGTCCAACTGCGGGAAGTGTTCCGATAGTTCCTTCACTCCGTTCCGCCCGGGCATGGCGACCAGCAGGTCGGCGCGGTCCACGAGGCGGTCGGCGACGAAGATCCGGTGCATGTCCAGGCGCAGCGTGCGGCCTGCATCAGTGGTCTGCTCAGGGGCCAGGCCGGCGTGCCGTTCGTCCATCGTCCGGTGCGGATCGGGGGTGACCGTGAAGGCGAGCTTGGCGCCGTAGCGGCGTGTGGCCTGGGCGATGGCGAGGGAGGCGTCGTCGGCGAACCTGACGTGAGTGATGTCCGGTCGGGCGCCCGGGAGTTCGAAGACTCGGGTCGTCCACCATGCCAGTGCGGGCTGATGTGCGGCTGCGTTCTGCGGATCGAGTGCCTCCGGTGAGTCCACGGGCAGTCGCACAAGCAGGTGCGCCGCGCTCAAGCGGCTCACCTGCTCCGAGCATTGGGCTTCCGAGGGCCGGGCGGCCGTCAGGGTGAGGACCCGTGCCGCGCGCGCGTGGGTCGTCAGGGCTTCGCCCAGAGCGGTCAGCAGCACGCTCATGCCACCGCTGAGTCCGGCACCGGGTTCCTCCAGGCGGCCCAGCAGCATCGACTGCGCGACGACCGGATAGGCCGTGAAGGGCTTCGTCAGCGAGTCGAACGCCGCCCTGAACCGCTGTCCCGCCGACGACCCGGGGCGGGCCCGCTCGTGGCATGCGGCGAGGAGCAGTTGCTCGTAGGCGTCCAGGCCGATGTCCGAACCCGGCAGCACGAGGCCCCCGTCCGGCACTCCCGAAAGGTAGCGCCAGAGCGCATGCCTCTGGAGCCGTCCGGTGGGCTGCAGTCCGGCGGCCTCCCTCGCGGAGAGGGGGCGGAGGCTGTTCGCGTCCGCCACATCGAGCAGGAAGGCGGTTCCGGCGGGACCGGGAGTCGCGAGCAGCCGTCGGCGGATCTCGGCGCTGGCGCTGAGGCCGTCGTCGGGATCGCAGCTGCGTTCCCATGCCTCGGCGAGAGCGGTCCGTTCCCACGGTTCCAGGTCCGGGATTGCGCCTGCGGCGGCCAGCACCCTGGTCGGCATCGCGCGCTCGCGCCTGGCCAATCGCCTGAGCCGTGCCGCACGGCGGTCCGAGTGGGACAGGAGTGAGTCCGGACGGGCCCGGGTTCCCCCGTACTCGGCCCGCGCCAGGCGTCCGAGCAGATCACCACCGGTGACGGCGCCCACGCCCTGGGTCCAGTGGAACCGCCGCCAGGCGGCGAGAGCCCCGGCGCCCGCGGCACCGGGCCGTCGCGCTGCGGCGGCCGGACCAGGCGTGACTTGGTGTGTCATCGGTCTTCCTCCCATACCTCCGAACGGTCACCGGCACGTTCGGAGGCAGGTAGTGGAACGGATTGGACACGGTGCGTCGGGTCCCGGCACCACGGCATCCGCCCTGCGCCGCACGGCCCGGCCGCGTCGTCCATCCGTGGCTCTCAGGGGATTCCTGGCATCATCGGAAGCCGCACGCGATCCGAAGCCCTTGACGGAGGACACCATGGCCCGCGTCGCCGTGATCAGCCCGCCTTTCCACTCCCATGCTCGGCCGCTCGCCGCGCTCGGTGCCTCACTGGCCCACCACGGCGCACGCGTCGACTTCGCCTGCACCCGTGCCTTCGACGACCTCGCCACCCGGAGCGGGCTCGGTTTCACCGAACTCTCCGTAACCCGAAACGCCAACCACGGCATCGCCGAATCCACCCGCCAGGACGACGCCGAGGCCCAGCGCCTTCGTGAATTCCTGGACGCGACGTTCGACGGGCCGACGGCAACCCTCCTCACCCAGGCGCGCCACCGCGGCGACGACATGCTCGCCGAACCCGAACGCGTCCTGCGCGACCTCGCCGCCCTTGACGCACAGCTGCGCCCGGACTGGTACCTCGTCGACCAGCTCTCCTACTCCGCGACCCTCGCCCTGCACTGCCTCGGCCTGCCCTACGCCACCTTCTGCCCCGGCCACCCCAGCTATCTGCCGGCCCCCGACGCCTACTTCGGGCTGCCGTACGCGTGGCCCGAAACGCTCCGGCCCGCTCCCGCCGATCTCGACCGACTGCGCGCCGCGGTCGCGGCCAACGACGCCGCCTTCACCGCCGTCTTCAAGGCGATCGCCCGCCTCCACGCTCCCGGCAGGCCCGAGCCCGACCGGGCCTTCACCCTGTGCTCACCGCACGCGGTCGTGTTCAACTACCCACGTCTGCCCTGGCTTCCCCCCGCCCCGAGAGGCCCCAAGGCCTTGTACGCCGGCCACCTGCTGCCGCACCGCGGCACCGCGGTGCCGGACGCGCCGTGGCGGGCCGTGCTAGCGCGCATGACCGCAGACGGGCGCCCCGTGGTGCTGGTGGCGCTGGGCACCTTCCTGTCCGCCCGCCACGACGTCCTGGCGACCGTCACGGCAGGAATCCTCCGCCACACCTCGGCCTCCGTCATCGTCGCCGCCGGCAACCGTGTCGCCGATGTCACGGGCCACGCGTTGCTGCACGACGCCCCGCCCGAACGGCTGCACGTGGCCCCGGTCATCCCGCAGCAGGAACTGCTCTCCCATGCCGCCGCCATGGTCCACCACGGAGGCAACAACTCCTTCACCGAATCCGTGCACGCCGGCGTCCCCGCACTCGTCCTGCCCTTCTCCAGCGATCAGTTCGCCATCGCCCACGACGCCGAGCGCGCCGGCCTCGGCCGCTGCCTCGACCCCAACACGCTCACCCCGGAATCCGCCGGATCCGCAGTCGCGGACCTCCTCGCCGGAGGCGTCAGCGGGGCCGCCGAACTCAGCAAGCGCATCCGCGCCCGTGGCCCCGACTGGACCGCAGCCGCGCTCCTGACGCACATGCCCGCAAGCCGCTGAACACACGGCTCGGGCACCGCGGGCGAGCGAAACGCTGCGAGTGGCGACCGGCTGCAGCCGACGGACGCTGGAACTGCACCGACGGGTCGAAGGAGCCACCACCGTGAACGGACCCCTGACCGACCAGGAGCAGCGGCTGCTGAACGACATCGGGCAGCACCTGCGCCTCGACTCACCCGGACTTCACCGTCTCCTCAGCCGACGGCCGACGCTCCTGCGGCGGCTCCTCCACCGTCCCCGTCTCCTCGCCGCCCTGGCCTCGGTGCTGACGGCTCTGACCACTGCCTGCGCCCTCTTCGCGGCTGCGAGCGGGCCGGCCGCGCCCGCGGCCGCAGCCTCGGCCGCCGTCTGGGCGATCCTGCTCGCGCTCGTCTTCCGCCGGCTCGCAGGTCTTCGCGCCCACTGAGTGTCATCCGCCCAGGATGGCCGGAAGCACGCGCAGGGCGCTGCCGGCCGCCCCGAACGCCGTCCGACAGGCCGATGCGTCAACGATGCGACCCGCATGGACCGAGGTCGGCAGCCAGCCTGGAAGAACGGGAAACCTGACCTCACAGCCCCATGGGAGTAGTCATGAACATCGTCCGTCGGCTCCATGAAGCCGGAATCACCAGCGAACACGCCTACGCCGCGGCGTTCGGGTCCATCGGACTGTCCCTGCTGAGCTGGGTCGCGTCCATGAAGGCCGAGCAGGCCGGAGTCGAGCGAGCAGACCGGTGGGGCATCTTCGTCGGCGAATGGGCTCCCACCTTCTTCGGGCTCGGCCTGGCCCTCGCCGGCTACGAGAGCCGGGCGTCCGCCCCTGCCAGGAGCTCCCGGAGCGCGTGGCTCGACCATCCGGAGGAGAAGGCCGGATGATCAGGCCTTCTCCTCCGTTCCGGCCCCGCAACTGCGATCGCGGGGCCGGATCCCTGCTCGCGGACAGCCGCGGTTCAACGGCCTGCCGCGCCTCGGGCACCACTCCTGCGGGCCGGGTTCGGGCGCCTCGCGGACGCGGTGACGCTCCCGATCCCCCGGGTGCCGGCGGGAGCACGACCGGCAGGGGTGCGCGATGGTCGCCGGGCCGCTCGCCGCACACCGCGAAGGCCCTGGATCGGCCGGCCACGCGGGTCGGCCCCGGTACCTGCTGCCGTGGTCGCGACGTCATCGCGGGCCCACGTCAACGGCGTCCACGTCACGGATCCGTCCCGGCGGGCGGCCACGACGGGGGAGGTGTGCGGAGGTGTCCTGAAACAGCGTCAGGGCAGGTCAGCGGTGGTTTGCGGGACGGCGTGGCGGGTGGCGGCGCGGGTGGTTCCCGGCCGTACATGTCACAGCACTGTCCTGGCCGCGGCCCGGGCGGAACGGTTCGCCCGGCGGAACGGTCCCGATCTTCGGAAACCCGCTCACACCGAGCACCGAGCACCGCCCGCCCCACCTGGAGGAAACACCGTGCGCGTCCACAAGCTCGCCTTCGCCACCCTGGCCGTCACCGCCGCCCTCTCGCTCACCGCCTGCCAGAACGATGAGCCGGGCACCGCCCAGGGCGCCCCGACCACCGCCCCGGCCGCGACCACCGGTGCCGCCCCCGGCGGCGCTCCGGCCCCCAACGGCCCTGCCTCCAACGCTCCGGCCCCCAACGGCCCTGCCTCCAACGCCCCTGCGCCGAGCGGACCGGGAAAGACCGCCACGCCGCCCGCCGCCGCACCGGCCGGCTCCACCGCGGCCGGGGGTCCCGCCAAGTGCCGGACCGCGGACCTGACCCTCACCGCCACGGACCACACCATCACCGGCGACCCCGCCAACACCGTCGTCGTCGAGCTGAAGAACCACAGCGGCAAGGACTGCACGCTCTCCGGATACGCGGGCGTCGACCTGAAGACCTCCGCCGGCACCCTGTCCGCGAAGCGCTCCGGCGAACCGGTCGTCACGGGCACCGTGAAGAACGGCAAGTCGACCTACTTCGGCATCACCTACCCGGCCAACACCACGGGCGGCTCCGGCGTCCGGATCACCGGCCTGGTGGTGACCCCGCCGGACGAGACCCAGTCGGTCACCCTGCCCTGGCCCGGCGCCGGCTCGCTCCCCGTCACCGACACCGCCGGATCCCCGGTGAAGATCGGCCCGATGGGAAGCGCCGGCCAGGGCGAGTGACCACGGGCGAACGGCCCCACCCTAAGGCGCAGCGCCGTCCGGCGACAGCCCGCCACGGCAGCGCGACACGGCAGCGCGCGGCGCCACCGGGAGCAGGCGCCCGGACGGCGGCCGGGGCAGGATGTCGAGAACGCCCACCGGCTCCGTCCCGGGGACATCGGTGGCCACCACCGGCTGCACGAGGGAGAAGGAGGAACCGGCATGGCGGTTCAGCGGATGGACAACGTCGGCATCGTCGTCGAGGACATGGACGCCGCCGTCGCGTTCTTCGTGGAACTCGGTCTGGAACTGGAGGGCAGGGGGGAGGTCGAGGGCCTCTTCGCCGACCAGTGCACCGGACTCGACGGCGTCCACTGCGAGATCGCGATGGTCCGGACCCCGGACGGCCACAGCCGGCTCGAGCTCGCGAAGTACCGCAGCCCCGCCGCGACCAGCCCCGGACCACGCAACCGGCCGCACAACGTCCTGGGCACCCACCGCGTCATGTTCGCCGTCGACGACATCGAGGACACCGTCGCCCGCCTGCGGCCGCACGGCGCCGAACTCGTCGGCGAGATCGCCCGGTTCGAGGACAGCTACCTGCTCTGCTACCTCCGCGGCCCCGAGGGCATCATCGTCGGCCTGGCCGAACAACTCCACTGAGCAGCCGCGACCGGCCCACCCGGCCGCCGAGCGGGACACCGACGGCCACGCCCGGGGTGCGTCCCGGACCGAAGGCCGTGCACGCACAGGTCAGACGGCATGCGCCACCAGGCATCAGCGCACGCGCGAACCCGCGCACGATGATCCGGCACACCGGAAAACGCCCGGAGGGCGCCTCGGCGTTCCCCCGGACATCATCACCAAGGAACCGCGTTGAAGAAGAACACTGCCGCGCTGCTGTCACTCTCGGCGGCCACCGCTCTCCTGGTCTCCCTCGCGGGCACCGCGTCCGCGGCGCCCGCCCTCACCGGCACACCCGCCGCAGGGAGCCGGCCGCAGTCCGCCGCCCGCGCCGCAGCACTCCAGAGCTGGCCCATCATCGACTGGGACATCACCGACATCACCTCCGGCGCGGGCCAACACGCGGCCCGCTACTGGAACCTGATCGACGCAATCCACCGCAACACCTACGGCGACGCGACCGGCGCCGACAGCGGACTCGTCCAGCAGACCACCCGCAACGAGAACCGGCTGATCCAGATCCGCGTGATGAACGGCGGGGCCCACCTCGTCTCCGTCTACCTGTGGGCCGACAACCTCTACATCGCCGGCTTCTACTCCCCCGGCGCCAACCAGCACTGGGCCTTCCAGGACGGCCGCCAGCAGCAGTTCCAGACCGATCTCGGCATCACCGCACGCCTCATGCCGCGCACCGGCAACTACAACGGCATCACCGGCGGCAGCACCCGCGAGAACCTCTACCTGGGCGCCACGAACATCTTCGACGCGCTCTACGGCCTCCACAACGTCGGCCAGTGGAGCGAGACGACCATCGACCGGGGCATGCTGATGGCGATCACCATCTTCTCGGAAGCCGCCCGGTTCGGCCCGATCTTCAACCGGGTCTACGGGAACATCAACGGCTGGACCAACTACCAGCTGAGCGTGGACTACCGGGACATGGAGAACCAGTGGGGCAGGCTCTCCCAGGCCGCCCACGCCTGGCGTCAGGGCCGCGCCGCCTCCGTGCGGCTGATCGGCAACAACGTCACGAGCTTCGACCAACTGCGGCGCGTGGTCGGCTTCGTCGAGCTCCACGGCTCGGAGGCACTCCTGTAGCAACGGCCGCTCGCCGGGGCACCGGGGCCGCCCGGACGGCAGGCCGCTGCGCCGGTGGACGGGCGGCACCGGGAAGCAGTGGGGCGCCGGGCAGCGGCCATGGGCCGACCGGGTGACCTGCCCGTACCGCTCCCCCGCCCTCCTCGTTCAACCCCGGTACCCGCCGCGACCGACCCGGCGGTCCCACCCACGGGGAACTCGAAGGAGGGCCGGATGCACCCGGTCACCACCAGGGCCTGCGCACTCGCCACCGCGGCCGCGGCCGTCCTGCTCGCGACCGCCGCCCCGGCCGGCGCGGCCACCGGGCGGCGCAGCAGCGACGCCTGCACCCACAACTGGTCCGGTCCGCAGGTCTGCATCGCCATCGACGGGCACGACGACTGGGCACGGCGCCTGACGGTCACCTGGACCAACCCGGGCGCCACCGCCAGGTCCACGGCACTGCTCCACGAGGGCGACCGGCAGGTCGAGGTCCACGAGCGGATGACCGGCACCGCCCGTGGCGGGAGGATCACCGCCGAGTGGACCGACATCGAGGTCGCCTGGGGCCGCCTGTGCGGGTCGTTCACCGACACCCCGAACGTGTGGGCCTGCGTCGACATCCACTCCGGCGGCGTCTACTCCCGCTGAACCCCTGCCCCGTTAGCCCCGGCGCTCCGCCCGTCCGAGTACCGCCCCGTGGAGGCGCAGCACCACGGCCCTGGGCTACAGCGCCTGGTCGGGGGCCGCCAGGAGTACGCACTGCTCGAAGTTCATGCAGCCGCACGCCATGCAGTCCGCGACCGCCCGGCGCAACGCCTGTGTCTGGCTGATGTGTTCGTCGAGCTCGGGGAGTTTGCGGGCGGCGAGTTCGCGCCACTGGCGGGTGACGCCGGGTGAGGTGTCGCCGTTCAACAGCTCGGCGATCTCGGCGAGGGTGAAGCCGGCCCGCTGCGCCATCCGGATCAGCGCGACGCGCCGGACCGTGCTGGTCGGCCAGACCCGCCGGCCCGCCTCGCGACGGGCGCCCGGCAGCAGTCCGCGCTCCTCCCAGTAGCGCAGCGCGGACGCCCGCACCTGTGCCGTCCGGGCCAGTTCGCCGATCCCCAGATACCTCACGCCGACGCTCCATCGAACCGGGTTGACTTCACGCGCGCTTGAAGCACGAGTGTGACGTGCATGTTCTCATCTCCGGGGCGCCTGCTGCCCGGCGCCTACCGCCCGTTGTTCGCCGTCCGCCCGTTCCGCCGGCTGTTGCCCGTGTTCGCACTGTCGGACCTGGGGGACGGCATGAGCACCGTCGCCGTCGCCTGGCTGGCGCTCTCACTCGCCCCGCCCGGTGGGCAGGGCACGCTGGTCGGGGTCAGCGTCGCCGCGTACACGCTGCCGGGTGCGCTCGGCGCGCTGGTGCTGGGCCGCTGGCTGCGGCGGCTGCCGGCGCAGCGGCTGCTGGTCGCCGATGCCGTCCTGCGGGCGCTGCTGCTGGGCGCGATCCCGATCGCGCACCTGGCCGGGGTGCTCGGCCCGACCGGCTACGTTCTGCTGCTCGGCGCCTCCTCGCTCTTCCACGCCTGGGGCAAGGCGGGCAAGTACGCGCTGTTCACCCCACTGCTGGACGACGGCCTGCGGCTGGCAGCGAACAGCGTGCTGAGCACCAGTCTGTCGAGTGCGACCGTCCTCGGCCCCGCGCTGGCGGGCCTGCTGGCGGGCACGGTGTCACCGGCGTGGATCATCGGACTGGATGCCGCCACCTTCTCCGTGCTCGCGGTGCAGGCCGGCCGGATCGCCCTGCCGACGGTGCCGACCGGAGCCGGCAGGACGGCCGGGGCGAGCAGGACGGCCGGGACTCCCGGCACGGCCGGTGCCGGTGCCGCGCGGCAGGGGCTGGCGGTGCTGCGGCACCACCCCGAGCTGCTGGGACTGCTGGTGCTGACGTGGCTGTTCAACTTCGCCTACGGGCCGGTCGAGGTCGCGCTGCCGCTGTTCGTCGGGCACTCCCTGGACGACGGCGCGGGCCTGCTCGGTGCCTACTGGGCAGTGTTCGGCGCCGGAGCCGTTCTCGGGGCGCTCGGCGCGGGAGCGGCCAGGAGGCTGCCGCTGTGGCCGACCATGATCGCCATCGTCGCGGGGCACGGCGTCGGACTGTTGCCCTTCGCGGCCGCGCACACCGCCGTGCCGTCCCTGATCGGCTTCGCCGCCGCGGGGATCGTCTACGGGCCGTACTCGGCACTGTCCCTCGCGTTGCTGCAGGACAGGACGCCGAGCGGCTCGCTCACCACCGTGCTCGCCGCCCGCAGCGCGGTGCTCATCACGGCCTCGCCGCTGGGCGCCACGCTCGGCGGACTGCTCCTCGACCGGGTGTCCGCGCCGGTCGTGCTGTGCGGCTGCGGCGTCGCCATGATCCTCATAGCCGCCCTCGCCGCCGCTTTCCGCGCCTTCCACCACTTCCGCCCAGTGCGGCGGACCCTGCACCCGTGTACAGGCGAACACCACCTGGCCATCCCCCTCGACGACCCACCGAAGAGCCCCACGGACCCCGCGGACCCCGCGGAGCAGCACCGGAGCGGCATGCCCGCGCCCGGACGGTGAGATGCCCGCGAGCACGACCCGGGCGAGGGCCGCCGGGCCCGACCGGCGACCGGATGCCGGGACGGATGCAGTCATCCGGCTGATCCTCCACCCCTCCCTCGGGACCACGGTTCACCGTCGGATGACGGATGCCCGGCCCGCGGCTGCCGGGGACAGTGGAGACGTTCCGCGAGCAGACACACCATCACCACACCACCGGAGTCATCACCGTGAACAACCTGTCCGGCAAGCTCATCCAGACGGCCGGCGCCCTGGGCCTCGCCGTGGCCGCGCTGACCACCCTCTCGGTCTCCCCGGCGGCGGCGGGCACCGCCGCCACGGCCGGCTGCACCAAGGCCTTCCGGTTCGACAACGTCCAGGTCGAGGTGGACAACTGCTCCGACGGATGGGTGTGGATCAAGGTCGGTGACGGCACCTACTACAAGGGATCCGTCCGCGCCACCGACGAGTTCGGCTCCGAGAAGACCGAGCTGGCGGTGGACCAGGGCAAGGACGTCGCGACGAAGTACATCGGGAAGATCAAGAGCATCAAGATCTGTGGCACCAAGTACCTCGGCTGGGCCCCGCCCCGCCCGTTCTGGACCTACTGCAGCAACCAGATCAACGTCTACTGAGCAGCACCCCGGGCTGCCGGACCGCATGGTCCGGCAGCCCGGGACCCTCGGCGCAGCAGGCGCGGCGCAGCACCTTCCGCCCCCTCGTCGCCACGGCCCTTCCGGCACCACCAACACACCCAAGGACGGTGGTTCACGCATGTTCACCTCGAAGACGATGCTCCGCGGCTCGGCCGCAGCGGCGACCGCGGTCGCGGCCCTGATCGGCCTCGGCGCCGGACCGGCGCAGGCCGCCGGCTGGCCGCCGCTCCAGCCGGGCGCACACCTGTACACCGGCACCGGAGGAAGCGGGACGGCGACCACGGTCGACCTGGGTGACCTCGGCACCTGCCACACCCTGTCGGCGCCCGCCCGCTCGGTCCAGATCGCCGACGGCTCCGCCTCCGTGACGCTGTACCCGGGCCCGGGCTGCACGGGTGCGGTCCCGTGGGCCACCGGCTCGCTGGCCCAGTCCAACCTGCCCTGGGCGATGCTGAGTTACCGGGTGGTCCCGGCCTGACACAGGCCGCGGCGGCTTCGGACGTGCAGGCGGTCGGCCGCCAGGAGGCCGGCAGCCCGGCGGCGGCGAGCCGTTGCTCCGCCACCGCCGGGCGCGCCGCGGCGGCCTCCCGCTCCGGCGATCAGCGGTGCTCGAACCCGGTGACCATGGCCTGCAGGCCCGCGTCGAACCACCGCTGGTAGTAGTCGAGCTCGGCCTGGTCCTGCGCCGCTTCGGCCCCGTCGCCCTCACCCCCCTCGGCCCGCTCCCCCTCCGCGCCCGGGCGCGCTCCCACCTGCGCCAGGGCGTGGCCCAGCGTGTAGACGCCGACGGACTGGATGCGGATCAGCGCCTCGTCCTGCGCGACGCCGGCGGCGGTGAAGCGCTCGAGCAGCACGGCCAGGACCGGGACGGCCGTGTCCGGGTCGACCGGGTGGGTGGCCAGGAGGGGCACCGCGTTCGGGTGTTCCAGCAGCATGCGGCGGTAGGCGGCCGCGAATCCGGTCAGTGCCCCGCTCCAGGTCGGCCCGGCGTCCAGGTCGGCCAGCGCGGTGGCGAACAGGTGGTTGACCACCGCGGACAGGATGGCGTCACGGCCCGGGAGGTGGCGGTACAGCGACATCGCCGCCACCCCGAGGTGCGAGCCGATCCGCCGCATCGTCAGCGCGTCCAGCCCCTCGCGGTCGAGCACCTGGATCGCCGCGGCGGTGATCTGGTCCACGCTGATCTGCGCGGGGCGGCCTCCCCGGCCGGGTCGTGATGCCTGGTTCATGCCCTCAGCGTGACAGAGTCACCCGGCCAGGGTGACGGCGAGGGTGCTGGCCGTCATCGCCAGGGTGAGGACACCGACCACCATGTGCTGGACGTCGGGCACCACCGCGCGCCCCTGCGTGGGCAGGACCTTCAGCGTGCGGGCGTAGTCCCGGGCGTAGGAGTCCCGCTGCGCCGCCGTGCTGATCCCCGCGTAGGGCAGCCACCAGCTGGCCACGTGGCCGACGGTGACCAGCAGGCACAGCACCAGGGCCGCGATCCGCGAGGCCTGGTGGTCCAGCGCGATGCCGCCGGCGATGAGCAGCGGGATCGGGTAGTTGACGGCCGCGTCGCCGAGCCTCTCGCGGCGGTTGTCCCCTCTCAGGTCGTTGAGCGGGAACATCGGCACCCACTCGGTGAGCATCAGCCAGGCCAGCCAGACCAGCGGCATCGTGACGGCGATCGTGTGCATGGACATCCCCCTGCGGGTCGAGGCGTTCGCGTGCGGCTGCAGCATTTGAGTACAACGTAAGCTTACGTGGTAAGCATACATGCGGGAGATCGCACCCCACCGCCCCAGCAGCCCACCGGCCCCTCCGACGCCGGTGTCCGAAGATCGGGCTAGGGTGGTCGGGACCGCGATCCGACACGCCACGGGGGGACCATGACCACGCTCGCCAACCGGCCGAACAGCGCCGTGATCGTCATCGACATGCAGAACGGCGTCGTGGCGGAGGCCCACGACCGCGACCGGGTCATCGCCACCATCGCCGCCCTGGTCGACAAGGCGCGCACGGCCGGCGTGGACGTCGTCTGGGTCCAGCACAACAGCGACGAGCTGCCCCGGGGCAGCGAAGCCTGGCGGTACGTGCCCGGGCTCGTGCGGCGGGACACCGAGGCCCTGGTGCACAAGACGTACGGCGACTCCTTCGAGGAGACCGACCTGGAGTCCGTGCTCGCCGAGCGCGGCGTCGGCCGGCTCCTCGTCTCGGGGGCGCAGACCGACGCGTGCATCCGCTCGACGCTGCACGGCGCCATCGCCCGCGGCTACGACACCACGCTGGTCGCCGACGCCCACACCACCACCGACCTGAGCCGGTTCGGCGCCCCCTCCCCCGACCAGGTCATCGCCCACACCAACCTGTACTGGCAGTACCACACGGCCCCCGGCCGGACGGCGGGCACCGTCACCACCGCCGACGTCACCTTCACCACCGCCTCCCCCGCCTGACGAACGCCGGAGCCGGCCCCCGGCAACCCGGCGCGTCCCGCCTGGCTCCGGCGCCCGGACCGGCGTGCCGCCGCCCGACGTCACCCTCCACGGGCGGCGCGACGTCGGTCGACGGTGACGGAGAGCTTCGACGTCGGCCGGGCTTGCTCCCCCCTCCCCGGATCGGCGCGAGCTCGACGATCCGGCGGGGGATCGGAGAGCCGACACCCGGGCCCGGTGCCGCAGGCCGTCAGCTCGCGGCCTGCTCCGCGGGGAAGTCGGTGCTGAGAGTGACCTCCCGCCAGCCGTCGAAGGGGCCCTGAGCGCGTCGAGCTTGGCGGTGGCGATGTCGTAGGCGGCCTTGCCCAGCAGCAGGCGCAGCGGTGGCTGTTCGGCCGTGACCGCGTCGATGACCGCCCGGGCGGCACGGGCCGGATCCCCGGGGCTGGTGACCGTGGGTGGCCAGGGTGCCGGCGCGCCGCGCGCCCGCGGTGGGGGCGTAGTCGTCGATGGCGGTGGCGGACTGGCGCATCGACGGCCCGGACCAGTCGGTGCGGAACGCGGCGGGCTCGACGATCGTCACCTTGATGCCCAGGGGGGGCGACTTCCGCGACGAGCGCCTCCGAGAGGCCTTCCACGGCGAACTTGGTGGCGTGGTAGTAGCCGGTCGCGCCGAAGCCGACCAGGCCGCCGAGCGAGGAGATGTTCACGATGTGGCCGGCGCGGCGGGCGCGCATGCCCGGCAGGACGGCCCTGGTGGTGTCGACCACTCCGAAGACGTCGGTGTCGAACAGGGCGCGGACCTCCTCGTCCTCGCCCTCCTCGACGGCGGCGAGGTAGCCGTAGCCGGCATTGTTGACCAGGACGTCGATCCGTCCGAAGGCGGCCTGCGCCCGGGCGACCGCCGTCGCGATCTGCCCGGGGGCGGTGACGTCCAGCGGCAGCGCGAGGGCGCGTTCGCCGTGCCCGCGGACCGCCTCGGCGACCTGGCGGGGATCCCGGGCGGTGACCACACGGCCGGATGCCCTGGTCGGCGGTCCGGCAGTGCCCGTCGGACGGCCGGCCGGGTGTCAGCGGGAAGAGAGCGCGATGCCGTTGGGGACGCGGCGTTCCTGTCCGTGGTCGAGGGAGTTGCGGACGTCGACCCGCCCGGTCGCGTGGTCGCGCGTGACGAGGGTGCTGGAGGCACCGCCGTCGAGGTAGACGCCCTCCTCGCAGGCCAAGCTCCCGAGCAGGTCGGCGAGTTCGGCGAGGGTCAGTCCGGTGGACGTCCCCTCCCGGCCGTCGGTGACCACCAGGTACAGCCGGCGGCCGCCAGCGGCGATGCCTGCGGCCGTCCGGGGTTGCACGGTGGCGGTGTCCAGGTCGGGCAGGAGGCGCCCGCCCCTGAGCAGCGGGTAGGCGCCCAGGGCGAAGGCGAAGGGGACGCGACTGGTGGAGGCCAGCCGGTACTCCACCGTCACGGGGGTGCCCGGGGCGAGGGCCCTCAGGGCCCCGGCACCGGCTTCGCGTCCCAGCAGCACCTCCGATCCGGATGCGATCGGCCCCTCGCCCGGGGCCTCGGCCGTGGCGTCGACCCGGCCATGGCTGACCGTCAGTTCGAAGGTGTCGTGGGTGCAGGGCGCCGCGCGGTCGTGGTCCCGGCCGCACGCGGCGCGGGCGCGCGGGGTGCTGCCCCACTGCGGGGTGAACACGCCGATCGAGCCTTCGGGGAGCGCGTACTGGTTGAGGCCGCCCAGCGGTACCGGGCCGGCGGGGGTTCGCAGGACCCCGTCGAGGGTCAGGCGTGCGGTGCGGGCCCGACCGTCCACGCCGACCCCGATCACCTCCTGGCCGGTGGCCCCCGACGGCAGGGCCCCACCGAACCGCTGGCCTTCGGGGACGGCCGCCTTCAGCGGTCGACCGTCGAGCACGGCCGCCCCCACCGCGGCTCCGGTGGCCGGGATGCCGGGGTGCTGCTCCTCGGTGATGTCGAAGAAGTCCCCGTTGACCGCGGCGACCGCCCCCTGACGCTCGGCCATCGAGGACACCGGAGCCCGGTCGGCCACCGCGCCGGGATACAGCAGCCCGACCCGTACCCGCGGGTCGTCCAGGTCCACGCTCAGCACGTGGACCCTGGTGGCGCCGTGCCCGGTGGCGAAGGAGAAGGCCCGGTAGTCGATCCCCGGGGCGACGTCCTCGACCACACCACCCGGCGACGGATCCGCGGCGCGCGCGGGACGGCCAGCCCCCACGGTCAGGACGAGCAGGACGACGGCGGCGACGGCACGGACCCGGTTCACGCCCCCACGGTCCCGTCCGGGCGTCCCGGGGCAGGGCAGGCACAGCACGAGCCCGACGGACGTCACCTGGACGGCGCCCGGTGTGCCGGGGCGGCCGCCGAAGGCGCGTCAGGGGGTCGCGCCATCCGGGGCACCCTCGGCCGGGCCCGAGCAGGCCGCTCCGCCGGGGCGATCGGTCAGCGGCCCGGATCCGAGGGGCTCCCCATCGTTGCGGGGACACCGTCCGGCAACCGCACCGCGTTCGTGCACGGATACCCGGCCACGACGTGCTTGGCGTACTTCAGTGCTATGCCGAGGACGGCCCGGCCGACCTTCTCGGACGCCGGGTCGGTGAGTTCGCCGGCCCTGACCGTGATCGCCACGTACGGCTGGCCCATGCGCACACTGTCCGGGTTGTCGCACCGGAACCCCAGCGACACCCGCCCTGGCCAGACCCACCCCTGCACATCCGCGCCGAAGTCGAGCCGGCTCGGCCCGTTGCGGCGGCGCGACGCATCCGGGCCCAGGGTGTCGGTCATGACGGCCTGGTCGATCGACAGCACCTGGATCCACACCAGGTCCTCGGCCGTCTGCTGCCCCACGTCGCACTGGTGCGCCTCGCGGGCGGGGTGGAGCTCGGTGTGGTCATCGTCCGACTGGTACTGCTCCATCAGCTTCCCGTGCACGTGATCCGCCAGGGGCAGGAGGTCCGCGCGGGTGAGCACCGACCAGCAGGCGCCAGCCGGCAGCTCCACGGGCGCGGGCTCCGATCGCCACCATGCGACTCCCGCCCCGACCCCGCCGAGCACCACGGCCACCCCTCCTGCGGCGAGCCACCGCCGCCGGCGCCGCCCGCCCTCAGCCATTGACAGCCCTCATGAACAGCCCCGAACTGTCGGCCGCGCCCGCCCTCACCTGGTTCGCAGCCGCCGTGGGAAGAGCCACGGATTCACCCGTCGCTCGACATCCAGATCAACCATCCGAACCCCCCAGTTGCGCGGTCTGTCTGTCATGAAGCCCCCGGTCGACCCCGATCATCAGGGCGACTCTCCAGCAGCGTACTGATGGATCCCTGTCAATCGCGTGAGTTGAGCAAGCCTTGAGGATGGACGCCTTCGCGGGTAGGGCGAAGCGTACGGGCTTGCTCGCACGCGTTCGCCCAGCCCGGCTGCCACCGCCGCGAGCCAAGACGGGCACGCCGCTCGTCCGGATGCCGTACCGCGACGTCGGCGTCAGAGTGTCAGTGCCACCCGCTAGCGTCAGGCCGGGCGTGGGAGACACCCCCGCCCACCGCAGGCCCCCGGACCCGCAGGCTCGAAGACCCGCAGGAGGAGGACCACGATGGCGACCTTCACGCTCGTTCCCGGTGCCGACGGCCATGCCTGGTTCTGGCACCGGCTGGTACCCGAACTCCGGGCGCGCGGGCACGACGCCATCACGATGGACCTGCCGGGCGAGGACTCCGCGGGGCTGGAGGAATGCGCGCAGGCCGTCGTCTCCGCCGTGGAGCAGCACGGCGGCCTCACCGGGCCGCTGGTGGTGGTGGCGCAGTCGCTGGCGGGCTTCTCGGCCCCGCTGGTGTGCGGGCGGCTGCCGGTGCCCGTCGCCCAGTTGGTGCTGCTCAACGCCATGGTCCCGGTGCCCGGGGAGACCGCCGGGCAGTGGTGGGAGAACACCGGCCAGGCCGCGGCCCGGTCCGCCCACGCGGCCGCCACCGGCCGCGGTGCCGATCCCGCGTTCGACATGCAGGCCGACTTCTTCCACGACGTCCCGGCCGAGGTGACAGCGGAGGCGCTCTCGCTCGGCGGCTCGGCTCCGCCCGCCGCGCTGTTCGCGCAGCCGTGGCCGCTGACGCACTGGCCGCAGGTGCCGACCAGGTTCCTCCAGGGGCGGGACGACCGCTTCTTCCCCCTGGAGTTCCAGCGCAGGATCGTCCGTGAGCGGCTCGGCCTGGAGGTCGAGGAGGTCCCCGGCGGCCACCTGGCCGCACTCAGCCGGCCCCGGGAACTGGCCGACGCGCTGCTGCGCGCCCGGCCCGCGTAGCGGCGACGGCGGCACCCGCGAAGCGGCCTGCCGTCGCGGAAATCCGCGAGCCCTTCGCTCACGCGTCGGGCAGGATTCCTGACTGTGCATCACGTCCTGTGCGGCTTGGCCGCCAACCCCTCCCTGCCCCCTGACCTGGTCGACCGGCTGATCGCGGTGGCCGACGCCGACCTCGCCGAGGCCCTGGCCTGCCGCCCCGGCCTCAGCCGTGCCCAGGTGTCGGCGCTGGCCACCGGCTTCGAGGCGGCCGCGGTGCGGCTCGCGCAGGAGGGCCTGGTCGGCGCCGACGACGTCGACCCCGCCGTGCAGCCGCGTGCCGCGCTCGCGCTGCTCGAGGAGGGTGCCGGTCGGCCGGAGTGGGCCCGCCTGTTCGCCGCCGACGCCCCGGTGGAGCACCGTGAGAGGCTGGCCGGCTGCCCCGGCCTGCCGCCGGACGTGGCACTGACACTCGCCGCGGACGTGGAGGTCGGCGTCGTCTCGGAACTCGCCCTGTGGACGACGGCTCCGGAGGTCGCAGCCCGGCTGGCCCGACATCCGCACACCGAGGTCCGCCGGGCGGTGGCGGCCAACGAGGCGACACCCCCGGCCCTGCTGGCGGCGCTGCTCAGCGGCGAGGGTCTGCCCGCGGCCCGGTGCTGCCCGGTCTGCGACCGCAGGACGTCTCCTTTCGTCCACGACCCGCACTGTCCCGAGCCCGACTGCGACCTGCCCCCGGGCGCCGCCTGCGACGGCTCCCACGAGTCCGCCGTACACCGGATCCACCAGGCGGCCCTGGGCAACCCCGCCACCCCGGCGGCCGCTGCCGAACCCTTCGCCGACCACGCCTCGGTGCTGCTGCGCCAGGAATTGGCCGCCCGCCCGGACCTGTCGCCGCAGGTGTACGCGCGGCTCGCCGACGACTCGGTCCCCTGGGTCCGCGCCCGGCTCGCGGAGAATCCGGCGATCGGCGAGTCCCTGATCCGCCGCTTGGCCACCGACCCCGGCCACGACGTCCGGCGACGGCTCGCGCACCACCCGAGCCTGCCGCTCGACGTCCTGGTCCATCTCGCCGGCGTCGCCCGGACCGGCCCGTGCCTGCTCCCACGCCTCGCCGCGGCCTCCCCGGCCGAGGTCGAGGAGCTGGCCGCCTCACCCGCGGTCGTCCGGATGCTCCTGGCCCAGCGCCGTAACCTGCCGGACGACATCCGCGACGCGCTGGCCCACGACCCGGACGCCAAGGTGGTCAAGTCCGTCGCACCGCACCCGGGGCTCTCCGACGCCCAGCTGCGGGCGATGGTGGAACGGCACGGGGCACAGGTCGTCGCGGGCGTGGCGGCCAATCCCGACACGACACCCGCCCTGCTGGAACACCTGGCCCGACAGCGGCCGCCGGTGCGGAAGGCTCTCCGGGAGATCGCCCGCCACCGCCACGCGACGGCTCCCGCCCTGCTCATCTGCCTGACCGACCACCGCGCCCGGCCTCTCGCCGCGGGCCACCCGCACCTACCGCCCCGGGCGATCGTCGAACTGCTCGCCGACGAGGACTGGCAGACGGTGGAGGCCGCCGCCGCCAACCCGTCCCTGCCCGCGACATCGATGGCGGACCTGGTGCCCTGACCACCCGGTCCGTTCGCGGGTGCGACGGTGCCAGGGAGCGATCACCCTCAGCCGCGTCGACCGCGGTGGCGCTCCGGGGCATCTCCGCCCGGGGCGCGCACGGCTACCGGCCGCGAGCCGGCCGTGGACTCAGTCGAGCAGTGCGGTGGCCTCCACCTCGACGAGGACGTCCGGCTCGAAGAGCTGCTCGACGCCGATGAGTGAGGCCGGGGGCATCGGCAGGGCGAGGCCGACCTCATCCGCGACGGCCTCCACCCCGGCCGTGAACGCGCCGATCCGGTCCGGGCAACACTCGGTCACGTAGAAGGTCAGCCGCATCACGTCCGCGAACGAGGCGCCCGCAGCGGCCAGTCCGACGGCGGTGTTCCGCAGCGCGTGGGCGACCTGCCCGGCGAGGTCACCGGGTGCCACCGGCGTCCCGTCGGGCCGACGGGCGACCTGCCCACTGACGTGGACGTGACGTGTGCCGGTCCCCACGGCGACGTGGTGGTACGGGGTCGGCTGCAGCATGCCCTGCGGGGTGAACCGGCGGACGGCCATGGCGGTATCTCCTGTTCGTGACGGTCTCGTTGACCGGACCGCGTTGACGCCCGGTCCAGGTATCCGGACGATACGTAGGATCCGAAGAGCACTTCAACGAGACCAGGTTTCGCCGTGGACACCACCCCCGACACCGCAAACACAGCCGCAAACGGCACAGCCACCACAAGCGGCGCGGACGAGCTCCGCATCGACGCACGGCACCGCGAGCTCCTCGACCAGGTGCTCGACAGGTGGTCCCTCAGCGTGCTCAACCAGCTCTGCGAACGCCCCAGCCGATTCAACGAGTTGCGCCGGGCGATCCCCGCCGTGACCCAGAAGTCCCTCACCACGACACTGCGGCGACTGGAGCGCAACGGTGTGGTCGAGCGCGAGGTGACCGCCACCCGCCCGGTGGCGGTCACCTACCGGATCACCCCGCTCGGCAAGACCCTGCGGGCCCCGGTCGACGCGTTGCTGGCCTGGGCGGACGCGCGGCTGCCCGCCATCGAACGTGCTCGCCGCACCTTCGACGACCGTGCGGACGCCGGCGTCTGAGCCGAGCCGCCGCCGCACCCCGCCGCCGAGCCCCTGTCTTACCGCAGCTCCGCGGCCTGGCGCAGGAGCACCGTCGACGAGACCGCGGCGGCGTACCAGGTGTTCGCCGTCTCGTCCGCGGCCGGGGCCCAGGCGGCCACCACCGGGAGTGCGCAGTGGTCGCCGGCCTCCAGGGGTGGCAGCGTCCAGGAGAGGTCGTGGTGGCGGGCGAAGTCGACGCCCCACCCGTTGAACGCGTTGGCGTGCACCTCGTCGATCAGCGCCGCCCACCGCCGCGGCGCCTCGCCCGCTTCGGCCGACCAGCAGATCGCCTCCTCGTCGTTGCCGCCGACGGTGAGGCGGGTCGTCTCGTCGTCCACCGTGATCGCGGCCAGGCCCTGGCCGCCGTCCCAGCCCGCGTCGGCGGTCTCCGGGAGCCGCAGGGGCAGCCCCGCCGAGAACCGCACCCGCCGGAGCGGCCGGACGGCGTCGATCCGCCAGACCGCCGCACGGCAGCCGGTCAGCGGGCCCCAGGCCTCGGGGTCGAGCCGGGCGTCGTACGGGGTCAGCAGCAGCTCGACGCGCGCCGCGGGGCGGGTCCAGCGGGCGACGCTGCGGCCTCCCGGCAGGTCGAACCGTTCGTCGGGCAGTGGCGGGAGGCCGTCGTCGCCGATGGCCGTGGCGAAGGTCAGCGGGCCGAACGGCGTGTCGACGGACGGCCGGTCGGACGGCCGCACGCGGGTGCGGGGAACGGTGGGGAGCAGCACCGCGCGGGGGCCCCGGCACGGGCTGCGCGCCACTACCCCGCCGGGGTCCCGCCGGTCCTCGCCCGGCTCCGCTGCGGCGGCAGGCAGGGCCCGCTGCGCGGCGCCGACTCGGCCAGGTGCCGTCGGACGGAGCCCATGAGGCCCGCGGCCTCCCGCAGGTGCAGCGCCTCCATGGACGGGGCCCCGGGGCACGGCCGGCTCGACCACCGGTGGGCCGCTTCGAGGGACCGCAGTGCCTGCGCCAGCAGGTCTCCGCATCCGCGCATCGAGGTGACCTGGGCCAGCTCCCGGACGGTGCGGCCGAGCAGGATGCCCAGGTCCTCGGCGTCCGGCCACGCCCCGTCGCTGAAGTCGTGGCCCCAGAACGAGAGCTGCGAGGCGCACGCGCCGAGATAGACCGAGGACCTCTCCTGCCAGAAGGGTGAACGCGACACGGGTGGCGGAGACTGGTCCGGGGCTGTCAGCACCCGGACATGATCGACCCAACTGCGCTACCCCGCAGGCGAATCCGCGAATCCTGTAGACGTCCTGATACACACGCGCCCCGCCGACCACCACGCGAGGGGCCGGTGAGGGAGAAGTGTCGCGTGTGGTGCTTCGGGTCGCCGCGGTGCCCATCGGCAGCGGTTCCGGAGCCGAGCCGCCCGCTTCAGGGCTTCGTTCCGCCGTTGTCACCGTCGTCCGACGGCGCACCGCCCCCGCTCCCCCGCGAGCGGTGCCGCCGCAGGAACCAGACCAGCAGGGCGACGGCGACGATCCCGGCGATCGCGATGGCGGCGACCCGGCCGACGGTGCCCTCGACCCTGGTGTAGGCGGCTCCGGCGAAGTAGCCCAACAGGGTGAAGCCGACACCCCACGCGACACCGCCGAGGGCGTTGTAGAACAGGAACCGGCGGTACGGCATCCGGGACATCCCGGCCAACGAGGGCACCAGCGGGCGGAAGAAGGCGACGAAGCGGCCGACGAAGACGGCCGCCGGCCCGCGCCTGCGGATCAGGTCCTGCGCCGTGCCGACCCGCTCGACGTGGCGCCGCAGCGGGCGGGTCCGGAGGATGGTCGGGCCGAGGTGGCGGCCGATCTCGTAGCCGACGGTGTCGCCGAGGACGGCCGCGCAGACCACGACGAGGACCATCCAGGCGAGGGAGACGCTGCCCCGGTGGGCGAGGAAGCCGCCGAGGACGGCGGCGGTCTCGCCGGGGATGAAGAAGCTGAAGAACAGGGCGTCCTCGGCGAGGACCATGCCGCCGATGGCCGCGTACACGACCGGGCCGGACAGGCTGCGCAGCCAGTCGGTGATCGCGTGCATCGGCCACACCTCGTCGGCGATCGTGCCTGTTTCCGCCCCAATGTAACGCTTGCCCCCGTGTCACCTCCGCCAGAACAGGTGGTGCGTCACCCCGCTCGGGCTGGGGACGACGTCCAGGTGGAAGCGGTCGAGCAGCTCGTCGGGGGACTCCCAGAGGCGTACGCCGGATCCGAGCTTCACCGGCGAGACCGCCACGTGCAGGGTGTCGACGAGGTCGGCGTCGAGGAACTCCCGGATGGTGGTGGCCCCGCCGCCGAGCCGGACGTCCTTGCCCTGGGCGGCCTCCCGCGCCCGTTCCAGGACGGTGGCCGGGTCGCCGTCGACGAAGTGGAACGTGGTGTCGCCGAGCGTCAGCGAGGGGCGCTCGTGGTGGGTCAGGACGAACACCGGGGTGCGGAACGGGGGCTCGTCGCCCCACCAGCCCTGCCACTCGTGGTCCTGCCAGGGGCCGCGCTGGGGACCGAACTTGTTGCGGCCCATGATCTCGGCGCCGATGTTGCGGGCGTAGTCCCGGGTGAGGTAGTCGTCGAGGCCGCGACTGCCCCCGGGGTCGGTGCGCATGGGCCAGCTCGCCGTGGCGCCGGCCCAGGAGAAGAGCCGCCCGGGGTCGACGTGGCCGAACGGCCGCTCCAGGGTCTGGTCCTCACCGGCGCCGATCCCGTCGCTGGAGACGTTGAAGTTCTGGACTCTGAGCAGTTGAGCCACGTGGTGCTCCTCCTGGGTCGTCGACGGCACGGCCGGGATCCGCCGTCCCGCCGAGTGTTGCACCCCCCACTGACAATGACGGACGCACCGTCAGACCGGCTGCCCGGCCGGCGCGTTCAGGCCCCGTCCCAGGTCCGGCAGGCCGGTTCGTGCCAGGTCCTCCGCACGACCAGGCCGGCCCGGGTGAGGTGCTCGCTGGACCAGGTCCGGCAGCATCCCGCTCCGCTCCGCCGGGGCGGCGCCGACGGCTTCTGGACGCGCAGCGGGACTGGGGCC
Organism: Kitasatospora sp. NPDC004745; assembly: GCF_042873275.1. Lineage (NCBI taxonomy): Bacteria > Bacillati > Actinomycetota > Actinomycetes > Kitasatosporales > Streptomycetaceae > Kitasatospora > Kitasatospora sp. NPDC004745. Next base: position 353,296 of record NZ_JBIALK010000005.1, on the reverse strand, counting down.
GCAGGCCCGGCGGCGGGGGTGTGGACGGCGGCGGCGGTGTGTGCGGCGGGGGTGCGCACGGGGGCGGTCGGACGGTGCTGCCGGCGCCGCGAGTGCCTGGCCGAAGGAGTCGTCATGCCGGAGGCTCTGCCCCGTACCCGGCCCCGCCGAACCAGTCCACCACCCGGACGGCCCAACGCCGGCACCGGCCACCGGCCGCTGACCTGCCGGTTCGCCCGACCCTACGCCCCCGCCGCCGGCCGCGGACCCGGCGTGCGCACGGCGGCTGCACGCCCCCGCCGCGCGGTGGATCCCGCCTCCGTCACCGGGGATCCACCGCGCACGGCCACACCGCCGGGCGCCGCGCCGTCACCGCGTCCGCAGGTTCAGGACGAGGTCGCGCGGCAGGCCGTGGGTGTCGTGGAGGTAGTGGAGGTCGTCCTCGGTCAGCGGGCCGCGGAAGCGGGGCCGGGAGAGCACCTGGCGGCCGCGTTCCAGGAGACGGCCGAAGCGGCGCTCCTCGTCGAGCAGGACCTGGCGCACCTGCTCCGGGTCGACGTCCTGGCGGAAGCGGTCCAGGGTGTGCCGGACCAGTTCGACCGGCAGGTCGCCGAGGCCGCGCTGCGGGTCGTCCCGGCGGAGCACGGTGAGCACCCGGCGCACCAGTCGGCGCAGCACGTAGCCGCGGCCGGTGTTGGTCGGGCGGACGCCGTCGCCGATGACGACGACGGCCGAGCGCAGGTGGTCGCAGACCAGCCGCAGTGACGGTTCGTCCAGCCGCCACACGGTGGGGACGTGGTGGCGCCAGGGGTCGAAGACGTCGCACTCGAAGACCGACGACCGGCCCTGCAGCAGCGAGGAGAGCCGTTCCAGGCCGAGTCCGGTGTCGATGTTGCGCTGGGGCAGCGGCACGAGCGTGCCGTCCTCGAGGCGCCGGTGGCGCATCATCACGTGGTTCCACACCTCCACCCAGCGGTCGTCCTGGGTGGGCGTCGACCGCGGCGGGGTGTCGCCGGTCCACAGGAAGATCTCCGAGTCCGGACCGCAGGGGCCGGTCGGCCCGTTGGACCACCAGTTGTCCTCGACGGTGAGCTCGACGGGCACGCCGCGGTCCTGCCACAGCTCCAGCGAGCCGGTGTCCGGACCGACCTGGTCGTCGCCTCCGAAGACGGTGACGTGGAGCAGGCCGGGATCGATGCCGAAGCCGTCGGTGAGCAGCCCGTAGCCCCAGTCGAGGCTCTGCGGGCCCTCGTAGTCGCCGAGGGACCAGGTGCCGAGCATCTCGAAGACGGTCAGGTGGGTACGGTCGCCGACCTCGTCGAGGTCCGTGGTGCGCAGGCAGCGCTGGACGTTGACGAGCCGCCTGCCGAGCGGGTGCGGGCGCCCCTCCAGGTGGGGCGTGAGGGGGTGCATGCCGGAGGTGGTGAACAGCACCGGGTCGCCGGGCGGGGGCAGCAGGGTCGAGCCCGTGATCCGGTGGTGGCCCCGCTCCTCGTAGTACTCGATGAAGGTGCGGACGAGTCGGTCGGTGTTCATGGGGGTGGCTCCTTCGCGTGGGCCGTGGTGGGGCGCCGGAGGACTGGTCCACGCGATCATCGGGGCCGAGGAGGGAACGCCTCGGGGCCACCACCGGCGGACCGTGTCCGGTCGCCGGGGGGGTGAGGGGTACGTCAGGCGGCGGCAACCGGCGAGCTGGTCGCTCGCGCGGTAGCGGTGTTCGGGCCGGTGACGTTCATGGGACCGAGGGTAACGCGCTCCGCTCCCCCGGTGCACCCGGTTTTCCGCCCAGCACTCCCGGAGCCCCCGGAAGGCCGCTCCTCGCCTCGTGCCGACGCCCGGCCCGGGGCGAGGGCGCGCCGCGCCGCCGTCACCGCCGGTACGGGCTCGGCTCCCAGGCCTTGCCGCCGATCGGGTAGACGTACTGCGGCCGGCCCTTGATCGCGCTGGTGTGGAACGGCGTGCCATGGCCCAGGTCGACCGGAAAGGTCCCCTTCCGGTTGCCGCTGGTCCACTCCAGTTCCAGGTACCAGGTCACGTCGTGGGCGGTGGTCTCGGCGGTGACCTCGATGACCTCCGGGTCGCCCTCGCTGACCTTGACCGGCAGGCCCTTGCTGCCATCGGTGACGACCGGACGGGGGCGGGCCGCGTCCAGGTCGAGGTCGTAGGAGTGGACTTCGACCCCGCCGCCGCAGCCCTCGCCCATGGAGTAGGCGTTCCAGGCGAGCGGGGCCGCGCTCCGGACGATCCGGACGTTGAGGGCCGTCAGCACCACGGTGTCCTTGCCGGTGCCCTGCACGGTGAGGTTGATCGCCTGGTAGTGGCCGGGAACGGCACCGACCCCGGCGGCCCAGCCCTTCACGTCCTGCACGGCGGGCGGCCGGGGGACCTCGGACGGCGGGCGGTTCACCACGTACTGGTCGCAGGCGGAGTCCCAGCCGGCCGGCGCGACCGAGACGGTGATCGGGGCCGGGTCGGTCCCGCCGGCCGGCCCCGACGGGAGCACGTCGGCACCGACGGCGGGCGGCGGGGAGCCGGGGGCGGACGGCACGTCGTGGACGCCCGGGGTCGAGGGTCCGGCGGAGGGCGTGACGCCCTCGGCCCGGGCCGGCGGCGTGGCGGCGTCGGTGTGCGCCTTCAGACCGGCGGCGACGGCTCCGACGGTGGCCAGCACCGCGGTGGCCGTCACCGCGGCGAGCACGCCCCGGTGACGGACGTGCCAGCGGCGCGGTACGACGGGGCCGCGGCCCGGGTCCGCACCGACGACGGCCGGGGCGTCGACGGGCTCGGTGCCGGAGGCGGGCTCGACCTCCCCCACGCCTCCCCTGCCCGCGGCCGCCTCCGCGGGCTCTGCCGCTGTGACCACTCCCGTCGTCGCCCCCGCGTCCGCCTCCCGGGCCGCCGGGCCCTCGTCCGCGTCCACCGCCGCCGGCACGGGGGCGGCGCTGGGCGCCTTGCTCCCCCGCATCGCATCGGCGACGACCCAGAGGCGGTACAGCTCGACGAGCTCGGCCGGCGTCGCCTTGCACAGCCGCGCGAGCTGGTCCAGCGGGGCGAACTCCGTCGGCGTCACATCGCCGTTGCAGTAGCGGTGGAGCGTCGAGGTGCTCAGGTGCAGCCTCTTCGCCAGCACGCCGTAGCTGAGCCCCGACCGGCTCTTCAGCTCCTGGAGCAGCTGCGCCGGCCCGTTCGTCTCCCTCAACTCCGCGATCCCCTCTGGCACTGTTCCCCCGCCTCGCTCTTGATCCCCGGGAGGGAAGTACGCCGTGTACGGTCCGGCGGTTCCCGCTCCGGTGCCCGCGCGGGCGGCGGACCAGCGCGCCGGGGCGTGTCCGTCACCCGTCACTCCGCCCGTTCGTCCCACGGACGCGTCCCAGGAAGGTTACGACCTCCCAGGTCACGGGAGGTAACGGCGGTCCGGTGTCCCTGATCGACCGTCCCCGGTCGCGGCCGGGGCAAGCCGGCGGAGAAGCTCTCGACGGACGCCGGGAGGAAGCTGCCGTGAGCGCCCTCCGGGCGCCCGCCTGCGAACACGTTCGGCCGGAGGACCCGAGGGCACTCCTCGGGTCCTCCGGCCGAACGGCCGACTCAGCGCGTCGACTCAGCCCGTCGACTCAGCGCGTCGACTCAGCGCGTCGGCTCAGCACACAGACTCAGCACGTAAAGCTCAGCGCACAGACTCACCACTCCGGCTCAGCGCCGCCGGCCCGCGTAGGCGGGCGACACCAGCGCGATCAGCACCGCCGCCACGCCGACCTGCAGCAGGTGCCGGATCCAGTCGATGCCGCCGGTGTGCCGCACCCCGAAGTAGGACGCCGCGGCATTGCCGAGCACGGCACCCGCCGCGCCGACGAGGACGGTCAGCCACAGCGGGACGGGCTGACGGCCCGGCAGCACGAGCTTCGCCAGCAGACCCACCACCAGGCCTGCGACCAGGGCCCACAGGATCGTCACGGTCTTCTCCCCTCGTTCGACTCCGACCCGATCGGACTACCGTGTGCCCCCGCCCCCGGACTTCATGCCTGCCCGCGTGCCGCGCCGCCGTCGGGCGGGCCGGCCCTCCCCGGCGGCCGAGGGTCACGGGCCTCAGGTCGCCGTCTGGTCGGGCCTGGTCAGGTCGCCGGCTGGTCGGGCCTGGTCAGGTTGACGCCGTTGCGGGGGTCGAAGACGTGCATGCGGGAGGCGTCGATCCGCAGGTCCAGCCGGGCGCCCTCGGCCGCGCGGGTGGCGGGGTTCAGCCGGGCGACGACGTGGTGCTCGCTCATCCCGGTGTCGGCCCGGCCCGAGTCGGCGGCGAGCTCGGCGAGTTCCTCGGCGTGGGCGGGCCCGCCGGTCTCGGCGAAGTGCACGAACACGTCGGAGCCGACGGACTCGCGCACGTCCACGGTGACGGTGAAGTGCGGGCCCGCACCGTGGTCGTCGACGAGGTCGGCGTCCTCGAAGTCCTCGGGGCGGATCCCCACGATGACGTCCCGCGGCGCGTCCGCCCGTTCCAGGACGCGGCGCGTGCGGTCGTCCAGGGGGAGGTCGCCGAGGGAGGTGCGCAGGGCGCCCTGTTCGACGGTCGCGGCGAGGAAGTTCATGCCGGGCGAGCCGATGAAGCCGGCGACGAAGAGGTTCGCCGGCGCGTCGTAGAGGTGCTGCGGCTCGCCGACCTGCTGGACGACACCGGCGCGCATGACGACCACCCGGTCGCCGAGGGTCATGGCCTCGACCTGGTCGTGGGTGACGTAGACGGTGGTGGTGCCCAGGCGTCGCTGGAGGGCGGCGATCTGGGTGCGCATCTGGACCCGGAGCTTGGCGTCGAGGTTGGACAGCGGCTCGTCCATCAGGAACACCTTGGGGTCCCGGACGATGGCCCGGCCCATCGCGACCCGCTGGCGCTGGCCGCCGGAGAGGTTGGCCGGGCGGCGCTCGAGGTGCTGGGTCAGGTCGAGGATGCCGGCGGCCTCCTCGACCTTGGCCGCGATGGTCGCCTTGTCGACCTTGGCGAGGCGCAGCGCGAAGCCCATGTTCTCCCGGACGGTCATGTGCGGGTAGAGCGCGTAGCTCTGGAACACCATGGCGATGTCGCGGTCCTTGGGGGCGCGGTCGTTGACGACCTGTCCGCCGATCCGCAGGGTGCCCTCGGTGATGTCTTCCAGCCCGGCGATCATGTTCAGGGTGGTGGACTTTCCGCAGCCGGACGGTCCGACCAGGATGACGAACTCCCCGTCGGCGATGGTGAGGTCGAAGTGGTGGACGGCGAGCGCGCCGTCGGGGTAGCGCTTGGTGATGCCGTCGAGGACGATCTCGGCCACGGTCCGCCTTCCTGGTCCGCCCGGTGGGGCGGTCTCATCCCTTGACTGCGCCGGCGGTGAGGCCGGCGACGATACGGCGCTGGAACAGCAGGACGAAGATCACGATCGGGATGGTGATGACCACCGCCGCGGCGGCGATGGATCCGGTCGGCTGCTGGAACTGCGAGCTGCCGGTGAAGAAGGCGATGGCGGCCGGGACGGTCCTGGCCGAGGTCGTCGAGGTCAGCGAGATCGCGAACAGGAAGTCGTTCCAGCAGAAGATGAAGACGAGGATGCCCGTGGTGAACACGCCGGGCGCCGCCAGCGGGGCGATCACCAGCCGGAAGGCCTGCCACGGGGTGGCGCCGTCCACCTTGGCCGCCTTCTCCAGGTCCCAGGGGATCTCCCGGAAGAACGCCGACAGCGTGTAGATCGCCAGCGGCAGCGAGAAGGTCATGTACGGGATGATCAGGCCCGCCCAGGTGTCGAAGATCCCCAGCACGCGCTCGATGTTGAACAGCGGCGAAACCAGCGAGATCGGCGGGAACATGGCGATCAGCAGCGAGACGCCGATCAGCAGCCGTTTGCCGGGGAAGCGCAGCCGCGCCACCGCGTAGGCGGCCATGGTGCCGAGGACGACCGCGATGGTCGTGGCGATCACCGAGATGCCGATCGAGTTGATCAGGGCGCGGGTGAACTCGGAGGTCTGGAAGATGCCCCGGTAGTTCTCCCAGGTCCACTCGCGCGGGATGAAGTCGCCGTCGGTGAGCGTGCTCGGCGTCTTGAAGGAGAGCGCCACGATCCACCACACCGGGAACAGCGCGTACAGGACGACGATCAGGTTGGCGACGCCCCAGCTCGACAGGGTGCGGGTGTGGCTGCTCATCTGCGCTCCGGTTCGCCGCCCGGCGCGGCGGCGCCGAAGACCTTGATGAAGACGACGGCGATGACCACCACGCAGAGGAAGATCAGGACCGAGATCGCCGACCCGATGCCCAGGTTCAGAGCCGTGAAGAGGTTGTCGTAGCCGAGGATCGACACCGAACCGGTGTCGTTGGAGCCGCCGGTCAGCACGTAGATGTTGTCGAAGACGCGGAACGCGTCCAGGGTGCGGAAGAGCAGGGCGACCAGGATCGCCGGCTTCATCAGCGGCAGGATCACCAGGCGCAGCCGCTGCCAGAACGTCGCGCCGTCGACCATGGCGGCCCGGACGGTCTCCTCGGGGACCAGCGCCAGGCCCGCGAGCAGCAGCAGGGCCATGAACGGCGTGGTCTTCCACACCTCCGCCAGGATGATCAGGCCGATCGCCTGCCACTGGTCGGTCAGCGGGGCGCTGCCCTCCGGCAGGAGTGCGGCGAGGTAGCCGACACCGGGCGTCCAGGCGTACTGCCAGGAGTAGGCGGCGACCACGGTGACGATGCCGTACGGGATCAGCACCGCCGTCCGGACGGTCCCGCGGCCGAACACCGTACGGTGCATCACCAGGGCGAGCGCCATGCCGAGCACCAGCTCGATCACCACCGAGACCACCGTGATCAGCACCGTCACCCACAGCGCCTGCCACCAGAACGGCGAGCTGAGCACCGCACCGTAGTTGGACAGCCCCACCCAGTGGGCCTGCTGAGGGAAGCGCAGGTCGTAGCGCTGGAGCGAGAGGTAGACCGCGTAGGCGATCGGGTAGGCGGTGACCGCCAGCATCACGACGGCGGCGGGCGCGCACAGCAGCAGTCCCAGCCGGCGCTCCTGGCGGGCGCCCTCGGAATGCCCCGCGCTCTTCTTCTTCCCGGCCTGGTCGCCGAGTGCGGTGGCAGGTGTCACGGGATCAGCCCCTTGGAGCCGAGGGCGGCCTCGATCTGCCCGCGGAGGTCGGCCACGCTGCTCTCCGGGCGGATGTCGGCGGGCGGTGAGAGGGTGTGCGAGATGGCGATGGACACGTTCTGGTAGGCGGGGGTCTGCGGCCGGACGCTGGCGTTGTCCAGCGCGGTCAGCACGTCGGCCGCGAACGGGTAGCTCTCGGTGAGCTCGGCCGCCTGGTAGAGGCTGCGCAGCGACGGCGGCAGGCCGCCCTTCAGCGCGTTGGTGAGCTGGTTCTCCCGGTCCCGCAGGCACAGGGTGGCCTCGAACGCGAGGTCCGGGTGCCGGCTGTACGCGCCGACGGCCAGGTCGATGCCGCCGATCGTGACGGTCGCCGGCCGGCCGGGCAGCACCGACGGGTAGGGCGCCCAGCGGAAGTGCTGGAACAACTCGGGCTGGTTGCTCTTCATGGACGGGTAGACGAACGGGTAGTTGAGCTCGAACGCGGCCGTCCCCGACTCCATCGCCAGCCGGTTCTGGTCCTCCATCTGGTTGGGCAGCGAGGGGTCGGCGGCCGCCGAGGTCGCGGTGTCGTGCATCACCTGTGCGGCCTGCACCGCCGGCGGACCGAGCGAGGGGGCCTGCGCGTCCGGGGTGAGGATCGACCCGCCCGCGCTGGTGATCAGGGTGTTGAACCAGACCGTCAGGCCCTCGTACTGCGCGCCCTGGATCTCCACGTAGTGCGGCTTGCCCTGCTTCGCCAGCGCGTCCGCCTGCGCCAGCATCTCCGCCCAGGTCTTCGGCGGGTCGGGGACCAGGTCGTCCCGGTACCAGAGCAGTTGGGTGTTCGAGTTGTACGGCGCCGCGAACAGCCGCCCCTGCCAGGTCGCGGTCCGCACCGCCGCCGCGAGGGTGTCCGCGGTGGCCCGGTCCTTCATCGCCCCGGTCCACTCCCGGATCCAGCCCGCCTGCGCGAACTCCGCCGGCCAGGTCACGTCCAGCCCCAGGACGTCCACCTCGGCGTCGTGCGCGGCCATCCGGCGCACCAGTTGCTGCCGCTGCCCGTCGGCGCCGCGCGGCAGCTTGTTGTACTTGATGCTGTACCGGCCGCCGGACTGCTGACCGCAGCGGTCGGCGGCCTGCTGCAACGCCCCCGAGTCGTCAGGGAAGTTGTACCAGTTCAGCGTGACCGGGCCGCCCTGCGCGCTGCTCCCGCAACCCACCAGGCCCGACGCGAACACCAACAGGCCCGCGGCGGCGGTGAGCCACCGTGAGCGGAAGCTGCGGATACCCGGCATCACTCTCCCGGAACGGGGACGAACGGGACGGGACGGACCGCTCGACGGTAGCCCGGCACGGCTCCGCCCGACCCCGCCCTCCGGCCCGCCACGCCGCGAGGTCCAGCCGAACGGCCCCGTCCACCGACCACGGGTCCCGGCCGGTCGGACCCGGTCGCGGGGCCGGTCAGACCTGGTCGCGGGGCTCGGCGACGGGGGCGGCGACGGGGGCGGGGTCTGCGGGTGCCGCGGCGGGAGGGGTGTCGTCGTCCGTGCCGAGGCGGTCGAGGAGGCGGAGCCCGTCCTCGGCGGGGCTCCCGGGGGGCGCGGACAGCACCACCACCTCCATGCCCGACTCGTCCGGGAGCGTGAAGTTCTCCTGGTGCAGTTCCAGCAGACCGACCAGCGGGTGCCGGTACGCCTTTCGCCCGTGGGTGCGGGCCCGCACGTCGGCGCGGGCCCAGAGGCGGCGGAAGCGCTCGCTGCCCATGGCCAGCTCGCCGACGAGCGAGGCCAGGCGGGGGTCGTCGGGGTACTTGCCGACGGCCAGGCGCAGGTGCCCCACCACGTCGAGGGTGCAGTTCTCCCAGTCCGCGTAGAGACCGTGCTCCGCCTCGTCGAGGAAGATGTGCCGGGCGATGTTGAGGCCCGGCATCGGTCGGCCGAAGAGGAGCCCGGCGAGCCGGTTCCCGGCGAGGGCGTCCAGGCGGTGGTCCATGATCAGCGCGGGTGCGCCGGTGACCAGGTTGAGCACGCGCAGCAGCTCCGGACGGACCCGGCCGCCCGGCGTCCTGGCCCGGCGGCGGCGCTGCCGGGCCAGCCGGTGGAGGTGGTCGCGCTCGGTCTCGTCGAGGTCGAGGACCCGGGCCAGCGCGTCGAGGACCTGCTCGGACGGCTGGGTCGCGCGGCCCTGCTCCAGGCGCACGTAGTAGTCCACGCTCACTCCGGACAGGTGCGCGACCTCCTCGCGGCGCAGCCCCTCCACCCGGCGGCGGCTGTCGACGGGGATGCCGACGACCGCCGGGTCGACCCGGGAACGCCTCGTCCGAAGGAAACCCGCAAGATCGTCCATGCCCCGAGTATGGCGGCGGCCGCGCCCCGTGAGGGTGGTCCTGCCAGTACCAGGAAGTCCGGTCCTACGGAAGTCGCGGCCCTGAACACCGGGCCGCGGGGCGCCCAGAATCGGGGCATCCGATCCGAAGGAGTTCCCGTGAAGACGCTGATCGTCCACGCCCACCCCGAGCCGAAGTCGCTCAACGGCTCGCTGAAGGACCTCGCGGTGTCCACCCTGGAGACCGCCGGGCACGAGGTGCGCGTCAGCGACCTGTACGCCATGAACTGGAAGGCGGTGGTGGACGCCGCGGACTACGGCCCCGAAGCCTCGAACCCCTTGAAGGTCCCGCTGGACTCCGGCCGGGCCTTCGAGCGGGGAACGCTCGGCCCGGACGTCCGCGCCGAGCAGGAGAAGCTGCTCTGGGCCGACACGATCGTCTTCCAGTTCCCGCTGTGGTGGTACACGATGCCCGCGATCCTCAAGGGCTGGGTGGACCGGGTGTTCACCTACCGCTTCGCGTACGGCGTCGGCGAACACAGCGCCACCAAGTACGGCGAGCGCTTCGGCGAGGGCACCCTCGCGGGCCGGCGGGCCCTGCTGTCGGTGACCGTCGGCGGCCCGCAGTCCCACTACGGCGCCCGCGGGATCAACGGCCCCGTCGACGACCTGCTGTTCCCGTTCCAGCACGGCATCCTCTACTACCCGGGCATCGAGGTGCTGCCGCCGTTCGTCGTGTACGGCGCCGACCGGATCACCGACGAGGACTACCCGGCCGTCGCCGGGGCCTGGGAGCAGCGGTTGCTCACCCTGGAGTCGACCGAGCCGATCGCGTACCGGCCGCAGAACTTCGGCGACTACGAGATCCCCTCGCTGCACCTGAAGGAGGGCCTGGAGCCCGCGGGCCGCACGGGCTTCGGCCTGCACGTGCGCGGCTGACCGCCGCCCCGGCCCGGAGCGGCGGCGCCCGCCGGGCGGGGCGTCAGCCGATCAGGGCGGCGGCCTGCTCGCGCGCCTGGCGGAGCCAGTCGGCGCGTTCGGCGGCGGGCGCGTCGGTGACGGTGCGGAACACCGTCCGCCGGACGTCGGTGACGCCGACGTACGGCAGCACGCAGGCCGCCCACACCCGCTCGAGCGGGTCGCCGAACTCGTCGCGCTCCCGGGCCTCGGGCGTGTCCGAGGTGTTCAGCACCAGGGCCCGCCCGGCCCGCAGGAGCCCGGCCGGTTCGCCGTCGGCCGTGCCGAGCTTGTAGGCGACGCCGGGGGCCAGCACCCGCTGCACCCAGCCGACCAGGACGGCGGGCGGCATGCCCCACCAGTTGGGGTGGATCAGCACGAGGCCGTCCAGGGTGGCCACCTCGGCCCGGTGCAGGGCGAGCACGGGGTCGGCGGACGGGTCCGCCGCGTCCACCGTGCCGGTCTCCTCGGCGGTCAGCAGCGGCGGGAAGCCCTCCGCGTGGAGGTCGTGGGCCCGCACCTCGCAGCCGCGCCCCCGCAGTTCGTCCACCACCGCCTCGTACAGCGCGTGGTTGAAACTGCCCGGCCGCGGATGCGCCAGGTAGACCCCGATCGTGCTCATGGCCCGTCCCCCTCCGAGTGGTCGCCGACCGCGATCGTACGTCGTGCGCGCGGCGGGGCTCCGGCGCGGGCCGCCCGCGGAACGCCCCGCTCCGGACCAGGGATGCTCCGCGGCGCCTGCCTGCGGGTGAACGGGACGGCGGCGCCCGGCGCGTCGTCCGGGGCCGGCCGCGGCCGAGGGGATAACGGCGGGGACGGGTCGGCGCGGTGCTGACCGAGAACCTGCCGGGAGCGGCCATGAGCACGATCATCGGGACCTGGAACCTGGAGAACTTCTGCCGCCCCCTGCCGGCCGGCAGCCCGCCCGGCGCGGGCACGTGCGCGGCCAAGGACCAGGCGACGTACGACGCCAAGGTCGAGGCCCTGGCCGGCGTCATCACCGAGATCGGCCCGGACCTGCTGGGGGTGCAGGAGGTGGGCGGCCAGGAGCCGCTGGACGACCTGGTGGCCCAGCTGCCGGGCACCTGGCACACCGCCCTGTCGGACCACCCCGACCCGCGCGGCATCCGGGTCGGCGTCATCAGCCGCTTCCCCCTGCTGGACGTCCGGCAGCGCAAGGACTTCCCCGGCCACCTCCGCCCCGTCCAGGTCGAGGACGACGGCGTGCCCGGCAACGAGACCGGCGAGATGGGTCGGGGCGCCCTGGCCGTACGGGTGGAACCCGCCCCGGGCCGGAGCCTCCAGGTGGCCGTCTGCCATCTCAAGTCGAAGCTGCTGACCTTCCCCGACGGGCAGCACAGCACCGCCGACGAGCGCCTGCGGGCCCGCTACGAGGCCTACGCGCTCTTCCGCCGCACCGCCGAGGCCGTCACCGTGCGCGCCCTGGCCGACGAGCTGCTCCAGGGCGACGGCCGGACCCACGACGTCGTCGTGCTGGGCGACCTCAACGACGAGTGGCAGGCCGCCACCACCCAGATCCTCTACGGGCCGCCCGGCTCCCAGCTGGGCACCGGCGGCTTCGACCGCCCCGACCGCGGCGACGCCGAGCGCCTGTGGAACCTCGCCCCCAGGATCCTCGAACAGGGCGGGTTCTCCCGCGTCTTCGAGGGCCAGCACGAGCTCATCGACCACGTCCTGATCAGCCACTCGTTGCTGGCGGGGTTCCGGACGGTGTCCACCGGTGGCGGCAAGCTGCCCAACGTCCTGGAGGCCCGGCCGGCCGCGCCGCACGACAGGCCCTCCGACCACTCACCGGTGGTGGCGGCCTTCGACCTGTAGCGGCGGCGGGGCCGGGGAGAGCGCGGCGGGGGAGGCCGGTCGGTGCCGGACTCCCCCGCCGGGGGTGACGGAGCGGCGTGCGGCCCGGACGGCGGGGTCCGTGCCGCGGAGCGCCGCCCGCGCCGTCAGCCCTGCTTGATCGCGGAGATGTCGAACTCCAGGACGACCTTGTCGCCGACCAGGACGCCGCCGCCCTCCAGGGCCGCGTTCCAGGTCACCCCGAACTCCTTGCGGGAGATGGTCACCGAGCCCTCCAGGCCGACCCGCAGGTTGCCGTACGGGTCGACGGCGTTGCCCGTGTACTCGAAGTCGATGGAGACCGGGCGGGTGACGTCCTTGATGGTGAGGTCGCCGGTGACCCGGTACTCGGTGTCCGAGTGCCGCTCGACCGCGGTGCTGCGGAAGGTGATGTCGGGGAAGGCGGGGGCGTCGAGGAAGTCGTTGGTGCGCAGGTGCTGGTCGCGCTGTTCGACTCCGGTGTCGATGCTCTCGGCCTTGATCACCACCTGGCCGGTCGAGCGGGACGGGTCGGAGCCGTCCAGGTGGGCCGTGCCCTCGAACTGGTGGAACGCACCGCGGACCTTGGTCACCATGGCGTGGCGGGCGACGAAGCCGATCCGGGTGTGGGTGGGGTCGAGGACGTAGTCCCCGGTGAGCGCGGCGAGGCCGGCGGTCGTGGTCACGATGTCTCCGTAGGGCCTGGATCCCGACGGCGGTCCCGCCCGGATCGGTCCCGGGTCACGCTAGGGCGTGATCCGTTCGCGGCCCCGCCGAACGCGCGGTGCGCCGCCGGAGTGCACCCTGACCGGTGACCCCACGAGCACCCGCGGCGATCGTCCGACCGGATGATGTTCGGCCCACACGCCGTCACCGTGCCCCGGACAGCCCGGACCACGACTCCGGCGTCCCTACGATTCCGCCGTGAGCGCCCCGGCGTCCGTGCCCGGGGCCTGCGGCCCGCGCGCCGCGGGCCGCGGGCCGGCGTCGGGCCCGGTCCGACAGCCCGGGGCCGCCTCCTCGACCCGGGGTTCCACGACCCCAGAAACGGCGGAACGCATGAGACCGACGATCCGAGGCCGGCCTGCCCGGCGCCGGCCTCACCCCCGAGAACCCGCTCGCCGGGCTGAACCAGATCGCCCGGCAGGTGCACGACGCGGGCATCACCCGGGTCGACGGCGACGTGATCGTCGACCCCCGGATGTTCACTCCCCCGGCGCTGGACCCGCAGCCCACCCCGCTGATCATCAACGACAACCTCATCGACCTGCTCACCACCCCGACGGCCGCCGGGCAACCCGCCCAGCTGATGTGGCGCCCGCAGGTGGCGCCGTACCAGGTCAGCTCCACCGTCCGGACGGTGGAGGCCGGCGGCCCGACCGACGTCCAGGTCTCCGCCTCCCCCGACGGCACCCGGATCGCCCTCTCCGGCACGATCGCCGCAGACGCCCAGCCCCTGCTGCGGGTCTCGAACATCCAGGACCCGAACGCCTTCGCCCGCACCGCGCTGATCGAGGCGCTCGCCCGCGCCGGCGTCACCGTCACCGCCGAGCCGACCGGCCCCAACCCGCAGGACGCCCTGCCCGCCGACTACACCGGCGACCCGCAGGTGGCGGCGTACGTCTCCCCGCCGTACAGCCAGTACGCCAAGCTGATCCTGAAGGTCAGCCACAACCTCGGCGCCAACCTGGCCCTGTGCAACATGGCCGTCGTCCAGGGCAGCCGCAACTGCTTCGACGCCTTCGGGATCGAGCACGGCTTCCTCACCGACGTCGCGCACGTCGACCCCAAGCAGTTCCAGCTCGCCGACGGGCGCGGCGGCGTGGCATCGAACCGGGCCACCCCGATCGGCCTGGACCAGCTCCTGGCCTACTGGCTCGGCACCCCCGACGCGGACGCCTTCCGGCTGTCCCTGCCGATCCTGGGGGTCGACGGCAGCAACGGCATCTCCTGCACCACCGACTGCCCGGCCAAGGGCAAGGTCTTCGCCAAGCCGGGCACCACCCTGGGGATCGACGAGCTCAACCAGCAGATCGCGGTCGGCGCCCAGGAGGAGGCCGGCTACCTGCAGACCGACGACGGCTGCCTGCACCTCTTCTACATCGGTGTCACCGGCGCGGCCAGCCCGGACATCCCGAGCTTCATCGGGATCTTCGACGACGTCAACCAGATATCCGCGCTGCTGCAGGAGCAGGCCTCGGCCGCCGAGCACCGGGCCCGCTGACGGTCGGACCGCCGGACCGGACGGGCACCGGGCTGCGAGCCCGTCCGGTCCGGCGCACGCCGCTCAGCGCTTGGTGCCGTCCACGATGACGGGCGTGCCGTTGGCTCCGCAGGGGCTAGCGTAGACGGGGTTCTTCTCGGCCGCGGCCTTGAAGGCGTCGATGCACTGGCTCAGCAGGATCTTGTCGGTGAGCGAGTTGGCGATCGCGGCGTTGGCGGCGGCGGTGCTGTCCGCCTCGATCTTGCGCTTGTCGGCCTCGGCCTTGGCCGTGCGCACGGCCGCCTCCGCCTGGGCGGTGGCCTGGTCCTGCTGGATCTTCTGGTCGATGGCCTTCTGCAGGCCGTCGCTCGGGCGGACGTTGCGCAGGTTGACGCCGTTGACGAGGATGCCGCGCGGGGCCAGCCGGGCGGTGATCAGCTTGTCGATCTCGGAGCTGATCGCCTCCCGCTGGGAGGAGTAGCCCTCGACGCTGGTGTGGCGGGCGAAGACGTTGCGGACGATCTCCCGGCTGTCCGGGTAGACCAGGCGCTGCTGGACGGCCTCGGCACTGCCGGCCAGCCGGAACAGCTCCGCGGTGTGCTCCGGGTCGATCGACCACTTGACGGTGAGGTCGGCGTACAGCACGCCGCCCTCGGAGGAGCGGACCTCGACGGTGGAGTCACCGGTCAGGTCGAGGTCGGCGGGGCGGGTCGAGAAGGTGGTCACGTCGGTCAGCGGCGACTTGAAGTGGAGCCCGGGCTGCCAGGTGCGGCCGACCTTGCCGAGGCTGGTGGGCACCGCGACCTCGGTCGGCTCGACCACGTGCACGAAGGTCGTGAGCCCCAGCAGCAGCCCGAGGACGCCGGTGAGGATGCCGCCGAGGGCGACCGGCCAGGAGCCGATCCTGCGCCACCGCAGGATGAGCAGGCTGATGCCGACGGCCAGGAGCAGCAGGGACAGGATGAGCATGGTGGGGTCTCTCGGGCTGGAGTGATCGGGGCGGACGGCCGCAGCCTAGGGAGCCGTCACCCACCATGACGCCGCTTCAGATGATGTTCATACGATCGACTCCGCGCGTTGGCCGGAGGGGTTCGGCCGGGGAGGCGCAGTCGGAGGGATTCAGCCGGAGGGGTGCGCCGGAGGGGTGCGGCCGCCGGGACTCGGCCGGGCCCGGGCCTGGCGCTCGGACCGCGGAACCCCCGCGGCGCCCGCGACCTCAGCCGTCGGCGAGGCGCTGGATGGCCGCAGCCAGCCAGGCCCGCAGGTCGTCGGGGTCGCCGAGGTCGGAGCGCAGGATCCGGCGGCGGGTGGAAACGCCGAGGACGAAGGCGTCGATCGCCGCGGCCCGGCGGCCCGCCTCCGCGTCGTCCAGACCACTGTCACGCAGGTAACGGTGCAACGGCTCCAGGGAGTTGGCGTCGAGGAAGGCGGCCAGCGCCTCCGCCGCCGCCGGTCGTTCACCGGAGGCGCGGTGCAGCACGAGCAGCGGGTCCTCCCCGGCGGCGCCGAACCAGCGCCGGACGATGTTCGCCGCGAGGCGCTCGCCGAGCCCGGACCGGTCGCCGTCGAAGGAGTCGGGGACCGGGATCCCCACCTCGGTCGCCGCCAGGAACAAGCCGTCCTTGCCGCCGAAGTACCGCGTGATGAGGTTCGGCGACACGCCCGCCGCATCGGCCACGCCCTTGACGGTGACGGCGGCGTACCCGTGCCGGGCGAACTGGCCCCTGGCGTGTTCCAGGATCCGCTGCCGGGTGGCGGTCGCGTTGCGCAAAGTCATGTGTACGAGCATACACATGATGTGTACGCTCATACACATGACCGACGACATCAGGGAACGGCTCCACCGGACGCGGCGCGTCGCCACCCCGTGGAGCGACGACGCGACACGTGGCATCGGCGGCACCCGGCTCGACGCACTGCTCGCCCACTGGGAGCACGGCTACGACTGGGCCGTCCACGAGCGCCGCATCCACGAACTCCCCTGGCGGACGCTGCGGGCGGGCGGCACCGAACTGCGCGTGATCCACCAGCGGTCCACGGATCCCGGAGCCCCCGTGGTCGTGCTGCTGCACGGCTGGCCTGACTCGGTGCTGCGGTTCGAGCGCGTCCTGCCGCTGCTCACGGACCTGCACGTGGTGGTTCCCGCGCTACCGGGCTTCCCCTTCGCGGCCCCGCTGACCACGCCCGGCATGTCGGCCGACCGGATCGCCGGGATCGTCGCCGACGCGCTGGAGGAACTCGGACACCCGCGGTACACGCTCTCCGGCGGCGACGTGGGCGGCACCGTCGCGGAACTCCTCGCGGCCCGCCACCCCGACCGGGTGGCCGCCCTGCACCTCACCAACACCGCCCCGCAACGCGCGCTCACCGCGGACCCGGCCCGGCTCGCACCCGACGCGGCGGACCACCTCCGCCGCTCGGCCCGGTGGTTCCGGACGGAGGGCGGGTACATCGCGGAACAGTCGACCCGGCCGAACACGCTCGCGGTCGCCCTCGGCGACTCCCCCGCCGGCCTCGCGGCCTGGATCGTCGAGAAGCTGGAGTCCTGGTCCGACGGGCCGGCCTTCACCGCGGACGAGCTCCTCACCTGGGTCAGCGCCTACTGGGTCACCGGCACGATCGGCACCTCCTTCGCGACGTACGCCGAACCCGTCGACCTCCCCGCCCGGATCGAGACACCGACCGTCCTGTCCGTGTTCGCGCACGACCTCAAACCGGAGCCGCGCAGCTACGCCGAGGCGTTCCTGAACGTCCGCGACTACGTGGAACACCCCGCCGGCGGCCACTTCGCGGCCTGGGAACAGCCCGCGGCCTACGCCGAGGACGTACGCCGCGCGGTCCGCCTGGGCGGCTGAGCGAAAGCCGTCCCGGCCCGGGCGGGCCCACCGGCTGCGCGTCCCCGCCGGGCGGGCCGGCCCGGGCGGGCACCGTCCCGGCTCCGCCCCGGGGGCCTCCGCGCGGCTCGGTAGGCTGACGGGATGACGGGAACAGCGGGATTCGGCGCCCTGCTGGCGCGCCTGACGGACCACCGGGCCCTCGACGTCACCGGCCTCCCGGCGGCCTCCGGCGCGGACCCGGCGCAGGTGCGGGCCGTGCTCGACGGGCGGCCGCCGGCGGCCCGGCTGCTCCGGGACCTCGCGCCGGTGCTCGGACTGCACGCCGCCGACCTCTTCGTAGTGGCAGGCCTGCCGGTGCCCGACGACCTGACACCGATCAGCCGCGAGCCGCACTGGTCGATCAGCACCGTCGTCCACGACACGGCGGCCATGCCCGCCGCGAACCGGCGCCCGCTGCTCGACGCGATCCGGGCCCGACCCCTGGCACCGCGGGACGGGCGGGGCGGGATCGACCGGCCGCACCACCGGTACGCACCGGGGTTCGGCTCGGCGCTGCTGGGGCTCGCGCACAACCGCAACCTCGGCTGGATGTACACGGCCAAGGCCCTGCACGCGGTGACCGACGGCCGGATCTACCTGTCCGCGGCCACGATCGGCGGGGTGGGGCGCGGGACCGTCGAGGCGACCCCCGAGCTGGTGGCCGGCTTCGCGGGCGTGCTGGGCGTCCCCGCCCGCGATCTCGCCGCGCTCGGCGGTGTCCGGCTGCCGGACGACCTGCCGCCGCTCCACTCCCGGGCCGCGGACGTGGCCGCGGTGATCTGGGAGGCGCGGCGGCTGACCGCCGCCCAGCTCGCGGAGGTCCGGCTCACCTCCCGTCGGCTGGCCGGGCGCTGACCCGCGGACCTGCCCGGGGCCGGGGGACGACGGCGACGGCCGCGGGAGGTGGTGGGGGAAGCGGAGGGCAGGGGCGCGGGGCTTCGCGCCGGCGCACGCCCCCTCGGTGTGACCGCCGACCAGCCGGGGCCGCGGGGACGGGGAGAACCCGGGGCCCCGGCTGTGGGAGGCACCGGCCGTCATGGGGGGGGACGCGGCCGGTCTGCTCGGCAGCCGATCGAGGGGGTGAAGGGGCTGCCGTGACGGGAATGCTAGACCCCCTGCGCCCTCCGGAAAAGGCCTTTTGACCTGCGATTTTCCGGCCGCGGACATGCCAGGCGATCCATCGCCCGACCGGGTGGTGCGCCTGGCGGATAATGGCGGGGCGCAGCCCGGCTGCGCCGGCGCACGACCCATCGATCGAGAGGCAGCGGACGGATGACCCTGGAGGAAGGCCGACGCGTCAGGCTGGCCGAGGACATCGGGATCGGCGAGGCGTTCGCCGCCGGCCCCGGGGAGGCCGGGGAGAGCGGCGAGACCGGGGCCGTCGTCGGGTTCCTGTCGCTGGGCGCCGGGATCGAGGGCACCGTCGAGCGGGTGGACGGGGAACTCCCGGAGAGCCACGAGGTCCTCGAGTACCAGCGGCTCAGGTCGCTGTTCGAGGACTACGGGCACACCATGCCGGCCGCGAGCCGGGAACGGCTGGAGGCGCAGATCGCCGTCCTGGAGCCGGAATGGGCCGCCCACCGGGAGCGGGGCAGGCGGGTGACCGTGCGGGTCCGGTGGGACAACGGCTTCGTCCTCGACGGCGCGCACCAGGACGTCCTCACCCCGCTGTGAGGCAGCTCGGCCGCATCGGCGGGGCCGCGGCCCGCGGGCGGGCGCTCGGGCGCGGTCTCAGCCGCTCAGCGCGGTGCGCAGTCCGTCGAGCCGGGCGGCGGCGCGGGCGGCCCAGCCGTCGCGAAGGTGCAGCGGCACGCTGACCGTGACCCCGCTCTGCACCGGGTCCCGGATCTCCACCACGAACGGGGCGGCGGCGTACAGCCGCAGGTAGGCGCTGCGGCCGGCCTGGGGCCAGTCGGTGGCGGAGCCGCCCGGCAGGGCGCCGCTCTCCTCGGCCGCGGCGCGGGTGGCCAGGAAGTCGGCGAGGTCCGCGAGGTCGGCCCCGGTGAGGAGCAGTGGCAGCTGTGCGGTGACGAAGCCGGTCCTGATGACGATCTCGGCCTCGTGCCAGCCGTCGCGGCGTCCGCGGCCCGGCCTGTCCTCCAGCTCCACCGTCACGCTCTGCGTGCGGTCCGCGAACCTGATCACCTCGGCCGCCATCAGCGCCCCCTTCGTCCGGACCCGGTCGGGCCGTGCGGCCGGCCCGGTACCGGCATCCTGCCAGGTGCCTCCGACACGGTGCCGCGTGGTCCGTCGGAGGCACCCAGGGCCCCGGTTCCGAGGTCCCGCGTCCGGCGCGGGCGGCGGGTTTGCCGAGCGCCGGGCGAGGTACCTCTGCTGGGTCCGCCCCGGGGGCGCTCGGTCTCCGGGGCTCCTGCTCCGCCGCGGGCGCTCGTCCCGGCGGGGCGTTCCTCCACCCGCCCCACCCGACAGACGGAGATCGTATGGACGCCAGCCCCGCAAGCGTCGTCGAGGCGGCGTTCCGCTGCTACCGGTCGCAGGACCGGGAGGCCGCCCTGCCGCTGTACGCCGACGACTTCACGTTCACCAGCCCGCAGGACGACCGCATCGACAGGGCCGCGTTCTTCCGGCAGTGCTTCCCCACCGCCGACCGGTTCACGGAGCAGCGGCTGCTGCACGTCACCCCCGTCGACGGGGAGCTCGTCTTCGTCCAGTACGAGTACGAGCTCGCCGACGGCGGACGGTACCGCAACGTCGAGGCGATCACCGTGCGGGACGGCCTGATCCGGGAGGTGCAGGTCTTCTTCGGCTGCAGGGTCTGAACGGCAGGGGTCCCGACCCCGGTCTCAGGCCCCGGTCTCAGGCCGCGTCCGCCGGGGGTTGCGGGAGGCGGGCCTCGATCGCCTCGAGGACCGGGCGGTAGGCCTCCTCGGCGGCCCTCATCCGGGTCAGGCACTCGGCGAACAGCCGCCGGGAGCGGGCCTTCCGGTTGGGCATCAGGTCGTAGCGGCGCAGCCGCACCGAGCGGAGGTCCACCATGAGGCCGCTCCTGCAGCGCACGCCGTGGGCGTGGCGCACGACGTCCTCGGCCTCGCGCAGCAACGCCCGGTAGGCGTCGTGGGCCGTCTTCCAGCGGGCGGCCTCCTCCGGGGTGCCGGGCACCTCGACGCCGCGCAGCACCGGGTCGTCGACGTCGTACAGGGTGAACTCGAGCCCCTCGGGCGCCTGGGCCCAGGAGATGACCCGCCACGGCCACGGGATCAGGGTGTAGGTGCGGTGGTGTACGCGTATCACGTGGGCCCCCCGGGGTCTGCGCGCGCCGGCGCCGGGCGCGGTCTGCGCCCGGCGCCAGCGTAGAGGCCCGCGGCTGGGCCCGGGCCCGATCACTCGACCAGGCGCAGCCAGGCCTCCGCGAGTGCGGCGTGGCCCGCGGGCGTCGGGTGGACGCCGTCCGCGGCCCAGTGCTCCGGCTCGGTCGTGGTGGCGAGTTCGGCGAACATGCCGTCGGCGGCGAGCAGACGGGCGCCGTACCGGCGGGCGAGCCGGCGGACGGCCTGGATCTTCGGGTCCAGGTCGGCGCGCCACGCGTCGCGCTGCTCCTCCCCGATCCGCACGACGCCTCCGCCGGGGCCCTCGCCGGCCTCGACGACGGCCCGGATCGGCAGCAGGAACGGTTCGACGAGGATCAGCCGGGTGCCCGCCTCGGCGAGCGGTGCGAGGAGGCGGTCGTAGTCCGCCTCGAAGCGCTCCGCCGGGATCACGAAGCCCTTCGGGTCGAAGGTGTGCCAGCCCATGTCGTTGACCCCGACCAGGACCGACAGCACGTCCGGGCGCGCGTCGAGCACGTCCCTGCGCCAGCGGGCCTGCAGGTCCATCACCTTGTCGCCCGCGTTCGCGGTGTTCAGCCAGGTCACCGGGCGGTCGGGGTGCCGGTGCCCCCAGGCTCCGGCGACCAGCAGCGGGTAACCGTAGCCGAGGCCGTCCTCGCTCTCGCGGCGTCGGCAGTCGGTGATGGAGTCTCCGGTGAACATCACGGTGCTTCCCGGTCGGATGGCGATCGTCATGCGCGCTCTCCTTCGGTTCGGGGGTGCGGGGGTTCGGGGGTGCGGGCGGTCGGCCTCGGACGGAACCGGGGCGGGGCCCCTGGAGAACATGCCGGGCCCCGCCGTCACCTCACCGACGGCCACCGTCACGGCGCCGGCGCCCGCCGTCACGGCGCTGGCAGTCCCCGGCGGAGCGCCGTCGCCGGACCGACGGCCGTCGGCGGACGCCCGTGCCCGTCACCGCGCCGACGGGCCGCGGTCGGCGCCCGGCACGGACTCAGACCGGAAGGGTGGCGCGCAGGCGCTTCCTGTCGGGTTTGCCCACCGGGGTGAGCGGGATCTCGGGCACCACGTGCAGGGCCTCCGGGGCGTAGATCCGGCCCTTGTGGGCGGTGACGAAGGCGCTGACCTCCGCCAGCTCCGGGTGCCGTCCGGCGGCGGGGACGACCGCGGCGTGGACGTGTTCGGCCTGCTGGGCGTCGCGGACGCCGAAGACGGCGCACTGGGCGATGGACGGGTGGGTGACGAGCAGGTCCTCCAGCTCGGAGGGGTAGACGTGCCCGCCGACCACGATGATCTTGTCGGAGAGGCGGTCGGCCAGGTAGAGGTAGCCGTCCTGGTCGAGGTAGCCGATGTCGCCGGTGTTCAGCCAGCCGTCGCGCAGCACCTCGGCGGTGAGGTCCGGCCGCTTCCAGTACCCCGCCATCAGGGTGCGCGAGCGGACGTGGATCCCGCCCTGCTCACCGGTCGGCAGCTCGGCGCCGTCGGCGGAGCGGATCACCACCTCGACGCCCGGCACCGGGCGGCCGACGGAGATCTGACCGCCGTGCCCGACCCGGTCGTGCTCCTGCGGGCCGAGCACCGCGATGTTCTGCGCCTCCGACATCCCGTAGCCGCTCGCCAGGATCGGCCCGAACACCTTGAGCGCCTCCCTGATCCGGCTCGGCGAGGAGGCGCAGCCGCCGTACAGGACGCGCTGCAGGCTGGACAGGTCGGTGCCGGCGATCGCCGGGTGGTCCAGCAGCCGGTAGAGCAGCGGCGGCAGGACCCACAGGTCGGTGATGCGCTCGCGCTCGACCGCGGCCAGCACCTCGCCGGGGTCGAAGGAGCGGTGGATGAACACCCTTCCGCCGTGGTGCAGGGTCAGGTCGGAGAGCACGCCGGCGAAGTGGGCGAGGGAGGTGGCCGCGAGGAGGCGGGGCTCGTCGCCCTCCGGGCCGAAGGGGACGTCGAAGGCCCTGCGGTAGGAGCCGTGCAGGCTGAGGATGCCCTTCGGGACGCCGGTGGTGCCTCCGGTGTGGCGGATGCCGAGGTGGTCGTCCGGGCCGATCCGTACGGCCGGCGGCTCGGCGGGGTGGCGGGCGGAGGCGGCGATCACGTCCTCGCCGATCACGGCCGTGGCGGTCGCGGCCCCGGCGGTCGACGTGGAGGCGGTCGCGGCCCCGGCGGTCGGCGCCGGTCCCGGGCCCAGGGTGAGGACGGTCGGCACATCGACGAGGGCGAGCAACTCGGGCGCGTCCGCGTACCGTTCGGCGTCCACGAGGAGGACGGTGGTGTCGACGCTGGTGACGATCCGGGCGAGGACCGGCACGCTCATGCCGTCGTACAGGTTGACCGTCCGGGCGCCCGCGATGCCGACCGCGTACCGGGCGCTGAGCGCCTCGGGGGTGTTGCCCGTGAGGAGCGAGACGGTGACGCCCCGGGTGACGCCCCGGGCGACCAGTTCCTGCGCGAGGCGGTAGGTGGCGGCGGCGAACTCGCCGGCGGTGATCGTGACGCCGTCGGCGGTGGTGACGGCCGGCCGGTCGGGGTCGCGGGAGAGGGAGCGGAGGATCAGGGCGGGGGCGCTGATGAACTCCGCGTCGTTCATGGCCACTTCTTCTTTGTAGTTTGCAACCATGTCGACAGGCTAACCCCATCTCCCGCGCGGCGCCGCCATGTTCGGGTCAGAGCGGCACGGGTGGGCCGGCCGGGCCGGCCGGGCCGCGCCGGGTGGCGCACCGGCCGGGCCCGGCCCCGGCCTCAGTGCTCGTTCTTGATGACGAAGAAGGAACCGCGGATGGTCCCGGCGAGCTTCGACTTCTGGCGCGCGAACTTGAACCGGGAGGCGAGCTCCTCCGGGACCTCCATCCCGTCCGAGAGCTTGAACCCGACCGCGCGCTTCCCGCCGTCGTCGAGGGCGTACATCACGTTGACCGACAGGCCGCTCTCGTAGAAGACGTAGGCCATCCGGATGCCCGCGACCTCGAACCCGGTGGCCTCCAGGGGCGTGGACGCGATGACGATCTCGCGCTCCTCCCGGAGGATCCGGTGCACCCACTCGACGACGTCCGCGGCCTCGGCCGCGGGCTCCACCGTGAAGACGTGGTCGTACTTGGTCTTGAAGTAGCGGGCCTCGTTCGCCCGCAGACCGGCGAGAGCCTCCGCGACGGGCGACGACTCCAGACCGACGGTCGACACGGTGGTGAAATCCACGGCGTAGGTCATGGCGGATCCCTTCTCTTGGGCGTGGACGGACGACGGGGCCTCCGGCCGTGCGCCGGACACGGGGGCCGGGGTCGCGCCCCCGCCGCGGCGCGCCGCGGCACGACGGCTCAGTGGGCTCGACGGGCTCGGCAAGCACGACGGATCGACGGGCTCGACGGGCTCGGCGGGCTCGGCGGGCTCGACGGCTCACCCGGGCGGGGGTGCCGTGCGGTGATCCTATGCGGCATCGGCGGGGCCGGCAGGCCGCCGGGCGGGGCGTCGCCCGCCTTTCCTCCCCGCGGCTGCCCGCTCCCCCGAGCTCAGCGCCGGGCCAGCGCCAGCACGCTCAGGCCGAACATCAGGACGCCCAGCGGGAGGTGCACCGACGGGACGTGCGCCACCCCGAGCACGACCTGCACGGAGGCCAGGGCCAGGAACCCGGACGCCTGCCAGACGGGCCGCGGCGAGCCGCCGCCCGGCTTCCAGGCCAGCACCGCCGCGAGCACGTACAGCATCGACGCCCCGTACATCACCCGGGCGCCGACGCCGTGCAGCGTCTCCCCGTAGGACGAGGTGAGCAGCAGCCCCGCGGACACCGCCTGGAGGAAGATGGTCAGGGTCTGCAGGGTGACGGCGAAGCGCAGGAACGGGAAGCTGCGCTGTTCTGTCGCCTGGACGGCCATGTCACGGTCCCCTCTTCCCGCCCGCGGGCGGGAGATCGGTAAGGTCTCACCGGTCCGACGAGACGGGCCTGCGAAAGGTCAGGCGGGGAGGCGGTCCGGCATGGGGACGACGGGGACGGGCACCGATCCGGTCGCCGGCGAACGGCGGCAACTGATCAACGTCGCCTACCGGCTGCTCGGCTCGCTCACCGAGGCCGAGGACGCCGTCCAGGACGCCTACGCGCGCTGGTACGCCCTGCCGCGGAGCCGGCGGCAGGAGATCCGCTCCCCCGGCGCCTGGCTGTCGACGGTGACCGGCCGCATCTGCCTGGACGTCCTCGGCTCCGCGCGCGCCCGGCGGGAGCGCTACGTCGGCACCTGGCTGCCCGAGCCGCTGCCCGACCTCCGCGAGTGGGACCACCGGCAGACCGCCGACCCCGCCGAGCAGCTGGTCCTGGACGAGTCGGTGGCCATGGCCTTCCTCGTCGTCCTGGAGTCGATGACACCCGCCGAACGGGTGGCGTTCGTCCTGCACGACGTCTTCCGCTACCCCTTCGCCGAGATCGCCGCCGTCCTCGACCGAACCCCGGCGGCCTGCAAGCAACTGGCGTCCTCCGCCAGGCGGCGGGCGGGCGCCACCCGCACCACGGGCGCGGCCGGGCCCACCGGGGCCGGGCGGGGCGACGCGGTACCGGGCGACGTCGTACGGGGCGTCAAGGCGGCCTGGGAGAGCAGGGACATCCCGGCCCTCGTCGACCTCCTCGACCCGGCCGCCGTCATGACCGCCGACGGCGGCGGCATGGTGGGCACCGCCCTGCACCCGATCGAGGGCGGCGCGTGCATCGCCCGGTACATGGTCGCCATCGCCGACCGGGCCCCCGGCCTCGAACTCCTCGAACGGACGGTCAACGGCGCGCCGGGCCTGGTCGCCCACCGCGCCGGCGCCGTCCTCACCGTCGCGGCGTTCGACGTCACGCACCACCGGGTGACCCGGATCTGGGTCGTCCGCAACCCGGAGAAGCTCCGCCCCTGGGCGAGGAACGGCTAGGCAGAGCGGGGGCCCGGACACCGGGCCCGTCCAGCGCCCAGTGGTCCAGGGCTCCCCCCGAACCGGCCGGGGCCCGATCCTGCGCCGAACCCCCACCGTTTATCGACCGTGTAGTCGGGTCCGCCATGCTCCCGCCCGGCAGCTCGATCCCGAGGGGGCACCTTGTACTACCACTGTGACCGTTGCGGGTACATCCACCGCCACACCGGCGCCCTGGACCAGCACGGCCAGCCGTGCCGCGCCTGCGGCTCCGGCCACCTGCGTCGGGGGCACCCGGACCGCGGCTACCGCCTGACGGACACCTTCCACGCCGAGCCGTTCAACCTCCCCGTCCCCGCCTACCAACCGGTCCTCACCGGGCAGATGGGCACGCCGGGCGACTTCAACTACTTCTCCGGCGTCGCGGGCCAGTCCTTCCTCCAGTTCGTCCGCCAGCGCACCTGCTACGTCGGCCGGCTCACCAACCTCTCGGTGCCGCGGGCGAACCAGTTCGGCTGGCTGTCGCCGTACACCGGCAACAAGCACAACCGCTCGCACTTCACGCAGTTGGTGCTCGCGCACGTCGCCCGCGCCAAGTTCGCCGACAACAAGGGCCGGCTGCCCCGGCTGATCGAGCCGTTCGTCGGATCCGGGCAGATCTTCCTCAACTCCTCCTGCTGGGGCCAGGCGATCAACGACGGCATACCGCTGTTCCGGTCCGTCCTGGCGGGCGACCTCAACCACTACGTGGTCGTCGCGTACCGGCTGATGCAGCAGTACGGCTCCTCCTTCGTCACGCGCTACGTCAAGCAGGCGGTGATCTGGGACTGCAACGACCAGGCCCTGATCTACCACCAGCTGATCACCGACCTCCACGAGGGCAAGGCGGTGCTCCGCGACCCCGACGCGGACCCCGCGCACGTGCTGAAGACCGTCTTCAAGTACATCTGGCTGGTCAACCGCTGCGTGCACGGCACCAAGCTCACCGACACCGGCGGCCTGGTCGGCACCCCCCGCGGCCTCTCCGAGGACCAGCTCGACGAGCTGCGCGAGCGGGAGCGGGCACGGCTCGGTGCGGTGGTCGCCCAGGTGCTGGCCGTCGACTTCTCGGTCGAGTGGCAGGACTTCCGGCTGACCTGCGCGGAGGCGGAGCCGACCGACGTCGTCGTGATGGACTGCCCGTTCCCGGCGTTCACCACCCTGGTGCCCCCGCTCGGCCACCCCTCGCCGGAGACCTTCCACGCGCAGGCCGCGCACACCTACGGGGTCGGGGACGACGGCGCCGCGCTCCAGAAGGCCATCCTGGAGGCCGCGGCGGCCCTGGTGGCGAAGGGCACGACCGTCATCCTCTGCAACTTCGCGAACCCGGGCCTGATCCGGGCGTACTCCGAGCTGGTCCAGAACGGCGTGGCGACCGAGGACCTCAAGTACTTCACCTACACCTACCGTTCGCCCAGCACCACCAGCGAGGCGTACCAGCTGACCATCCTCCCCGGCCTCGGGAACGCCAACGTCACCCGCGTCCCCACCACCCTGCTGCCCGCCTGGCTGGCCTGCGGCGGCGACGACGTGGCGCAGCAGGAGTTCTTCGTCCCGCGGCAGCGCGTCCTCACCGCCGCGGACCGGGCCTACCAGGACGCACACGACGCGTCCGAGGAGGAACGCCAGAACGAGGGCTCGGACTACGAGATGAGTCTGGAGGACTAGGGTCTCGTTCGGGCCCGGGTTCCGTCCGGGTGGTCATGTGCGGAGCCGGATGCCGAGGGGTGCCGCGGTGACGGTGCCGGGGTAGACGTAGCAGGGTGCACCGTCCGGCGCATGCCTCGGCGGGGCCGGGGCAGGAGCATGCCGTCGCCGACCGGCCGCCACCGCGTGCGCCGGGGCGTCCCTGCGTGAGCGGGCTCGGGCGGCGTGGACTCCGGTCCCGCCGTCCGAGCCCGCTCGCCGGAACCGTGCTTCGAACCGTGAACACTGCGAGGAACCATGACGGCCTTCCCCTTCTCCCTCTCCTGGCTCGTGGCCGTACTGCTCCTGCTGCTCTTCGTCCAACGCTTCCGCGGTGACCAGCGCCGTTTCGGGAACGGAGTCCTGCTGGGCCTGTGCACGCTGGTCCTGCTGGTCGGCGCGGCCCTCGAGCTCGACCGCCTCCCCCGCCCGGTGGCCCGGGCGGTGACGGGCGGCATCGTCGTCGGCGCGGTGCTGAGCGCGGTGGTCGTCTCCGGGCTCCTGCTGGCGACCGGTGTCCGGATGGTCCGCGCCGAAGGCGGCCGGCTGGCGAACCTGCTCTCCCTCCTGGCCGGGTCGGCGATCCTGGCGGCCCTCGGACTCCTGGTGGCGTGCGCCCGCGCCGAGGACGGCCCCTTCCGCGCCGTGGCCACCGCGGCCCTGCTGGTGGCCGGCTACCTGTCGTTCCTCCTCGTCTGCTTCGTCGGGTACGCGCTCCTCTACCAGCGGGTGGCGACGCACCGCCCGGTCGACTTCGTGGTCGTGCTCGGGGCCGGGCTGACGAACGGATCCACCGTCCCGCCGCTGCTGGCGGCGCGGCTGGACCGGGCCCTGGCCCTCGTCCGCTCGCAGGCGGCGCGCGGGCGGACGCCCGTCCTCCTGGTCTCCGGCGGCAAGGGCTCGGACGAGCAGCTCTCGGAGGCCGAGGCGATGGCGGAGTACCTGACGGCGCGCGGCGTACCGGGCGAACGCATCGTGCAGGAACGCTCGTCGACGAACACCCGGGAGAATCTGGAGTTCAGCCGGGCCATGATGGAACGGCTCCGGCCCGGCTACCGCTGCGTCGTCGTCACCAATGACTTCCACGCGCTGCGGGCCGCCATCACCGCGCGCCGTGCCGGGGTGCGGGGCGAGGCCGCCAGCGCCCCCACGGCGGCCTACTACTGGCCCAATGCGACGCTGCGGGAGTTCGCCGCCGTCCTGACCGCCTACCCCGTCACGAACCTGGCGGTCTGCGCGGTACTCGCCGTCGCCGGGGCGCGGGCCGCCTGGAGCTGACCGGCGCCGACACCGGACCGCCCGTCCCGGGCCCCTGCCCGGACCTCGTACGGCCGCACGGCGGTACCCGGATGCGCACGCGGCGGCGGCTCCCTTCACCGGGCGCACCCGTCCGGCCTCCCGCCTACCCGCGGCGGAGGGAGCCCACCACCGCGGACAGGTCCCGGTCGGCGATCGACGGGTCCGCCAGGAGCACCGCGCGGGCCGCCGACAGGACCGGACCGCCGCCCGCCAGGGCGAGGTCCTTGGCGGCCAGGCGGACCGGGAAGTCCGCGTCCGTGCTGAGCGCCCGGGCCACCACCCCCGCGAGCGGCCCGGCTGCCAGCACCCCCTGCGCCAGCTCCTGCGGCACGCCCAACTCCTCGGCCACCGCCAGGACTTCGCCGACGACCGTGACCGAGGCGACGATCGCGCCGATCACCACCACCTTCAACGCCGCGCCCGACCCCGGCCCGCCGCAGCGCCGCACCCGTCCCAGCAGCTCCAGGACGGGCTGCGCGACGTCGAGGTCGGCGTCCGTGCCGCCCGCGAACACCACCAGGTCGCCCGTCGCCGCCGGGCCCACGCTGCCGACCACCGGCGCGTCCACCAGTCCGACGCCGTCGGGGAGTCCTGCACGCAGCCCGGCGGTGGCGTCCGGGCCGATCGAGGACATGTCGATCCACAACGTGCCCGGCGCCAGCTCCGGCACGAACCGCCCGGCCACGTCGGCGACGGCCTGCGGGTCGGACAGCATGGTGACGACGACGTCCGCGCCCCGCACCGCCGCTGCGGGCGTGGCGGCCTCGACGAGGCCGTCGGCACGGCCGGGGGAACGGTTCCAGACGGTCAACGGGTTTCCGGCGGCGGCGAGTCGGCGGGCCATCGGCAGGCCCATCCGGCCCAGCCCCAGAAAAGCGATCTTCTTCATGGCCACCACGCTAGGCAGTCACCACCCAGGCGACAAACGAATGTCTCGCATGGTACCCATGCTGGATGGACATGGCTTGGCTGGACGTCTTCCGCACCGTCGCACACCTCGGCTCCTTCACCGCCGCCGGTGAGCGGCTGGGCTTCACCCAGTCCGCGATCTCCCGCCAGATCGCCACCCTGGAAGCCGAGTTGGGCACTCCGCTGTTCGACCGCCTGCCCCGCGGCGTACGGCTCACCGAACACGGCCACGCCCTGCTGCCGCACGCCGAAGCCCTGTTGGACCGCCTCGACAGCACCCGGCGGGACCTGGCCGCGCTCACCGAACTCACCGCCGGACGACTCCGGGTGGGCGCCTTCGACAGCGCCAACGCGGCCCTCGTCCCCGGCGCCCTGGCCGCGTTCCGCACCGCGCACCCGCAGGTGGCGATCAGCCTCACCGAAGGCCTTTCGGCGCACCTGCTCGACCTGCTCGGCACCGGCACGATCGACCTCGCGGTCGTCGCCTCGTACGCGGAGGACGCCTACGACCGCGAACGGTTCGAGCTGCAACCGCTGCTGGCGGATCCCGTACTGGTCGCACTCCCCCGGGGCCACCGCCTCGCCCGCCGACGGCGCCTGCGCCTGGTCGAACTCGCCGACGAGTCCTGGATCGCCGCCAGCCGTCACGCCGAGTCCACCCTCCTCGCGGCGTGCCTGCGCAGCGGCTTCCAGCCCCGGATCGAGTACGCCGTCGCCGCCTGGACCGCCAAACTCGGCCTGGTCGCCGCCGGGCTGGGCCCGACGCTGATCCCCTCCCTCGCCGCCCGGGCCGCCCGCGCCGACCTCGCCCTCGTCCCCCTCCACCCCGACGACACGCCCGTCCGGCACGTCTACACGGCCACCCGGCGCGGGCAGCGCCCACCGCCCGCGGCGGCGGCCTTCGCGGACCTCCTGCGGGCGGCGGCGGAGGCACGGCAGTAGCGGAGCTCCCGGCCGGCGGCGTTTCGCGAGGTCGGGCTTGGCCTGCACGGGGCGGGCTGAGACGATCGGCGGAGCCGTGTCGACCGACACGACGGAGACGGGAAGAAACATGATCAGTCTCGTACTGGTGGGCGCCCTGGTACTCGCCGTCGGCGGGTGCGTGTGCGTGGTGTGGGCGGAGCGCGGCGGGCCGCCGTGGGTCCGGACCGTGGCGACCGTGACCCTCGCCGCTGGCGAGTTGGTGCGCCTGGTCGGCCGGAACCGGCGGCGGAGCATCAGACGGAACACCAACAGTGGCGGCGGTGACTAAGGCTGTGGCTGAGGGGCGCTGAGGCGGACCGGACCCGCGCGCCCGGGGAACGCCGGCGCCGGGGGCCATCCCGGGGATCCCGCGTGGCGTGTCGGGCGGCGCACCGCGCGGCACCGACGGGGCGGCGAGGTCAGAATGAGGCATGCGAGCAAGCCCCGACCCGGCCGGTCCGCCGCCGGTGGCACCCGGTCAGGCCGCCGAGCGCGGCGAGCACTGGTGGCCGGTGGCGTCGGCCGTCACCGCCACCGCGCTCCTCCATGTGGCCCTGCCCACGACGTACCGGCTGGACCCCGTCTGGGTGGTCCCGGTGGTCATGTTCACCCTGCTGGTGACACTGATCGTCGGCGACCCGGGGAGGATCGACCGTCAGAAGGTCTGGCTGCGGGTGGTCACCGAGACCATGATCGCCTTCGTCACCGGCTCGAACCTGTACGCCGGGGTCCACCTGGTCTCCGACATCCTGACCAACAACAAGCTGTTCGCCAACAACGCCACCGGCCTGCTGGCCACCGGCGGCGTGACCTGGGCGACCAACGTGATCGCCTTCGCGCTCTGGTACTGGGATCTGGACCGCGGCGGCGCCGCCGCCCGCGCCCACCGGCCCTCGACGAAACCGGCGTTCGTGTTCCCCGAGATGCAGCACACGGGCCACGCGCCGGCCGACTGGGTGCCGCGCTTCGTCGACTACCTGTCGCTGTCGTTCTGGACGGCGACCGCGTTCAGCCCGACCGACGTCTCCGCGATCAAGCCGTGGGCCAAACTGCTGATGATGGTGGAGGCCGCGACCTCCCTGATCGTGGCCACCCTGGTGATCGCCCGCGCGATCAACATCCTGCAGTGAGCGGGACGCGGCCCCGGCGACGGAGGCCGGGGCCTCGTCCCGCGAGCCGACCCGCCGGCCGGACTCCTGCACCTCAGGGCAGCAGGAGCCCCCAGTAGCCCGCCCACGGGACGAACACCGCGCTGGACAGCAGGAGCAGGCCGAGCCGGGCCCGACAGCCGGACGACAGGGCGCGGTGCCCGCGCAGGCCACCGACCGCGGCGAGGCCGGACGCGCCGACGGCGAAGACGGCGCACAGCTGCAGGGCCGCCCAGACGACGGGGCGGCCGAGCAGCACCGGCTCGGTGAACTGTGCGGCGGTGACCGCCAGGAACAGCAGGTAGCCGAGCGCGCCCACGGTGGCCGCCGATCCAGCCAGCGCCGCCACCCAGGCCCCCTCCGAGAGCCCCCAGAGACCGACCCGGGACGGCTGGACGCCCGGACGGGAGCGCAGCGCCGCGACGGCGGCGAGGGCGTCGTCCGCGAGCTTCCCGTAGTCCCGGCGGGTGGTCGAGTAGCCGGCGGTGCGCTTGTCGTAGACCAGCGTCGTGACGCCGCGCCGCGCGTACGCCGCCGCGGGGTCCTCCAGGTCGGTCACCGTACCGGGGCCGGCTCCGCCGACCATCACGAGGCCCGGCCCACCGGTGCCGGAGGGTGCGGGCGGGGCCAGCACGACCCCGTGCAGCACGGTGCCGTCGGCGCTCGCGAACGAGACCTCCGACCGCGCCGGATCACCCGCCCCGGCTGCCGCGACCGCCGGGGCCGCCGGGGCCGCGGACGGTGCAGCGACGGCTGTGGGTGCCAGGAGCGCCAGGAGCGCCGCCAGCAACCCGAGTAGCGGGAGCAGCGCCCGCAACGGGAGCAGCGGGAGTGCCGACGGCCCGGTGGCTCCGACTCTCCGGTGTCCTTCCCTCGTCCGAACCGCCCGCGCGTGGATCCCCGTACCTGTCACCCTGTCCTCCAGCACCGTGTCCGGGCCCCCATGGCCGGTGTGTCAGTGCTCCGATCCTTCTCCCGCCCGGGGCCGACGGGCATGGCGACGGCACCCGGATCCGGGGTGGGGACAACCTCCGTAGCGTGATGCCGAAGCCGCGCGGTCAGCGGGCGGCCGCCGTCAGGGGGCGACCGCCGTCAGCGGGCGGCCGCCGTCAGCGGGCGGCCGCCGTCAGCGGGCGGCCGCCGTCAGGGGGCGACCGCCGTCAGGGGGCTGCGAAGAGGCGGGGGAAGGCTGGGGCCAGCCAGGGGCGGCGGCCCCAGGCGAGGACCTTGCCGCGGGTGAGGGCGGCGGTGGCGGTGTAACGGCCGAGGGCGATCAGGAGGAAGGCGACCGGCTCGGTGAGGATCGTGCAGTCCGGCCGGCGCGGCGGCTCCTGGGTGACCACGGCCGCGCCGTCGGTGAAGGTCACCGCGAATCCGCGCAGGCCGCGGATCCGCAGCCGGTAGCAGGCGTTGTGACCGGCCGCGGTGCGGGCGTCCGTGACCCGGGGCATGGCGGTGCGCAGGAACGGCAGGGCCAGCTCGACCCGGTGCCGGTCGATCGGGTGCGGCCGCCCGAGGGCGACGGCGATGTCGTAGAGGTGGCCGAGCATGTGGGTCAGCAGGTAGGCGCCGAGGGTGTCCAGGTCCATCGGGCCGAGCGGGGTCCGCACCGGCTCGGTGCCGGCGCGGGGGCCGGCCGCCGCCGTGAACTCCCGTGCCCACCGGGCGATCTGTGCGCCGAGCAGGTCCGGGTCCCGCTCCGGGCGGGCGGCCAGCGAGGCCTCGTTCGCCGCGGCCAGCGAGCCCGGGGTGCCGTCCCCGTAAGGGCGTTCCTCGCCGGCGGCCAGGGCGGCCATCAGCTCGTTGGCCATCGCGAGGTGGGCGGCGGCCTCGGCGACCGTCCACTCGGCACCGGGTATCGGGGTGTCGCCGCGGCAGCCGGCGAGCAGGGCGACGGTCTCGTCGCCGACCGCGGTGAGCGCCTCGAAGAGCGCGGAGCGCGCGTCGCCGGGGCGGCGGCCGGGGCCGTGGGGCGGGAGCGGGAGGGTCATGGTGGTGAAGACTGACCGACTCCGGCGGCCCTGTCCAGAGCCGTGGCGGGGCGGGGCGGCCGTGCGTCGTCGCTGCTCCGCGTACGGGACACCGGCCGGCGGTCCGGCCGGTGTCCCGACGCCCGTCAGGAGTCCGTCACGAATCCGTCAGAGCCCGTCAGAGCCCGTCAGACGTCGTCGAAGGACTCGTCCTCGTCGCCGCTCACCACGTACTCGGTCTGGGCCTCCTGGCGGAGCTGCTCGCGCCGGGCGTGGCGGACGTCGTCCTCGTCCTCCTCCATGGCGAAGACGCCGGTGTCCCGGAAGAACTCCTCGTTCAGCGCGTCGTCGCCGCCGGCGCGCACCCAGTCGGCCAGGATCCGCTGCGGGCTCAGCGCGACCGCCGGGTTGCCGCGGCCCGGCAGGAGGGTCAGCTGGTAGGCCTCGCTGGTCGTGGTGGGCGAGCGGTAGGTGTACGTGTAGTGGCGGGCCTCGGCGCCGTCCGGGAGGCGGCCGAGGAGTCTCGCGTAGGCCTGCACGAGGCCGGGGTTGGCGAAGTTGCAGACCAGGACGGTCGTGCCGCGCTCGACGAGTTCGCGGACGGCGGCGACGATGCTGGTCTGGAACGCGGCTCCGTCGTTCCCGGTGCCGTAGGTGGCGGCGGACTGGGAGCCGAAGGTCTCGGGGCTGGCCAGGAAGCCGGGCGGGACGGAGTTGCTGAACTTGGGGAACGGGCAGTCCAGGAAGACGACGTCCTCACGGCCGGCGAGGTCGCACGTCGTCCGGAAGTCGCGGCAGGCGAAGTCCTCGATGCCGGCGGTGCCGCAGAGTTCGGCGATCGCGGTGAGCGTGGCCGTCTCGCGGGCGCGGATGGCGGCGAGGCGCCGGCCCGCCTCAGGGTTGAACGTGCCCTGCACGCCGCCGCCTTCGGAGAGCTTGGTCCCGCGGGTGCAGCGGTTGACCAGCCAGATGTAGGCGCTGACGGACCGCCGGGCGGAGACCGGGTAGGCGTCGGTCTCGGCGATCTCCCGCCGGCCGTTGGCCTCCAGGTGGTCCAGCAGGCGGCGGTAGGTGTCCGCCGGCGCCTCGTCCCACCGGGCCGCGCGCTCGCCGTACTCCCTGACGAAGTCGCCGCCGTGCTCCACCAGCGCCCGGTAGGCGCCGAGCACGTACGGGTTGAGGTCGCCGGCGACGACCGAACGGAACAGCCGCATACCGTCGTTGAGGCCGGGGCCGAAGGCGGTGGCGTTGAGGAAGACCTGCCCGGAACCGACGAACGGCTCGATCAGCCGCGGGAACCTCCCGCCGTTGTCGGTGAACTTGGCCCGGGCGACGCGGGCGATCACGAGCTGGGTGAAGTGCGCCCGGTTGTGCATGTTGCCGGTGTACGGGGACAGCCAGGCGAAGCGCCCCGGTTCGGGCATCCAGAGGTTGGTCATCCGGCCCACGTAGCAGCTGTTGGCACGGACGAACGCCTCGTACGCCCGGCCGTTCCCGGCGGCGAAGTAGTGGAAGCTCGTCGGGTCGTCCATCTCGCCCGTCCCGAACGGGACGTACGGGACCTGCATGTCGCGCGGGACGGGGACGCCCTGGACGACGGTGAAGCCGCGCGCCGGGACGCCGTTGCGCATCCGGCCGTGGACGCAGACGGCGCACGGGACGCCGTCCTGGTTCATCGCCCCGGTGTAGTCGCGCTCGAAGCCGCAGCGGTCGCAGTGGATGTGCATGATCCCCCTCAGGAGTCCGAACCCCGGTCATGCGTGGGAGACGACCCGAGGGTCCGTCTTCGGACCCGCGTCCGCGGGGCGACGGGGGTCCGAGGACCGACCCTAGAAGCCGCGCGCGCGGAGCGGAACGGGTATCACGGCACCGGCCGGGTGGACGGGGGCCAACGGCTCCCGCGTGCGCGGAAGGGCGCGCGCCGGGGCATACTCCAGCCTGTTGTCACGAGCCGTGGGGGGGACTGTGCAGGAACGTTCGACCGGTCCGAGGTCGGGTCAGCCGTGGGACGGCGCGGAGGACGCCCGGCTGCTGGAGGGGGCGCGGCAGGGCCTGGGCCTCGACGGACTCGCCGCCCGGCACGGCCGCACCGTCGGCGCGATCCGCGCTCGGCTGGCCCGGCACGTGCCGCTCGCCGGGGCCACCGACGAGGAGCTGCTGCGGTGGGTGAGGTCCTCCTCCCCCGGGCCGGACGCCGCCGGCGCGGGCCGGGGCGGCGAACCGGGCGGCACGGACAGGGACCGCGAGCCCGGTGGCACGGACAGGGACCGCGAGCCCGGCGGCACGGACCGGGACCCCGGGCCCGGGCACGACGCGCCCGCCGCACCGGACCGGCCGGATCCCGCCGCGGCCGAGGTCCTAGCCCAGTGGCAGCAGCTGACCGGGCACGCCCTCGCCCCCGAGCGCCGGGCCGTCTTCCTCGCCCGCCCGGCGCTCGCAACGCTCGCCGTCGTCGACGAGGCGGTCCGCCTGGACGCCGGACGGCGCCTGTGGCGGGAGACCGGTCAACTGCTCGTGGAAGACTGGTCGTTGGAGTGCCGATGCCCGGGCGCCGCCACGCTCGACCCGCCGTGGAGCGCCGTCGCCGGGCACGACGAGGACACCGCACTGATCCTGCGCGAGCTGCTGGCCGCGGCCGTCGACGAGATCCCCGGGGAACGCGACCGCCGGATCCTGGCCCGCCGGTTCGGCGTGGGCGACCACGAGGCCCAGAGCCTCGGGCAGATCGGTGCCGCCCACGAGCTCTCCCGCGAGCGCGTCCGCCAGCTGCAGAACAGGGCCGTGCGCGCGATGGCCCGCAGCACCGCTCCCGCCACCGCCCGGCTCCGCGCCCTCCTCTCCGGGCTCGGACGGCTGGACGGACCCCTTCCCGAGGACGACGGTCCGTCCGGTGCCGAGCGGATGCTCGACCTGGCGCAGGTCCTGGTGCCGTCCTTGGCACCGCGCCAGGCCGTCGCCCTGCTGGCCGCCCTGGCCGGGGTCCGCAGGGCACCCGCCGACGACCTCGCGGCGCGGGCCGTGGCAGTCCGTGCGCTGCGCCACGACGCACAGCGCCGCGAGGCCACCCTGCAGAAGCGCGTCGAACGGGCCTTCGCCCGGTGGGAGCGCCTCGCGGAGTTCGTGCGGTGGTTCGGCGCACCCGGGAGCGCTCCCCCGCGCAGCGAGCTGACCGCACTGCGCCAGGCCCACGACGAGGACCCGCGCTCCGGTTCCTGGCACTGCCCCAAGCTCGGCCGGGACGTCGCGTACGAGTCGGATCCCGAGCTCCAGTTGATCCAACTCCTCTCCCACGCACCGCAGATCGCCTACTACCAGGAGCAGCCGCTGGCCATCGGCTACGACTTCGACGGGCGCGCCCGCACCTACTTCCCCGACCTGCTCGTCGCCACCGCCGACGGGCGCTGCGTCCTGGTCGAGGTCAAGGCGCTCTTCGAGATGGCCACCGCCGTCAACATCGCCAAGTACCGCGCCCTGGAGGGGCTGTGCCGCGAGCGCGGCTGGGGCCTGCTGGTCACCGACGGGCACCGTAGCCGTGCCCTGATCGAGGAACACCGACCGGACCCGGTCCTCGTCGACCGGATCGGCCCGCTGCTGGCGGAGGGAGCGGTGCTGGGCTGGCCGCACGTGGTCGCCGCGGTCGGCGGGCAGCGCCCGCCCTGGCTGGACTTCACCGCCCTGGTACTGAGCCAGGGATGGGACTGGCGCACCCGGCCGTTCCGGCTGAGCGCCGGTGCCGCCGCGACGGCCACGACCGGCACGCCTGCCACCGCCGGCCGGGGCTCCGGAACCGACTCGATCGTCGACGCCCCCGCCACCCGCCCGACCCGGCCCCTCCCGAACTGACCCCCGTCCCGCTCCCCGTCCCCCGCTCCGCGTAACCCGCGCCCGCTCCCCGTCCCCCGCTCCGCGTAACCCGCGCACCGTCACCCCGGCACCGGCCTCCGACGGCCCGACCGCCCTCCCGCCCCGGAAGGGCGGTCGGGCCGTTTCCAGGTCCGCGCCACCCTGCCGCTGGACGGATCCGTCCAGTACCGCTTCCGTCCAGTCGGAGGCCCTTCCACCCGCGCTGAGCTGCGACGACAGTAGTCATCGCCACCAGGGCCCACCGCCCGGGCGGCACCGGGCGAGGCGTCAACCGCGCGAATGCGGGCGCCTCCGCCACCCCTGTCCCCCCTCCGTTCCGGGAGCCGTCATGCCCGCACGCCCTCGACGCTCGACCTTCACCGCCGTGTCGTCGGCAGCCCTGGCCCTGTGCACCGCCGTGGTGGTGGCCGGCTGCGCCGCCGCCCAGGCGGACACCCGCGAGGCCGCGGTGTCCGGCGTCGGCGCTCCCGTGGCAACCACGAACGCCGCGGCGGACGGAAGGACGGCGGCGGATCCGACCGGGGCCCCGGAACCCACGACCACCCAGACGCCTCCGGCCACCACGCCGTCGTCGGCACCGACACCGGCACCGAACGGCGCTGCGGCTACGGCACCGTCGGCCGCACGGCCGTCGGCCCCCGCACCGAAGACCGCCGCACCGACGCCCCCGGCCGCCGCGGCACCGGTGCCGCAGGGGCCGGCCGGTACCGCCGCACCGCTCACCGCCGCCGTCGCCCCGGCCGGCCTCGCCGAGCTGCCCATCGCCCCGGCCTTCGGCTGGAAGCCCGACGGCCCGTTGGCCAGCCAGGACGTGAAGGGTCGCACGATCACCCTCAACGAGTGCACGAGCGTCTCCGGCGCCGTCACCTGGCAGCAGCAGGGCTACCTCAGCGCCGCCCGCAATCCCGCGGGGCAGCAGCTGTTCGCCTTCCCCACGCCCGGGGCCGCGCAGGCCGCCTACCGTCAGCTGCTGGCCGACATGGGCAGCTGCCAGGACGCCTCCCGCCGCCTCCAGGCCGAGCGTGGAGTCGCCCAGGACGCGACCGTCACCCGCACCGCCCAGACCCCCGACGGCACCTCCTGGTCACGCCGTTGGACGGGAGCCGGCGGGCTGTCCGCCCCGGACCTGCAGACCAACCACGTCTACGCCCTCCAGCAGGGCGCCGACCTCACCCTCTTCCAGTTCGACGAGCTGCAGGAGCGGCCCGGCCCCGCCCACGACACCGGCACCGACGCCTCGGTGATCGCCGCCGTCGCGGCCCTCGGGCCCAAGGGCTGATCCCGTGCGCAGCCGCCCCTCCGTCTCGTCCCACCGCGTCACCACCCGACCCTCCACCCAAGGACTCCCCATGTCTGTGCTCAAGTCGACCTCCCGCCGCACGGTCGGCGTGCTCGCCGCCTCCTGCATCGCCTCCGTGGTGCTGGCCACCGTTCCCGCCCACGCCGACAGCGTCCAGGGCATCTCGTTCAGCTCGACCTCGACGGGCGCGCTGGGCAAGAACGCGGCCCCCGGCGGTCAGGTCACCCGCAGCCAGGTGATAGCCCGGGCGCAGGACTGGGTCGACCAGTACGTCCCGTACAGCTCCAACGGCCTTCAGGCGCCGTACAGTTGGTGGTCGGACGCACAGACCGGCGGCCGCTACCGGCAGGACTGCTCCGGACTCGTCTCCATGGCCTGGCAGCTGAAGGACAGTCCCAACACCGGCGGCCTGCCGTCGTACGCCAACGCGATCAACAAGTGGGACATGCAGCCGGGTGACGTGCTCAACAGCGACCAGCACGTGGTGATCTTCGCCGGCTGGCGCGACAAGAACGCCGGCACGTTCAACTACTACCAGGAGAGCAGCCGCAGCCGGCCGACCAACTACAACACCGACGGCAACCTCAACGCCTCGACGCTCTCCTCCCACCCGATGAGCGGCTACACCGCGCTGCGGTACAAGAACATCGTCGACGACCCGACGACGCCGCCGCCCGCGCCGTCCGCCAACAACCGGACGGTCGAGGCGATCGTGGGCGGCGCGCTGCACGAGATCTACACCGACGCCAACGGCTGGCACGACAGCGCCGTCCCCGGCGTCGGCAACCTGACCACCCTGGGCTTCGCCTACAACCCGGCCGGTCAGCGGGTGATCGAGGCCGTCGAGAACGGCGCCCTGCACGAGATCTACACCGAAGGCGGCACCTGGCACGACAGCGCCGTGCCCGTGTCGGGCACCATCGACACCCTGGGCTTCGCCTACAACCCGAACACCGGACAGCGGGTGATCGAGGCCGTCGAGGGCGGTGTGCTGCACGAGATCTACGCCGACGGCAACGGCTGGCACGACAGCGTCGTCCCCGGCGTCGGCGGCAACATCAGCGCCCTGGGCTTCGCGTACACCACGTCCGGCGACCGCGTCATCGAGGCCGTCGAGAACGGCGCGCTGCACGAGATCTACAGCGACGCCAACGGCTGGCACGACAGTGCCGTCGCCGGTGTCAGCGGCAACATCAGCACCCTCGGCTTCGCCATCAACCACGCCACCGGCCAGCGGGTGATCGAGGCCGTCGTGGACGGCACGCTGCACGAGATCTACAGCGACGGCACGACCTGGCGCGACAACGTCGTCCCCGGCATCAGCGGCACCATCACCTCGGTCTCCGTCAAGGTCAAGAACAACACCGGCGACCGCGTCATCGAGGCCGTCATCGACGGCACGCTGCACGAGATCTACACCGACGCCTCCGGCTGGCACGACGGCGTCATCCCCGGCACCCCGGGCGGCGCGACCGGCGTCTCCTTCGACCTCACCATCTGACCCACCCCGCCCCCACCCCGCGTGCCCGGTACGGACCCACGTACCGGGCACACCGGCACATCCGGACGGCCGCCCCGGGCCCGGGCCGTCGAGGCTAGGCTCGGGGGATGATCGACGGCGATGGCGAGGTGACGGCGCCCCCACCGGGCCTGGTCGAGGCCGGAGAACGCCTCTGCGCGGCGCTCGAGCGCCACCTCGCCGACCCCGACGGCCCCGGCGTCGAGGCCGACGTCGAACGCGCCCTGGACGAGCTGGACCTGGCCGTCTCCCGCCACCCCCGCCACACCGCACCCGAGGAGTGGCGGGCCCGCTACCTGAGGGTCCGGGACGTGTCCTGCTCGATCCGGCACGAGTACGGCCTGGGGGCGACGCCCGCCGACCTCCGCACGGCCCTCGCCCGACTCGACTCCCCCTGAGGGCACACCGGTTCGGACCCCTGTGTCCACCGGACACAGACCCCGCCGGGACACCCGTGCGCGCGGGCCCGGATCCGGGCTGTGGCGACCCGGTCTGCCGCCCGGAGCCGCCCGGAGCCGCCGCCTGGCGGCTCCGGGCGGGCGGGGGTCAGCCGACCATCGCCGCCAGGACGCTGCGCCAGTCCTCCCCGGGCTCCGGGGTGAGCGCGGCGGACAGGGCCTCGGCGCGGTAGTGCCAGGGGCGGCGGAGCTCCGGGTCGGCGTCGGGCCGGAGGTCGAGCGGGCTCGCGGAGCCGAGCAGGCGGACCAGTTCGGTGCCGAAGTCCGTCCAGGAGACGTGCCCGCTGACGGCGTTGACGATCCGCCCGGCCACCGGGTTCGGCTCGCCGACGCAGGCCGCGAGGGCGCGGGCGAGGGCGGCCGCGTGCACCCAGGACGCGCCGTACCAGCCGGGGCGGCCGTCGGGCGCCGGGGTCGGCAGGGTGATCGGGCGGCCGGCCAGGGCGGCCTGGTAGAGGGCGCCGGTGGAGCCCCAGCGGAGCTGGTCGCGCAGGCGCTGGTGCGGGCCCCAGACTATCGGGGCGCGCACCACGGTGGCCGGGCCCCGGTCGGGGGCCGCGGCGGCCTCGAACAGGATCCGCTCGCAGTCCAGCTTGGCCTGCCCGTAGGGGCTGACGGGCTCGCCGGTCGGGCCGCCTTCGGCCACGTCGGTGCCGGCCGGCCGCCCGTAGGCGTCGATGCTGCTGACGAAGACGAACGGGCCGCCGCGCCAGCCCTCGACGAGGGCGCGCATCGCGGCGAGGTCGACGGCGTGCTCGGTGAAGGTGCAGGCGGCGTGGATGACGGCGTCGACGCCCTCGACCGCGCGGCGCAGGCTGTCCGCGTCGGCGAGGTCGCCCTCGGCGAGTTCGGCGCCGTGCAGGGCCGGCAGGTGTGCGGACTCGGGGCGCACCAGGGCCCGGACGGGGCGGCCCTGGGCCATCAGTTCCTGCAGGACGGCGGCGCCGACGCCGCCGGTCGCGCCGGTGAGCAGCACGGTGCCGGCCCGGGAGCGGGCGCTCGCGCCGGGGCGGGCCCCGGTGCGGGCGCGGGCGGCGCGGCGCTCGTCCTCGCGGGTGGCGAGGAGCGCGGCGAGGGCGCGCGGGGTGCGCTGTTCCAGGACGTCCAGGCCGGTGAGCGGCAGTCCGGTGCGGGTGCGCAGGCGCTCGGCGAGCTGGACGGCGACCAGGGAGTGGCCGCCGAGGGCGAAGAAGTCGCCGTCGGCTCCCGGGGTGGTGCCGAGGAGTTCGCCGAAGGCCGTCCGGACGGTGTCGAGCGGGCCGCGGGCGTCGGGGGCGGCCGGGGTGGCGCCGGGCAGCCGGCCGCGGTCGGGGGTGCCGTCGGGCAGCCGGGGCAGCGCGTCCACCAGGGTGACGGCGTGCGGGAGTCGGCCGGGGGCGAGGTGGCGGCGCAGGGCGGCGCGCAGCTCGCTGCCGGTGGGGGCGACGGGGCCGCGCACCACGGCGTAGGCGAGCGGCGGGCCGTCGGCGGCCTCGACGACGGCGGCATCGACCACCCGGGGGTCCGCGGTCAGCGCGCTGACGACGGGGTGCGGGGCGCCGGCCAGCAGTGCGCCGGGGAGCGCCGAGAGCGGCCGGTCGGCGTCCTCGGCGACGGCGCCGAGCAGCCGGGCGAAGGCGTCCAGCAGCCGCCCGGCGGTGGCCTCGTCCAGGGCGTCGCGGTCGTGCTGGACCAGGCAGCGCGGCTGCGGGCCTTCCTCGACCAGCAGGGCGAGGCCGAACTTGGCGAGCCCCAGGTCGAGTTCGACGTTCTCGCTGGTGAGCCCGGGCAGCGTGAGCGGCTCGGCGGGGTGGACGAGGTCGCAGCTGACGGAGAGCAGCGGGGTGCCGTCGGCCCCTCGGGCGGCGCTGCCGAGGCGCTCGACGACCAGGTCGAAGGGCACCTCGTGGTGCTGCTGGGCGTCGAGCAGGGCGGCACGGACCAGGCCGAGGGTGTCGGTGAAGGTCGGGTCGCCGGCGAGGTCGGTGCGCACCGCGAGGGTGTTGACCCCGAGGCCGACGGTGCGCCGCAGTTCGGGCCGCAGCCGCTGGCCGCTGGCGCAGCCGAGGGTGAGGTCGGTGCGGCCCGCGGCGGTGGCGAGGGTGGCGAAGGCGGCGGCCAGGACGACGGCGAACAGGGTGGCGCCGTGCCGGGCGCCGAGCCGGCGCAGCCCCTCTACGGTGGCGGGGGTGAGCGGTGCGGTGTGCAGGGCGGCCCGGCGTTCGCGGGCGCCGGCGGGGACGGGGCGCAGCAGCGGCAGCGGGCGGGCCCCGGCGAGCCGGGCGGCGCGGGCGTCGGCGGCGGCGGTGAGCTCGGCGTCGCGGGCCCGCTCGCCGCGGGCGTACTCGGCGTACGTCGGTCCGGGCTGCGGGAGTCGGGGGTCGTGGCCGTCGCGTGCGGCGGCGTAGAGGGCGGCGAGGTCGGCGGCCAGCACGGGCAGCGAGCCGCCGTCCACGGCGATGTGGTGGATGGTCAGCAGCAGGGTGTGGTCCTGCGGCCCGTGGCGCAGGAGCAGGGCGCGCAGGACCGGCCCCGCGGCGAGGTCGAAGGGGCGGGCGGCCTCGGCGGCGAGCAGGGCCGGGGCGTTGTTGCCGGCGCCGTCCTCCCAGGTGGCGTCGACGGTGCGCAGCGGCACGGGGGTGACCGGGTCGGTCTGCTGGTGGGGCTGGTCGCCGTGGCTGCCGTACCGGGTGCGCAGGACGGCGTGGCGCTCGGTGAGGCCGGTGAGGGCGGTGGCGAGCGCGGCGGGGTCGAGCGGTCCGCGCAGGCGGGTGGCGAGCGGGACGTTGTAGAGGGCGCCGCCCTGGCCGAGGTGCTCCATCAGCCACATCCGCTGCTGGGCGTGGGAGAGCGGGGCGGGGCCGTCCTCCGGGGCGGCCGGGCGCGGCGCGGCGGCGGGGCGGTTGCGGCGGGCGCGGCGCAGCAGGTCCGCCTGGTCGGCCTGGTCGCCGGCGGCCTGCGGGGCCGGGGACGGCGTGGTGTCCGTACGCGGTGTGGTCGCCTGACCATCGACCGGCT
Organism: Kitasatospora sp. NPDC004745; assembly: GCF_042873275.1. Taxonomy (NCBI): domain Bacteria; kingdom Bacillati; phylum Actinomycetota; class Actinomycetes; order Kitasatosporales; family Streptomycetaceae; genus Kitasatospora; species Kitasatospora sp. NPDC004745. The sequence continues at coordinate 309,739 of NZ_JBIALK010000005.1, read as the reverse complement.
GACCATCGGCCGGCTGCCCGTCGATCGGGTACCCGTCGGCCGGCTGCCCGTCGGCCGGGTGCTCGGTGGCGTTCATCGGGCGGCTCCTTCCGCAGTGTGGTCGTGCGCCGCGCGCAGGGCGCGTTCGAGCAGGTCGGCCTGCCCGGCGACGGTGGGGTGGCCGAGGAAGTCGGCGAGCGAGAGCTCCACGCCGAGGTCCTCGCGCAGGTCGTCGACGACCCACATGGCGAGCAGCGAGTGGCCGCCCTCGGCGAGGAAGTCGGCGCCCGGTTCGGTGATCGGTCGCTCCAGGGCGCGGCTCCACGCGTCGGCGACGGCCTGCTGGATCGGGGTGAGCGGGGCGGCCGTCCGACCGCCGGCCGGGGTGTCGCCGTCCGCGGCGGCCAGGGCCCGGCGGTCGATCTTGCCGCTGCCGGTCAGCGGGAGCGCGTCGAGGACGTGCCAGGCGGTGGGCACCAGGTGGGCGGGGAGCCGGTCGGCGAGGCGGGCGCGGAGCGTGTCGGCGGCGGCGCGGCTGCCCTCGGCGAGGACGAGGCAGGCGGTGAGGGCGGCGTCGGGGTGGCCGGCGCGGCGGACCACGACGGCGGCCTCGGCGACCTCGGGCAGGAGCAGCAGGGCGTGTTCGACCTCGCCGGGCTCGATCCGGAACCCGCGGACCTTGACCTGGTCGTCGGTACGGCCGTGGAACTCCAGGGCGCCGTCGGGGCGTTGGCGGACGAGGTCGCCGCTGCGGTAGGCGTGGCCGGTGCCGGGGAGGTCGCGGAAGCGCTCGGCGGTCAGCTCGGGCCGGTCGAGGTAGCCGCGGGCGAGCCGGTCGCCGGCGATCCACAGTTCGCCGACGGTGCCCGGCGCGACGGGGTCGAGCCGCTCGTCGAGGACGAGGGTGCGGGCGCCGCCGAAGGGCCGGCCGATCGGGACGGGCCCGCCGGTGCAGTCGGCCGGGGTGATCCGGTGCAGGGTGGTGAAGGTGGTGGCCTCGGTCGGCCCGTAGACGTTGAGGAGTTCGAGCCAGGGGAAGGCGCGCAGCACCGCTCCGGCGTACTCGGGGGACAGCGCCTCGCCGCCGACGGCCAGGGTGCGCAGCACGCCGAAGATCCGGGACTGCCGGGCGGCCAGGTGGTGGAAGAGCGCGGTGGTGATGAACAGCGTGGTGACGCCGAACCGTTCGACGTCGCGCACGAGGTCCTCGGCGGTGGGCCGGTCGGCCGGGGAGACGGCGACGGCGGCGCCGCGCGCGAGCGGGGCCCACACCTCGAAGGTGGACGCGTCGAAGCTGACGGTGGAGTGGAAGAGCACCCGGTCGCGGGGGCCGAGCGGCACGGCGTCGGCGGCGGTGACCAGGTCGGCGACGGCGCTGTGCGGGACGAGGACGCCCTTGGGCCGGCCGGTCGAACCGGAGGTGTAGAAGAGCAGGGCGGTGGCGTCCGGGTCGGCGGCGTCGGGCGCGCGCACCGGGCGGGCGGCGGTCTCGGCGCCGTGCTCGGTGAGCACCAGGGTGCGCTCCTCGGGCAGCCCGGCCTCGGCGAGGAGGGTCTTGTCCCCGAGGACGAGGTGGGCGCCGGCGTCTCCGGTCATCTCGGCGATGCGCGGGCGCGGGTAGCCGGGGTCGAGCGGGACGGCGTGGGCGCCGGCCCGCCAGATCGCCAGCTGGGCGACGACCAGGCGGGTGGAGCGGGCGCAGAGCAGGCCGACGGCGCTGCCGGGGCCGATCCCCCGCTCGGCCAGGGCGGCGGCCAGCCGGCCGGACGCGTCGAGGAGCTGGCCGTAGGTCAGGGCGGTGTCGCCGTCGGTCACGGCGAGCGCGTCGGGGCGCTCCTGGGCGTGCCGGGCGACGAGTTCCGGGAGGGTGGCGGTGGGCATGGTGGTTCCCTTCCGGGCGCCCCGGCCGGTGGGCCGGCCGGGGCGCCCTGCGCAGGAGGTGCTTGCGGGCGGACGGTCAGGCGGTGGTGGCGGGCGTCGGCCGCCGTTCCTCCACCAGCCGGGCGACGGCCCGCAGGTCGGGCTGGCGCAGCACCAGGGGTGCCCGCAGCCGGACGCCGTACTCGGCCTCCAGGGCCTCCAGCAGTCGGGCGGCGGCGAGCGAGTTGCCGCCCGCGGCCAGGAAGTTGTCCGCCGGCCCGAGGTCGGCTCGGCCGATCAGGTCGCGGCAGAGCCGCAGCACGGTGCGCTCGGTGGGAGTGTCGCCGTCCTCGGTGTCCGGCGCCGCGGCGGCCCGCTCCTCCTCCAGGGCGAGCAGGGCGGCCCGGTCGACCTTGCCGTTGGCGTCCAGCGGGAAGGCGTCGACGATCCGGACGGCCGAGGGGACGGCCTGCTCCGGCAGCCACGGCCGCACCGCGGCGAGCAGGTCCTCGGCGCCGCCCGCCGGGGATCCCGCGGCGGTCTGGACGTAGGCGAGCAGGCGGGTGACGCCCGCCGAGGTCGCGGCGGCGACCACGGCCCGGCGCACCCGCCCGTCCCGTTCGAAGGCCGCCTCGACCTCGGCGGGCTCGATCCGGACCCCGCTGACCTTGACCTGGTCGTCGAGCCGGCCGTGGAACTCCAGGACGCCGTCGGCCCGCATCACCACCCGGTCGCCGGAGCGGTAGAGCCGGTCGACACCCTCCACGCCGGCCGGCACGCCGACGAAGCGGCGGGCGGTCAGCTCGGGGTCGAGGTAGCCGGCGGCCAGGCCGCGGCCGCCGATGCGCAGTTCGCCGGCCTCGCCGCGCGGCACCGGCCGGCCGTCCGGGTCGGTGACCAGGACGACCGCGCCCGGGATCGGCAGCCCGATCGGCGGGGCGCCGGTGCCGTGGTCGCCGCCGGGCGCCATGGTGTGGACGGTGGTGGTGACGGTGGCCTCGGCGGGCCCGTAGGCGTTGTGGACGGTCGCGGTGACGTCCGGGCCGGGGGCGCGGCGCAGCCGGTCGCCGCCGACGGTGAGGTGGCGCAGCGCCAGCCCCCGCGGCCAGGGCCGGGCCAGCAGGGGCTCGGCGAGCGGGGTGGGCAGGACGGCGGCGGTGATGCCGGCCTCGCGCCACCAGTCGGCGAGCGCGCCGGAGTCCCAGCGGACGGCCTCGGGGGCGACGACGAGCGCGGCGCCGGAGGTGAGGGTGGCCCACAGCTCCATCACGTGCGGGTCGAAGGCGACGCCGATCAGCAGGCTGTGCCGCTCGCCGGGGCCGAGGCCGGCCAGGTCGCGGTACCACTGGAGCAGCGCGCCGAGCGCGGGCTCCCCGACGGCGACGGCCTTGGGCGTGCCGGTGGAGCCGGAGGTGAGGACGGCGTAGTGGGTGCCGGCCGGGACCTGCACCTGCTCGCCGGGGACGAGGGCGACGGCGACGGGGGTGTCCCCGAGGTCGAGGTCCAGCGTCCGGTGCTCGCCCTCGGGCAGCACCGCCGGGTCGCCGACCAGGCAGGCGGGCCGCAGCTGTTCGGCGACGGCCTGCAGCCGGCGCTCGCCGGGGCGGGGGCCGAGCGGCAGGTGGACGGCGCCGAGCTTGGCGGTGGCCAGGGTGACCGCGGCGAGGGCGGCCGAGTGGCCGAGGCAGACGCCGACGAGGTCGCCCGGGCGGACCCGGTCGCGCAGTTCGTCGGCCACGGCGTCGGCGAGGCGGTCGAGTTCGGCGTAGCTGTGGGTGCGGGCGCCGTCGATCAGGGCGGGGGCGTCCGGGGTGCGGTGCGCCCAGGTGGTGAACAGGTCCAGGACCGCACCGTCCTGGTGCGGACGGCCGTACCCGATGCTCAGGTTTTCCATCATCGTCTCCAGGTCTCGACGGTTCGTCAGTTCAGGCCCATGGACCGGGCGACGATCACCTTCTGGACCTCGGAGGTCCCCTCGATGATCGTGGTCATCCGCACGTAGCGGTACAGGAACTCCAGCGGGTGGCCGCGCACCCAGCCGGTGGCGCCGTGCACCTGGAGCGAGCGGTCGACCGCGCGGACGGCGGTCTCGGAGGCGGTGAGCTTGGCGAGCGCCGCGTTCTCGGGCGCCTCGGTGCCCTCGTCGACGAGCCGGGCGCAGGCGAGGGTGAGCAGCTTGGAGCACTCCACCTCGGCCCGGGTGGCGACCAGGTGCTCCTGGACGTGCTGGTACTCGCCGATCACGCGGCCGAAGGCGCGCCGCTCGCGGGCGTACTCGAGGCCGACGCGCAGCGCGTACTCGGCGATGCCGTTGCACATCGCGGCGACGACCAGGCGGCCCCGGGAGAGGCTGTCCATGGCGAGGGCGGTGGCCGCGCCGACGCCCTCCTCGCCGCCGATCACGGCCTCGGTGGTGACGGTGACGCCGTCGAGCAGCAGCTCGAACAGCGGCTCGCCGGACATGCCCTCGTAGCGCTGGCCGAGGCGCAGGCCCGGCTGGTCCATGGGGAGCACGAAGGCGGTGGCGCCGGCGGTGGGCCCGGCGCCGTCGCCGAGGTCGGTGGCGGCGACGACCAGGGCGATGCCGGCGTGGCCGGCGTTGCTGACGAAGGTCTTGCGCCCGTTGAGCACCCAGCCGTCGGCGGTGCGCACGGCGGTGGTGGTGAGGCGGAACGCGTCGGAGCCGGCGTGCGGCTCGGTGAGGGCGAGGCAGCGGGTCTGCTCACCGCGCACCAGCGGGACGAGGTGGCGCTCGATCTGTTCGGGCGTGCCGTGCCGCAGCAGCGGGCTGGGGCCGTCGGAGCCGGCCAGGGCGTACGGCGCGAGCGGGCAGCCGCTGCGTCCGGCGGCGTGGTGCAGCAGCACGACGGCGGTGAACGGCATGTCGGCGCCACCGAGCTCCTCGGGGTAGTCGCCGGCGTAGAAGCCGAGGGCGGCGGAGCGCTTGCGGACGTAGGCCCGCAGGTCGGACGGGATCTCGTCGGCGGTCTCGGGGAGTTCGGCGGCCAGCGGGACGAGTTCGCGGCGGACGAAGCTCTCGAAGGCCTCGACGAGTTCGCGGTGGCCGTCTTCCAGGACGGCGGAGGGGGCGGTCACGGGGAAGCTGCCTTTCAGTTCTGGCCGGTGAGGGCGCGGGCCTGGTCGGCCAGGACGGCGTGGCGGAACAGGGTGCGCAGCGGCGGGCGGCTGCCCAGGTGCGGCTCCAGCCAGGCGGCGAGCTGGGCGGCGAGCAGCGAGTGGCCGCCGACCTCGAAGAAGTGCGAGTCGGCGGTGAAGCGGTCGTGGCCGAGCACCTCGCGCCAGGCCGCGGCGACCAGCTGCTGGCCGGGGTCGGTGAAGGCGCTGGTCGCGGCGGACTCGGGCTCGGGCTCGGCCGCGGCCTCGTCGGCGAGGCGGGCGAGGGCGGCGCGGTCGGGCTTGCCGCCGGGCAGGGTGGGCATCGCCTCGACGGCGGTCCAGGTGGCGGGGACGAGCCCGCCGGGCAGCCGCTGGGCGAGGGCCGCGTGCAGGGCGGCCTGGTCGGGGCGGTCGGCGCCCTCCAGGAAGCCCACCAGGCGGGGGCCGGACTGCGGGTCGGTGTGCAGGACCACCGCGCAGGAGCGGCCGCCGAGTTCGGCGGAGGCGGCGGCCTCGATCTCCTCCAGCTCGATCCGGTGGCCGCGCAGCTTGACCTGGTTGTCGGCGCGGCCGAGGAAGGAGAGCCGGCCGCGCAGGTCGCGGTAGCCGCGGTCGCCGGTGCGGTAGACGCGCTCGCCGCCGAGGGCGGGCACGGTGACGAAGCGGGCGGCGGTGGGCTCGGGCAGGCCGAGGTAGCCGTCGGCCAGCAGGGCGCCGCCGACGGCGAGTTCGCCGACGCAGCCGGCCGCCAGCGGGCGCAGCGTCTCGTCCAGGACGTGCAGGCGCACGCCGTCGAGCTCGGCGCCGAGCGGGATCTCGCCGTCCTCGGTGAGGTCGGCGGCGCCGACCTGGTGGACGGTGGAGGTGACGGTGGCCTCGGTGACGCCGTAGGCGTTCAGCACGGTGGTGGCCTCGGTCAGCCCGGCCAGCGCGCGGGCGGGCAGCCGCTCGCCGCCGAGGACGAGCAGCCGGGGGTTCCACCGGCCGTCGCGCAGCGCCTCGCGCAGGTCCTCGCGGACGGCGAGCAGGTAGCTGGTCGGCAGGTTGGCGACGGTGACGCCGCGGGCGGCCAGCACGGCGACCAGCTCGGGGCCGGTGGGGACCTCGCGCTGGGGCACCACCAGGGCGGCGCCTGCGCAGAGCGCGGGCAGCACCTCCTCGAGGGCCACGTCGAAGGAGGGCCGGGCGAACAGCAGCACCCGGTCGGCCGCGGTGAGCTCGTAGCGGTCGGTGATCGCGGCGACGTACCCGGCGAGCGCCTCGCGCCCGACCAGGACGGGCTTGGGCACGCCGGTGGAGCCGGAGGTGTGGATCAGGTAGGCGGCGCCGTCCAGGACGGCGGCCGGTTCGGCCTTGGGGAAGGCCGGGCCGTCCAGCAGGGCGGGGGTGACGCCCTCGACGGGCAGGGCGAGCGCGCTCTGCCGGGTGGCGAGCACCAGCGCCGGGGCGAGCCGCTCCAGGAGCAGGCCGAGCCGGGCGGCCGGGTCCTCGGAGGACAGCGGCGCGTACACGGCGCCGTGGCGCAGGCAGGCCAGCAGGGCGACGACGCTGTCGGTGCCGCGCGGCAGGACGGTGGCCACCGGCTGGCCGGGCTGCACCCCGGCGGCGCGCAGCCGTTCGACCAACTGGTTGACGCGGCGGTCGAGTTCGCCGTAGCTGATGCGCTCGGTGCCGGCCAGCAGGGCGAGCGCGCCGGGGTCGTGGGCGGCGGCCGGGTCGAGACCGGCGGGCGTCACGGCGGTGGCGGGCGCGGCGGCCGGGGCGGGGTCGAGCGCGGCGAGCGGCGCGTCCGGCGCGTCGAGGTAGCGGCGCAGCAGTTCGAGCAGGCGCTCGGAGAGCAGGGTGGCCTCGGCCTCGCCGAAGAGGTCGGCGTCGTAGTCCCAGACCAGGGTCATGCCGGCGGCGCCGTGCTTCTCGCCGACCACCCGGCGGTCGTCGGGCAGCAGCACCAGGTCGAGGTCGAAGCGGGTGGTGCCGGTGTTGAAGCCCTCGTACAGCGAGACGTCGAGGTCGGGGGCCTGGACGTCCGGCAGGGCGGCGTCGTGCGCGCTGAACATGACGTTGAACAGCGGGTTGTCGGCGCCGCCGGTGTGCAGGCCGAGCCGGCGGGTCAGCTCCTGGACCGGCAGGTCCTGGTACGGGAGGGCGCGCAGCAGGACGTCGGTGACCTCGTCCACGGCCTCGGTGCCGGGGGCGGCCGGGTCCAGCCGCAGGCGCAGCGGGACGGTGTTGACGAACATGCCGACGGTGCCCTCGAAGCCGGCCGGGCGGTTGCCGACGGCGGTGCCGACGACGAGCTCGCGGTGGCCGCTGTGGCGGCGCAGCAGTTCGGCGAAGAGCGCGAGCAGGGTGCTGAACGGGGTGTGGCCGTCCTCCTTGCTGCGGGTGCGCAGCCGCTCGGCGAGGTCGGCGCCGATCGACTGGCGCAGCTGGCCGCCGCGGTGGCGGCGCACCGCGCCGGGCCGGGCCAGTCCGGGCAGGGTGACCTCGCGCGGGGCGTCGGCGAGTTCGCGCAGCCAGAAGGCGAGGGCGCGCTCGCGGGCGTCCGGGTCGACGGCGGTGCGCGCGTGCTCCTCGTACGAGGGCGCGGCGGGCAGCTCGTAGGTCTCGCCGAGGACGTGGGCTCGGTAGACGGTGAAGAGGTCGCGCAGCAGGATCGCGAAGGAGTGGCCGTCGTGGACGAGGTGGTGCTCGACGTGGATCAGCCGGTGGTGGTCGTCGCCGAGGCGGACGAGGTGCCAGCGCAGCACCGGCGCCCGGTAGGTGTCCAGCGGCTCCTCGGCCTCGGCGGCCAGCAGGGTGCGGAACGCGCCCTCCGGGTCGGCCTCGGCGGTGAAGTCGCTGCGGCGCAGCAGGGGTTCGCCGGGTGCGGCGACCCGCTGGCCGGGCAGCCCTTCGGCGCGGGCGACCAGCTCCAGGCGCAGGCCGGGGTGGTGGGCGAGCACGGCGGTCAGGCCGGCGTGCAGCGCGTCCTCGTCGAGGGTTCCCCAGAGGTCGAGGACGGCGGTGAAGTTGTACGCGCGACTGCCGGGCAGCATCTGCTCGTGCAGCCAGACGATCTCCTGCGAGGAGGAGAGCGGGAACATCGGGGACTCCCTTGTGTGGTGGGCGTGGTGGTACTGCGGTGGCGGGGCGGTGTGGGGTGGTCCGCCCCGGCCGGGGCCGGGCGTGCCGGGGTGGTGGCGCGGTCCGGCGGTCGGTGGCGTGAGGGTCCGGGACGGTCGGGGGTCCGTCGGGTCGGGTCCGGCGGGTCGGGGTCCGGGACGGTCGGGGTCCGTCGGTCGGTGGGCGGCGGCTCTCCGGTCGCGGTCCGTCGGTCGGTGCGCGGCGGGTCTCCGGTCGGGGTCGGGTCAGGCCGCGTGCAGGTGGCGGCGCAGCGTCGCCAGCAGGTCCTCGAAGGCGGCCCGGGCGGTGGCCTCAGGGAACCGTTCGCGGTCCCAGGCGAGCCTCACCAGCAGGTCGTCGCCGTGCGAGGCGGCGACGGCGAGCGGTGCGGCGAGCGGCCGCCCGGCGAGGTGGGTCTCCCGGCCGGGCACCCCGCCGAGCACCAGCGGCGGCCGGCGGTGCAGGTCCTCCAGGGTGAGCATGCCGTCCAGCGCGCCGGTCCAGGGCGCGCCGGCCGTGCGGGCGGCCCGGACCAGCTCGTCGAACGGGGTGTCGGCGTGGTCGAGGTCGTCCCACCAGGCGTCGGCGAGGTCGTCGAGGGCGGCGGCCCCGGGGTCGGCCGGGTGGACGAGGGTGTTGAGGAAGCAGCCCAGCACGGGCGCTGCGCCCGGCGGGCGGCCGCCCCACGGGTAGCCGAGGGCGAGCGGCCCGACCGGGCCGTGCAGCCGGTGCGCGGCGGCCGCAGTGGCGTCCAGCAGCGCGGGGAAGACGGCGCTGCGGGCGGCCCCCTCGGCGGCGGGCAGCCGGTGGCTGAGCATGCCGGTGGTGGGGGCGGCGCCGCCGCCGGCACCGCTCAGGCCGCCGAGCCGGCGGCCCCAGTGGGCCTGCGCGGCCGCCCCGGCGGCGGCGTCCTCGGCCGCCAGCTGGCGTTCGACGGCTTCGCGGTAGCCGTCCAGGGCGGCCCGGTCCGGCGCGGTCGCGGGTGCCTCGTCGCGGGCGTAGGCCTCGGTGAGGTCGGCCGTCAGGATGCCGAGCGACTGCTCGTCGCAGGCCGCGTGGTCGACGGCGACGGCGAGCACCTCCTCCTCGCCGTCCGGCTCCCGGGCCACCAGCAGGCGCAGGGCGGGACCGTCGGCGGGCCAGTCCAGCAGGGCCTCGCGCAGGGCCGAGCGGGCGGTGCCGCCGGGGGCGACGGGGACCGCCCCGGCCGCGGCGGAGGGGCCGCCGACCCGGAGCACGGGCGTGCCGCGGACGGTGGCGAAGCCCCCGCACAGGGCGGGGTGGCGGGCCGCCGTGGCGGCGGCCGCGCGGCCCAGCCGGTCAAGGTCGAGGGTGCCGCGCGGGTAGGCGAAGAACAGCGGGACGACGTCGGGGCGGCCCGCGGCGGCCAGGCGGCGGGTGATCAGGAAGCGCCGTTGGGCGCCGGTGAGCGGGAGGAGGTCCGTCGTGGCGTCGGCGGCGGCGGAGCGGTACCGGGCGAGGTAGGCGGCAGTGATGCTGGCGGGCACGGAACGGTCTCCGGTTTCCGGTGTCGGTTCGGGTCGGGGTCAGGGGGCCGGGCGCGCGGCGGGCTCCTGCTCGGCCGCCCCGGCGGCGGTGGCGGACCCCGTGGTGGTGGCCCCGGTGGTGGCGGCCGGGTCGGCCGCGGTGGTCGCAGCGGCCCCGGTGGCGAGCGCGGCCGCGGTGGCGGCGTCGGCTCCGGTGCTCGGGTCGGCTCCGGTGGCTGCCCCGGTGGTCGCGGCGGCCCCGGTGGTCGGCAGGTCCCGCATGCCGCGCAGCGGTGACAGCAGCAGGGGCACCGGGACGATCAGGAAGCCGGCCGCGCAGAGCCAGAGCGCGGCGCGCGGCCCGGCCGCGTCGGCGACGGCGCCGCCGACCAGGGCACCGAGCGGCAGCGTGCCCCAGACCAGGAAGCGCATGGTGGCGTTCATCCGCCCGAGCAGCTCCGGCGGGCACAGGCTCTGCCGGAAGCTGACCTGGGCGACGTTGTAGGCGACCGCGCCGAACAGCACCACCGCCGAGGCGATGCCGAACAGCAGCACGCCCGCGCCCCGGCCGGACAACGGCCACAGCACCGCGAACGGCGCCGTCACCACGGTGGCCAGCCAGATCAGCCGGGCCTGGCCGACCAGGGCGGCCAGCCGACCCGCGCACAGCGCACCGGCCAGTCCGCCGACGGCGGAGGCCGACAGCAGCACGCCGATGGCACCCGGCGCCAGGTCGAGCACCCGCACCCAGAACACCGTCTGCACGGCGGCCAGGACGGCGCCGAACAGGTTGGACACCGCCGTGGCCGTGGCGATCGCCCGCAGCAGCGGGTGCCCGAGCACGAAGCGGACGCCCTCGGCGACCTCGGCACGCAGCGAGGCGCCCGGATCGGGCTCCGGACGCGGCTCCTCGACCCGGATCCGGGCGAGCAGCAGCGCGGAGGCCAGGTAGCCGACGGCGTCGGCGACGATGGCGATCGACGCGCCGAGCAGTTGGACCAGCCCGCCGCCGAGCCCGGGCCCGACGATCTGGGCCGAGGAGCGGACCGTCTCGATCGCGCCGTTGCCCCCGACCAGCTGCTCGCGCGGCAGCACCGACGGCAGGAAGGACTGGTGGGCGACGTCGAAGAAGACCGTGGCCACCCCGGTGACCAGCGCCACCAGGTAGAGCTGGGCCATGGTCAGCACGCCGAGCGCCGCGGCCGGCGGGATCGAGCCGACGGCCAGGCAGCGCACCACGTCGGCGCGGATCAGCACCGGCAGCTTGCGCATCCGGTCCAGCCAGGCCCCGGCCGGGAGGCCGACCAGCAGGAACGCGGCGGTCTCGGCGGCGGTCAGCAGGCCGACCTCGAAGGGGGTGGCATCGAGCACCACCACCGCGACCAGCGGCAGCGCCACCAGGGTGACCTGACTGCCCGTCTGGGCCGCGGCGGCTCCCGTGAGCAGGAGCCGGAAGTCGCGGTGTCCGAACAGGCGGGTCGGGCTGGGGCTTGGCGTCTCGTTCATCAGTGCGACTCTCGGCCACCCCTTCACCACCGGGCAACCGCCGGGTCCGTTTCCGGACGAACCGGGGATCGGCCGGATCACGCCAGCCCCCCGAGCTCCGCCCACGACCCCGCGGCGGCCCCCGACGAACCCGCCGGACGCCCCGGGCAACCCGTCTGCCAGCAGGAATCCGCCCGGCCGCGGCGCGCCTCGGCCGGGCGGCGGCACGTCCAGACGGGAGTCCGCTATCCGGGCATCGGCATTCCGGCCATCGGACGCCCCCGCTCAACTTGGCCGGATTACGTGAAGCGCTGACCCTCCGTCATCTGATCGTGATACCGGCCGCGCCGCCGCCGGCCGTCAAGGACTACAACCCACCGATTCCGCGGACGGCGCGGTGACCTGCCCGAACACCCCGGCCGGGCGCCGCCGACGGCACGCCCCGCCCGGCACCGCCCGGTCCGTCCGGCGCCGCTCAGTCCGCCCGGCGCCGGGTCACCGCCAGCACCGCCATGTCGTCGTCCCGCGGACCACCCACCCACCGCTCGACATCCGCCACCAGCGCGTCGACGACGCCCTGCGGACCGTCGAACGGACCGAGCGGCCCCAGCCCGTGCATCGGCTCGTAGAACTCCCCCGCCGCGTCCCGGGCCTCGGTCACCCCGTCCGTCACCAGCAGCAGCGTCCGGCCCCGCGGGAACGGCCACGCCTCCGGATCCGGGCGCGCCACGCCCAGCGACCCCATACCCAGCGGCAGCCCCGGGTCCGCGGCGTCCAGTCGGCGCATCGGCTCCCCGCCGCCCAGCAGGTAGGGGCCGGGATGCCCGCAGTCCAGGGTGCGCACGACGTCCCCGCCCGGCGGGAACTCCACCAGCAGCGCGGTGATGAACCCCTCCAGCCGCACCTCCTCCGCCAGCAGGCCGCTCTCCCGCACCAGCGCGCGCTCCAGGCCGTCGGCCAGCGCCGCGAGGTCCGGCGCGCGGTGCGCGTCCTCCCGGAAGGCACCCAGCAGCACCGACACCGCCCCGACCGCCTGCAGCCCCTTGCCCCGCACGTCCGCGATCAGCACCCGCACGCCGAACGCCGTCTCCTGCAGCGCGTAGGCGTCGCCGCCGATCAGCGCCTCGGTCTGGGCGGCGCGGTAGCAGGCCGCGACGGACAGCCGCCCCACCCGGGCCGGGGGCTCCGGCAGCACCGCCCGCTGCGCGGCCTCGGCCACCGAGCGCACCCGCTCCAGGCGTCGCCCGTACCGGTCCACCACGCGGTTCACCCAGACCCCGAGCAGGGCGGCGAACACCGTGTTCGCCAGCTCCAGGTACCCCGCCCGGGTGCCGATCGTCCCGTCCTGCACGCCCAGCACGAGGATGCCGGCCACGTTGGCGGCGCCCACCGCGAGGACGTCCCGCAGCGTCAGCAGCGCGCCGGCCAGTACGGCGGCGGCCGCGAGCATCGGATCGCCCCAGTAGTCGGCCGGGTCGAGCGCGTTCCAGACCAGCCCGGCGAGGATCAGGCACCACGGCGCGAACCGCACGTACGGCGGCCACTGCGCGGACCTCGGGCCCGGGGCCATCGGCGACCTGGCTTCCGTCTCGGCGACCATGCGGACATTCGGAAGATCTCCTTCCGATCGTAGGGCCTGTCCGAGGATTCCCGCCGGGCGTGCCGCACCGGGGCCCGGCCCGTGCGCCGGGCCGGCCGCCGTCCGGGTGACGCCGGGCGGGCGCGGCCGGCGGGGGCGGACGCGACGGGCGGGCCGGGCCCCGGCGCCCGCCGACCCGGGTCAGCCGACCCGGGTGAGCCGGGTGCCCCGGACCGGCGCCGGGTCCGGGGAGGGCACGGGGGCCACGGGGGTGTCGACGGCCGCGGGGCGTTCCTGGTCGGCGCGGTCGGGGCCGGCGAGCAGGATGGAGCGCTGCAGCCGCCGCAGTCCGGCGGAGGGCTCCATGCCCAGTTCCCGGACGAGGGTGTTGCGCAGGCGCTGGTAGGCCTCCAGCGCCTCGCCGCGCCGGCCGGAGCGGTGCAGGGCGATCATGTACTGGCCGTGCAGGCTCTCGTGGGTGCGGTAGCGGTCCACCAGCACGGTCAGTTCGGCGAGCAGCACCCGGTGCCGGCCCAGCCGCAGGTCCGCCTCGATCCGCTGGTCCAGCGCACAGAGCCGGGTCTCCTCCAACCGCTTCGCCTCCACCCCCAGCTGACCGCCGAGCGGGACGTCGGCGAAGGCCGGGCCGCGCCAGTGGCCCAGCGCCTCCGCCAGCTGCCGGGCGGCGAGCGGGAAGTCCCCGCCGTCCATGGCGCGGTAGCCCGTGCCGGCCAGCCGGTCGAACTCCCGGAGGTCGACCCGCCCGCCGTCGCTGTTCAGCCGGTATCCGCCCGGCAGGGTGGTCAGGACGTCCTTGGCGCCCAGCCCCGCCGGGGTGTCGCAACTCCGTTCCAGCGCACGGTCGATGAGGTCGCGCAGCTGGAGCACGTAGGTCTGCACCGTGGTGCGCGCACTGCGCGGCAGCCGGCCGGACCACAGCTCGTCGGCGAGGGCGCGCGCCGGCACGACCTGGTCGGCCCGCAGGGCCAGCAGGGCGAGCACCTGGCGCGGTTTCGGCGCCGACGGCACCACCGACTGCCCACAGACCCGGACCTCCAAGGCCCCCAGCACCCGGATCTCCATGATGACCACCCCTATCCAGACGGATCGGCGACCCCGACGGCCACCGGCCGGCCGGTACTCCGCCGCCGTGCGACCGGCCGGCCGCGGGGGTGGAGCACCCGCCGCACATCCAAAAACAGGACGGGCGGTTTGTCAATACAAAACCGAACGCGCTGTTTGTTTTTGAACGGAGGATCGGCCCCCACAGCACCCGGAGCGGGCGGGGAAGACTGGGGCGCAGAGAGCAGCGGGGTCGCCGGGGCGGCGAGCGGGAGGCGCCGGGGCGGCGGCCGGCCTCAGCCCTCGACGCCCGCACGGGACGAGGCCAGTTCGGCCGCCACCCGCCCGCCGCGGTCCGCCGCCAGGTCGAGGGTGGCCAGCACCCCGGGCACCGCGATGCTCGGCATCAGGTGCTGGTAGAGCGCCGCCACCCGGCGCTCCAGGTCCGCCCGGCCGGACATCTTCTGGGACTGGATCTGCACGCCCGTCCAGGCTCCGGTGACCAGCCAGGCCGTCTCGTCCGGCTGCACGTGCGGCAGCAGCTCGCCCCGCTCGCCCGCCGCCGCCAGCACGGCCTCCGCCCGACTGATCCACCCGGGGGCGGCCCCGCCGCCGAGGTCGCCGAAGTCGTCCTGGCCGAGCGAGAGCCGGGCCCCCGCACTGAGCAGCGGGTCGCGCGGCATCAGGTGCGCCACGACCATGCCGAGGTCGACGAACTCCTGCAGCTTGCAGTGCCGTTCGGGGATCTCGTCACTGCCGAACTGCTCCTCGACGACACCCTGGGCCAGCTCCCGCTTCGACGCGAAGTGGAAGTACACCGCGCCGCGGGTCACGCCCGCGCGGGCGACCACCTCGCCGATGGTCGCCCCCTCGTACCCGTACTCGTCGAAGACCGAGGCCGCCGCCTCCAGGATCAGCCGACGCGTCCGGACCGCCCGTTCCTGCCGCACCACCGCCACCACCCCGCCCGCAACGCTCGGCAAACAAAACCAAACACCCCGTATCTTACCCGCCGGTCAGTCGCCGATCCCTCGAGGCGGAGTCGCGTCCACCACCCCGGGGCGGGGGAAAACCGCGTGGACGGTATGGGACTCCCAGGCGACCGGCGCCACTCCGCGGGAAGGCATAGACGGAGGACACCCCCTCACTTGCGGTCGCCCTTCACCCGGAACACCCTTTCGTGATAATGAACCTGTCACGCGATCCACACCCACTCCCCCGCAGGTCAGGACAGGTGAACCGACCCCCCGGCCGAGGCCTGCGACCACCGGCCGCCACTCCGAGCCACCGCGCGGGCACGCTCGGCCGCCAACGAACCTTCGTTCGGGCGCCTTGAAAACCAAACCGGAAGGTACGTATCTTACGAGCCCTGAGCAGCCCACCCCGCCCGTCACGGCCTTCCGGAGCGCTCCCATGACTCTGCTTGCCTACCGCGCCCCCGCCGACGCCCGCGCCACCGGCGCGACCCCCGGCAGCACGCCCGGCCTCACCGCCGACCCGGCCGCCCCGGCCGGCGAGACCGCCCCGGCACCGCGCCTGACCACGACCGTTGCCAAGGAGTACGTCCACCGGGCCTGCCACGCCGAGGTCTTCCTCACCGGCAGCGAGCAGTTGAACGAGACCACCTTCACGGTCAGCGCACAGTGGCCGCGCGCCCACACCTTCTTCAGTACCCCGGACGGCACCCACCACGACCCGCTCCAGGCCGCTGAAACGATCCGCCAGGCCGGCATCTACCTCGCCCACACCCGGTTCGGCGTGCCCCTCGACCACAAGTTCATGATGTGGAACCTCGACTACACCACCCGCCCGCGCCACCTGTTCATCGGCTCGACGCCCACCGACCTCACCATCGAGGTCAGACTGGTCCCGCGGGCCCGCCGGACCGGCAGCACCGTCGACTTCACCCTCAACACCGTCCTGCGGCGCGGCCCCCAGCTGGCCGCCGCCGGCCACGCCCGGTTCACCACCGTGCCCGACTCCACCTACCGGCGACTGCGCGGCGCCCGCCGCGAGGCCGACCGGGCACCGGCACCCGCCGTCACCACCGAGCCGCTGGCTCCCGGGCGGGTCGGCCGGCTCCGCCCCTGCGACGTCGTGCTGACCCCGGCCGACACCCCCGCGACGTGGCACCTCACCCCCGACCTGCGCCACCCCATCCTCTTCGACCACGCGAACGACCACATCCCCGGCATGGTCCTGCTGGAGGCGGCCCGCCAGGCGGCCAACGCGCTCGTCTCACCGACCACCGTCACCCCGGCCTCCGCCGCCACCACCTACCACCGGTACGCCGAGCACGACGCCCCCACCACGATCACCGCCCGCCACACCCCCGGGCCCGACCGGGACGCCATCACCACGACGGTGAGCGGCTACCAGCACGGCGAGCCGATCTTCACCACGGTCCTGACCGGCCACGCCGACGGGCACTGACCGCCCCCGGCCGGGAGGGGCGCACCGCCCGCCGCGACCGCTCCGTACCCGCCCGACCGGCCCGGCGCCGCCGACGGCCCGCCCGGCCGTCCGTCCCCTCCGGCGCCCCCGACGGCCCGCCCGACCTCCCCGGTCGGACGGGCCGTCGGCGCATCGGGGACGAACCCCCGCCACGGACTGGCACCGGGCGAACGCCTGCGCGAGGATGTCAGCCCTTGGATCCACTGTTACCGGGAGTAGACAGTGCGTGAAGTCGCTTCGCAGCAGAACGAGTTGATCAGACTGGCCGACCGGCCGGGCACCGACGACGCCCCCGGCAGGGAGGGGCGCACCGGCGGCCGGAGCGTACGGGTCCGGGTACTGGGGCGGCACGCCCCCGGCTCGCTGCTCGGCCACGACTGGCTGGACTGCGAGATCACCGTGACCGCCGACGCCGCCCGCGGGCACTTCGTCACACTGGTGACGCGACGTCAACTCCTGGACTGGGAAGCATCACTGGAGCGTCTCGCCCGGGGTGAGGCGGTGCGCTGGCTGGACGAGGAGCACGGGCCGGAGCTGCGCATCGAGCCCGGCCGGCCCGGCGGCGTGTGGGTGACGGTCTCCGACGCCGAGGAGTCCGGCGTCACCCTCCGGGTCGTCCTGTCCCCCGCCCCGGGCTGGCTGGACGAGCAGCACGCCCTGCTGGAGCGCGTCCGGGAGGCCTACCCCTCGGAGGTGGTCGAGGTCGCCCCCGGCGTGCGGGCCTGGCGCGGGCGGCGGGCCGACACACACTGACCGACACGTACTGACCGACCGTCAACCACCGGTGGCGGGGACGGGCGGGCGACGGCCCCCGCCCGCCCCCGATAATGGCGTCATGATCGACAAGCAGCTCCGCGTCGTGCTCGCCGAGGACTCCGTGATCCTCCGGGACGGAATGGTCGAACTCCTCACCGCACGCGGCTGTGCCGTGGTCGCCACCGCCGGGACGGCGCCCGACCTCCTCGCCGCCGTCACCGGGCACCGGCCCGACGTCGCCGTGGTCGACATCCGGATGCCCCCCACCCACACCGACGAGGGCATCCGCGCCGCCGTCGAGATCCGCACGGCCGCGCCCGAGGTCGGCATCCTGGTCTTCTCCCAGCACGTCGAAACCGCGTGGGCGGCCCGGCTGCTCGCCGGTGGAGCCTCCGGCATCGGCTACCTGCTCAAGGAACGCGTCGCCCGCACCTCGGAGTTCGTCTCCGCCCTGCAGCGGGTCGCCGCCGGCGGCACGGCGCTCGACCCGGAGATCGTCAACGGGCTGCTGCACGGCGGGCGGCGCAGCCGGGTGGACACGCTCACGCCGCGCGAGCGCCAGGTGCTGGAACTGATGGCGCAGGGCCACTCCAACCGCTCGATCGCCGGCCTGCTGGTGGTCTCGGAGCGGGCGGTGGAGAAGCACGTGGCCGCCGTGTTCACCAAGTTCGACCTGCCGGCCACCGACGCCGACAACCGCCGGGTCAAGGCCGTCCTGACCTACCTCGCCGAGAGCGGCGGCTGAGGGCGTCCGGCGCGGGGCGTGGTCCGGCACGCGCCACGGGTGCGGGTCCGCCACCGACACGGGTCCGTCACGGATGCGCGTCCGCCACCGCTGCGGGTTCGTCACAGACGGACGGGCAGTTCGGCGGTGACGGTCGTCGGACCGCCCGGCGGGCTGTCCACCCGCAGCACGCCGTCCACCGCCGAGAGCCGCTCCGCGAGGCCGGCCAGCCCCGATCCGGCCGTCGGCGCGGCGCCCCCGCGGCCGTCGTCGTGCACCGACAGCCGGACCCGCCCGCCGGTCGAGCCCGCCGTCAGCTCCGCCGCCGTCGCGCCGCTGTGCTTGGCCACGTTCGTCAGCAGCTCGGCGGCGCAGAAGTAGACGGCCTGTTCGATCGCCGCGTCGGGCCGCTCCCGCAGGTCCAGCCGTACGGCGACCGGCACCGGCGACGTGGCGGTGAGACCGGGCAGCGCCTCCGCGAGGCCGCCGTCCAGCGCCACCGGGTGGATGCCCCGGGTGAGCCTGCGCAGACCGCCGATGGTGTCGTCGGTCTGGCGGCGGGCCCGGTCGACCAGCGTCCGCAACCGGGCGGCGTCCGGCACCCCGGCCCCGGCGGCCCCGGTGATCCCGTCCGGGACGCCGGTGAGGCCGTCACCCGCCGCGCCGGTGCCCGGGGCCGCCGCGCCCAGGGCGTCGTCGGCGAGCGAGAGGGTGATGGCGAGCGCGACCAGCTGGGCCTGGGTGCCGTCGTGCAGGTCACGCTCGAGGCGGCGCAGGCGGTCCGCGTTCTCCGCCAGCAGGGTGGCCCGGGCGGCCCTCAGCTCGCCCACCCGCTGCTGCGAGCGCACCGGGCCGAGCAGCAGCCGGGCCAGACCACGATCGGCGGCGCTCACGCCGCGCAGTGCGGCCGGCACCGCGGCCAGCACCGCGAGCCCGACCGGCGCCGCCGCCACGTCCAGGAGGTCCACCGCCCTCGGCCCCGGTTCCAGCAGCCGCACCCAGAGCGGGAACCCCGTCAGCCAGAGCGCCGCGAGCGGCAGACCGACCACCACCAGGAAGCCGAGCACCCCGAGCGGCAGCCGCAGCAGCAGGTAGAGCAGGGCCCGCCAGGCCACCGGATCGGCCAGCACCGCCCCGCCCCTGGCGAACACCCCGGATCGCCGGGGCCGTGCCCCCGGGGCGGGCACCCGCTCGGCGAGCAGGCGCCCGACCAGCCGCCGGTGCAGCCCGCCCAGCCCGCGCGCGCCGAGCAGCGCCACGACCACGAACGGCAGCCCGACCACGGTGAGCGAGAGCAGCGCGCCCGCGTAGAGGACGGCGACGGCGTACACCCCGCCCAGCACCCCGATCGGCAGCCCGAGCAGCGCGAACGCCACGTCCCCGCCCCGCGCCGACAGGTACCGCCGTCGTTCGGCCACCAGCCACCTCACCGCGCCTCACCACTCCTCACCGCTTCCTCGGCCCACCATCGGCGAGCCGACCCGCCTCGCCGCCCGCCGGCGCTCACTCCCGCTCACCGCCGACCGCCTCCGGCACCCGGCCGCCGACGGCGCGCAGGCCGGTGCCCAGGATCCCCGGGACGGTCAGCGCCGCCGCGCCCGCAAGGACCCAGACGCAGGCCGCGACCGGGACCGCCGGCACCACCGAGCCGGTGACCGACCGGGCGAAGGCGCCCGCGGCGGTGGCCGCCACCGCCGAGCCGAGCAGCACGCCCACCGCGGTGGTCAGGACCGCCTCGACGGCCAGCATCCGCAGCAGCTGGCGCCTGGTCGCCCCGACCAGCCGCAGCAGCGCGAACTCGCGGCGCCGGTCGGCCGTCAGCGCGACCAGCGTGTTGACGGTCGACACCGCGGCGAAGCAGACCAGCATGCCCAGTTCCGCCCCGCGCAGCCAGACGTCCGTGGCCCGGGTGACGCCGGTGGCGATCCCGGCCGCCCCGGCCGCCCGCTCCGCGGTGCTCGTCATGATCAGCATGGTGCCCGACAGCCCGACCAGGAGCGCGACCGGCACCACCGCGGAGGACGACCGGGCCGCGTAGCCGCGCAGGTTGGCGTCGGCCAGCCAGCCCACCCGCGGGGCGAGCACCCGCACCGGCGCCCCGAGCACGGTGGCCAGGACCCGGGCGGCGAGCGGCCCGAGCAGGGCCAGCCCGACGAGCAGCACCAGCGCGCCGAGCATCGTCGCCTGCCCCGCCTTGTCCACCTCCCCGGGGGCCCTGGTGGCCGCGAGCCTCAGCAGCAGCGCCCCGCCCGCGAGCACGGCCACCCCGGCGAACAGCCGCAGCACGCCCGTCCGCCGCTGCCCGGCCGTGTCGGCGGTCAGCGCCGCGGCCGGGGTGGGGCGGGTGATCCGCCGGGCCCCGAGCGCGGTGGCGGCCAGGCCGACCAGCAGCGCGACGCCCAGCGCGACCGCCATCGCGACCGGCGCGCCGGGGATCCGCAGGCCGGGTGCGGCCATCCCGCGCCGCTGGAGTGCGCCGAGGAAGCCCCGCGCGGCGAGGGCGCCGACCGCCCACCCGGGTGCCGCGACCAGCAGGACCGTCGCCGTGACCTGCGCCCGCAGCAGCCGGCGCACCTGCCGCGGAGTGGCCGCGACGGTGCGCAGCAGGGCGAGGTCGCGGAACTGCTGACGGACGGTGAAGCCCAGCGCGTTGACCACGACGAACAGGGCGACCAGCACGGCGATCTCGCCGAACGCCCCGGCGATCAGCATCACGCCCGGGCCGTCGACGGGTGTCCGGGAGACCGCGGGCGGGGCGGCGGCCTGTGCGGCGACCAGCGAGCCGAACAGCGTCAGGGTGGCCACCGCCAGCAGCAGTGCCACCGCCAGCCCGACGAACGAGGCCGGCCGGCGCCGGATCTGACCGACGGCCAGGGGCAGGACGGTACCCATCGCGCTCACCCGCCCAGCCGGGCGAGCCGCTCGGCGACCCGTCCGGGGCTCGGCCGGTCGAGTTCGTCGACGAGCAGTCCGTCGGCCAGCAGCAGCACCCGGTCCGCGTAGCCGGCGGCCACCGGGTCGTGGGTGACCATCACGCAGGTGCGCCCGTCCTCGTCCACGCCGGCGCGCAGCAGGTCGAGGACGTCGTGGCCGGTCGCCCGGTCGAGCGCGCCGGTGGGCTCGTCCGCGAACAGCACGGCGGGGCGGGTGACCAGGGCCCGGGCGATCGCGACCCGCTGCTGCTGCCCGCCGGAGAGCTGCCCGGGCCGGTGCCGTTCGCGCCCGGCCAGCCCCACCCGGGCGAGCGCCTCCAGCACCCGGGCCCGCTCCGGCGGGGCCCCGGCGAGCCGCCCGGGCAGTGCCACGTTCTGCGCGACGGTCATCGCGGGCATCAGGTTGAAGGCCTGGAACACGAAGCCGACCCGGGTGCGGCGCAGCGCGGCGAGCCGCCGCTCGGGGAGCCCCGACACCTCCGTCGCACCCCACCGGACGGTGCCCCGGGTGGGGCGGTCCATGCCGGCGAGGCAGTGCAGCAGGGTCGTCTTGCCGGAGCCGGAGGGGCCCATCACGGCCGTGAACGTGCCCGGCGCGAAGGCCACCGTGACCCCGCGCAGCGCCCTCACCGCGGCCGCGCCGCGGCCGTACTCCCGGTGCAGCCCCTCACCGCTCAGTGCCGCGTCCGCGGCCTCGTCCCGTGCCGCCCCGACGGCGGCTGTCGTCATTCCGTTCATGCCCTTCATCCTGGGCATTCGGGGCGGGGGGATCGATGGGGCCGACCCCCGGATCCGGGGTTCGGGAAACCGAACCCCGGGTGGCCCTGGCGGCTCCGGGCGGTGCCGCGCGCGGCGCCTCGGGCGCCTCGGGCCGCGGGTCCGCGGTCCCGGCTCGGGCCGTGGGTCGGGCCGCGGCTCGGACCGGGCCTCGGGCCGTGCCTCAGGCCGCGATGAGCTCGCGCAGGTCGATGCCGCGGTGCAGGGCGCGCAGGTCGGCGTGGAGCGTGGACGGCGGCACGGCGAGCACGCTGCAGCGCGCCCTGCTCAGGCAGTGGCGGGTGACCGATCCGCGCAGCAGCCGGCGCAGCGTGCCCCGAGCGGCGCCCTGCCGGCCGGTGCTGATCACCAGCAGGTCGTCCGGGCGGTCGGCGAGCGCGGTCAGGGTCGGGCCGGCCTCGCCGCGCAGCACCAGCGGCTCCACCCGGACGCCGACCGGCAGGCCGCCGAAGGCCTGGTCGAGCGCGCGGTCCAGGCGGGTACGGGCCGCCTCCTCCCAGGCGCGCAGCAGCGGCGGGCACGGCTGGGCGCGGTAGTTGCGCTCGCCACCGACCGGGGTCCAGGCGAACACCGGGACGAGGACGGCCTGCCGGGCCCTGGCCTCCTCCGCCGCGCGGTGCAGGGCGGTGAGGCTGTGCAGCGAGCCGCTGACTCCGACGATGACGCGTGCGCCGTCCGACATGATCCTTCGCTTTCAGGTGTCCAACTCAGCCAATGTCTGCGAATAGATTGGCACACTTCACATGCAGCCTGCAAATCCAAGGCCGATGACGTTTTCGACCTTGCATCGCTCGCAGTGGCGACCCGCTCCTCCCCCGGATCCCCGGAACCGGGCCCGGGAGCCGGACCCCGGGCCCCGCACCCCGCGGACCGGACTCAGAAGCCGCGAACGGCCGCACCCCCGCGCAGCAGGGCGAACGCCTCGACCGTCTCCGCGACGGCCACCCGGCCGACCTCTTCGACGCCCTCCCCCGCCGCGAGCCGGGACCAGGCCGCGTGGGCCAGCACCTGGCGGACCGCCGAGTACTGGGCGGCGACCAGCCGGGCGGCCGTGCTCCCGTCCGGGTCCAGCGCCTCGGCGAGCGCGCGGGTGTCGGCGGCGACGTAGTCGAGCAGCGCCGCGGAGAGGCTCGGCGTCTCGTAGACCAGGCGGAGGAAGGCGAGCACCTCGGGGTGGTCGGTCAGCCCGGTGTTGGGGTCGCGGGCCGCGAGGCCGTCCAGGTGGTGGCGCTCCAGTGCCTCCAGTGGGCTGAGGCCGGCCGCGCGGTCGCGCACGACCCGGCCGGCCTCGCCGAGGTGGTCGGCGAAGCGGTGCAGGACCAGCTCCTCCTTGCTCCCGAAGTAGCGGAAGAGGGTGGGCTTGGACACCTCGGCGGCGGCGGCGATCTCGGCCACCGAGACCTGGTCGAAGCCCCGCTCCAGGAACAGGGCGATGGCGACCTCGGCGATGGCGCGCCGGGTGCGCTGCTTCTTGAGGGCCCGCAGGCCCGTCTCGGACTCGCTCGTACTCATGCGCCGATCATAACCGGGAAACGTTTGTTACTCGGTTGCTTTTGTTACTCGGTTGCTGTTCCATGGAGTCCATCGACGGAGCACAGCGACGACCGGAGGACGAACAGACATGACCACCGTGCTGATCGTGGGAGCGGGGCCGACCGGACTGACGCTGGCGTGCGGGCTGGCGCGCCAGGGAGTCGCGGTCCGGGTGATCGAGAAGGCCGACGCGTTCCACACCGGCTCGCGCGGCAAGACGCTCAACCCCCGCAGCATCGAGGTCCTCGCCGACCTCGGCCTGGGCGAGCGGCTGGCCGCCGCGGGCCGCACCCACCTGCCGTTCCGCAAGTACTACGCCGGCGAGTTCGTCAACGAGACCGAGCCCTTCGCCGACGCGGGGCCCACCGCCGCCGTCCCCCACCCGGCGAGCATCTGGCTGCCGCAGACCCGGGTCGAGCGCCTGCTGCGCGAGCGGCTGGCCGAACTCGGCGGGGCGGTCGAGCTCGGCACCGAGCTCGTCGACCTGAGCCAGGACGACGGCGGCGTGCGGGCGCGCCTCGCGGACGGCCGGACGATCGCCGCCGAGTACCTGGTCGCCTGCGACGGGGGCCGCTCCACCGTGCGCAAGCTGCTCGGCACGGCCTTCATCGGCGTCGGCGACCCGGAGCCGATGATGGTCTGCGGCGACGTCGAGGTCGACGGCCTGGAGGGGGGCGCCTGGCACCAGTGGTTCGGGCCGCAGGGCGTGTTCATGCTCTGCCCCTTCGAGGGCACCCGGCGCTGGCAGCTGCAGTCCAGCCCCGAGACGGACGCCGAGGGCCGGGCGATCGCCCCGTCCCTGGAGAGCTTCCAGCGGCTGGCCGCCCTGCACACCGGCCGCGCGGACCTCAAGCTCTCCGACGCCACCTGGCTCTCCACCTGGCGGGTCAACGTCCGCAGGGCCGAGAGCTACCGCACCGGCCGGGTCTTCCTCGCCGGCGACTGCGCCCACGTCCACCCCACCGCGGGCGGGCTCGGCATGAACACCGGCATCCAGGACGCCTGGAACCTCGCCTGGAAGCTCGGGTACGTGCTGCGCGGCCTGGCCGCCCCGGCCCTGCTGGACACCTACCAGGAGGAACGGCTGCCGATAGCCGCCTGGACGCTGGAGGTCAGCACCGCCGGCATGGACGCCGTCTCCGAGGGGATCAACACCCCCGGCATCGGCGTCGAGGCGGGCCGGGTGGGCGACTTCACCGGTCTCTCCCTCGGCTACCCGTGGAGCCGGCTCGCCGTCGACCGCCTCGCGGGCCCGGTGCGCGCCGGCGACCGGGCGCCCGACGCGGTCTGCACCGGCCCCGACGGCCGGCCGGGCCGCCTCTTCGACCACTTCGCCGGCGACCACTTCACCCTGCTCGGCTTCGGCGCGGCCGCCGCCCCCGCCCTCACCGGCCTGCCCGACCACGTGCGACCGGTCCTGCTCGACGACCCGGACGGCACCACCCGCCGGGACTACGGGATCACCGGCGACGCCCTCGTCCTCGTCCGGCCCGACAACCACATCGCGCTCACGGCCCCGGCCGACGCCCGCGAGGAGGTCCTCGACTACCTCGCGGCCCTGCGGTAGGCCCCGGCGGCCCGCGGGACACCGCAGCGCGGGGGAAGGGACGCCACGGAGCGGGACGTCGGCCGGGCCGACCTCCTGCTCCGGCGCCGCGGACCCGGAGGAAGGCCCCGGACCAGCCCGGGGGATCATGGTCCGGTGAGCCCGTCCCTCCGGCCGGCCGCGGCCGGCCGGCGATCCGACCCCACGCCCCAGGAGCTCGACATGACGACCACCCCCACGACCCCGCCGCTGCGCACCGCCGTCCTCGGACCGGGCGGTGTCGGCGGCCTGCTGGCCGGCCTGCTCGCACGGGACGGCCACCGGGTCGTCTGCCTCGCCGGCGAGGCGACCGCCACCGTGCTGCAGCGGGACGGACTGCACGTCCGCAGCGGGCGGTTCGGCACGTTCACCGCCCAGGTCGAGGCCGCCACCGAGCTGCGCGAGCCCGTCGACGCCCTGTTCGTGACCGTCAAGGAGACCGCGCTGGAGGCCGCGCTCGACCGGGTGCCGGCGCAGGTGCTCGGCGACGCCGTCGTGGTGCCCCTGCTCAACGGGCTGGAACACGTCGAGGTGCTGCGCCGGCGCTACCCGGACGGGCGGGTCGTGGCCGGCACGATCCGGATCGAGGCCACCCGGACCGCCCCCGGCCGGATCGAGCACAGCAGCCCCTTCGCCGCCGTCGAACTCGGCGCTCCCGTCACCGGGTTGGCCGAGCAGCTACGGCACACCGGCCTCGACGTCACGCTCCGCGAGGACGAGACGGCGATGCTCTGGAGCAAGCTCTCCTTCCTCGCCCCGTTCGCCCTGCTCACCACCCGGCACGCCGCCGAGATCGGCGTGGTCCGCACCGAGCACCGGGGCGAACTCGCCGCCGCCGTCACGGAGATCGCCGCCGTCTCCGCCGCGGCCGGCGCACCGGTCGACGCCGACGCCCTGCTCTCCGCCTTCGACCGGGTGCCCGGGCCGATGAAGTCCTCGATGCAGCGGGACGCGGAGGCCGGCCGACCGATCGAGCTGGACGCCGTCGGCGGCGCCGTCCTGCGGGCCGCCGCCGCGCACGGGGTCGCGACCCCGACCCTCACCCGACTGGTCCGCGAACTCTCCTGACCCACCCTCCCGTGCACCACCATCCCGTGAACCACCCTCCCGACCAGCAGAAATGACGATCCATCAGTTCGTCGACCGTGCCGACGGTCAAGGTTCACCCATGATTCACCCGCCGGGGCGGAACCGCCGGCCGCCGATCCGGCGTTGATCCCGGCGGGAGGGATACAGACATGACAAGGAAACCGTACCGAATGGCCGCCGCCGCGCTCGCGCTGCTGGCCGCCGCCCCGCTGCTCAGCGCCTGCAAGGACGTCGACCAGGCGCTCGACTGCGGATCACGGGCCGTCAGCCTGGCCGGAGACGTCCAGGACCTCGCGTCCTCGGCCGTCAACGTCGGGCAGCTCAGCGACCAGGAGCGCCGCAAGCACACCGCCGACGCGCTGAAGAAGGTCGGCGACGACATCAGGAACCTGCGCGACCACAACAGCGGGGACAAGATCGACAAGGCCACCGACAAGCTGACCAAGGCCGTCGACAACGCCCAGAACGCCGTCTCCAACGGCAAGGTGCCCGACCTCGGGGCGATCACCGACGCCGCCGGCGACGTGACCAAGGCCTGCGCCGGCTCCTGACCGACCCACCGGGGCGGGCGGACGACCACCTCCGCCCGCCCCGGCCTGTCGCCACGGCGGGCACCCCGCCGCACGGTAGGAATGGGCACCGGACCCGCACCGCACCCCGGAGGCACCGGTGAACGACCCGATCCGCGACCGGATCAGTGACCTGCGCGCCGAGCTGGCCCCCGGCGACGCGGCCCCCGCACTCGTCACGGCACTCGCCGACGGCACCGCCCCGCTCGGCGCCCTGGCCGAACTCGCCGCCCAGCAGCAGCGGATCATCACCTCGGACCGGCGCAGCCTGCTGCTCCTCGCCACCCGGTGCGCCGACCGCCCGCTCGGCGCCTGGTTCGCCACCCTCGCCGAGGGCGAGAGCGCCGCCCTGCGCACCCTGCCCGACCTCGCCGCCGCCTGCGGCCTCGCGCCCGCGGAACTCCCGGCCCGCCCCCCACTGGCCGGCTGCCAGGCCTACCCGGCCTACCTCGCCTGGCTCGCCCTGAACGGCGATCCCGCCGCCACGGCCACCGCGCTGGTCGCCAACTTCGCCGCCTGGGGCGGCTACTGCGCCACCGTCGCCCGGGCACTGCGGCGCCACTACGGCTTCTCCGACCAGGCCTGCGCCTTCTTCGACTTCTTCGCCCAGCCCGCCACCGCACTGGAGCAGCAGGCCGCCGAAGCCCTCGGTCCGGACGCACTGGACCAGCCGGCCCTCGCCGCGGCCCGCGAGCACGCCCTGCTCCTCCAGGCCTACGAGCACCTGTTCTGGGACACCCTCGACCGGCCCAGACCGTAGGGCACTCCGCCGCGGCCGACGACCGGTCCGGTCCCCGCCGCCGAACCCGGCGCCCACGCGCCCCGACCGGGCGTCCGGACCCGCCGGCAGCCGGACGCACCCCACTGACCACTCCGGAGGAACCCCCGTGCCCCACCTCCCCGTTCACCCCGCCCGCACCCAGCGCCGTTCCGGCGGCTGCCTGTGCGGAGCGATCCGGTTCACCGTGACCGGCGAGCCCGAAGACCCGCACATCTGCGGCTGCGCCCACTGTTCCCACCGGGCCGGGAGCCCGTTCCAGTGGTGGACCGGCTTCCCGCTGGCCGGCCTGTCCTGGACTGGCGACCACGGCGAGCCCACCTGGTACGACACCCACGCCGGAAGGACCAGGCGCGGCTTCTGCCCCGTCTGCGGCAGCCACATCGCCGCTCTCGACCACGGCGACACCGCCCTCGTCGGCATCCTCGTCACCGCACTCGACGGCTACCGGGGCGACCCCGCCCACGTCCCGCTCAACCCGAACCGCCTGCCCGAAGCCGCCCCCTGGCTCGCGCCCGCCACACACCGCACCGGCGACCCGTCGACGTCCGTCTGATCCTGCGCCGGGGGGCGCTCGCCCAGGCTCTGAACGGCGATGGGCTTGGACGCTTCGGTGCTGCTGATGCCGATGGCCGAGTTCGTCCCGCCCGACGGGCGAGCAGCTCGGCGGCTTCCCGAGGGTGTTCACCCACCTCGCGCCGATCAGCGCCGCCCTCGACCTCGACCGCGCGCCGGGCAGACCCGGCATCGCCGTACTCGGTGGGACCACCGCCGCCTGCGGCCGGGTCGGCGCCGACGGCCGGCTGGGTCGTGATCCGGCGTGTGAGCGGCGGGGACCGCGCCGGATGCGGGAGCCGGGCGCCGCCGTGGGAGAGCATGCCGTCATGGACATCGAATCGCTTGTACGCACCCGCCGTGCCCTGCACGCGGTCGCGGAGCTGGTCCTCGCCGGACCGCAGTTCCGGACCAGTGGCACGATCAGGCTGCGCGCCTCCCTCGGAGGTTTCGCCACCCGGGCCGAGCCGAAGGTCCAGGTCGTCGGCGCGGATCTGGTGGCGCCCGGGCAGCGCCTGTTCCTCGAGCGGACCACGTGCGCCGCGCTGGCGGCTGCGATCGGGGTCACGGCCGGTGCACCCGCGGGGCTCTACCAGGACGGATCCGGTGTCGGCCCCGAGGACGTGATCGAGGCCGATCCGCAGTCGGCGCACCGGATCGCGCAGGGTTTCGCGGTCGGCGACGCCGCGCTGCGCCGGATGTTTCCCGGGGCGGATCCGGTGATCTGGCCCGAGCACTTCGACATCGGCGTGACGGTGGACGCGGTCAACTACGGGGTCTCCCCGGGCGACGGCTTCCAGGCGGAGCCGTACGCCTACGTCGGCCCGCACACCCGGCAGCAGGGGAAGTACTGGAACGCGCCGTTCGGCGCGGTGGCCACGATCCGCGAACTCGGCGGCGTGGACGACGTGTTGGCCTTCTTCGAGCAGGGCCGCCGGTCGGTCGTCTGATCGCCGCTGCCGGCCGTAGGCCCGGGGCGGGCGGAGGGTGGTGGGGGCCGGGCGAGGACCCGGCCCCCGGCAGGCTCAGGCCTGCCAGTGCGGCTTGCCGCTCACCATCCGGCAGTAGATCATCCGGCCGTTGGCGTCATGGGTGCTCCGACCGAGGTCGGCCTCGCGGCAGAACTGCCCCGCCGCGTAGCAGTTCCCGGCGTTCGAGCGGATCTCGCACCCGGTGGCGCCGGCCGCGGAGGTCTGCTGCGGCTCCGGGTCCGTCGGCGGCTGCGCCGTGGTGACCTTCGGCTGCGGTGCCTTGGGCGCGGGCGCCGAGGCGTGGACGCTGGGCACGGCCGACGGCGGGGCGGCGGTCCTGGTCGGGGCCGGGTCCGGCGCGGTCGGGGCGGCACTGGTCGGGGGCGCGACGGGCGGCACCGCCGCGGGGGTCGTCGGCGCGGCGGGCGGCGTGGCCGGGGCGGCGGGCGGCGTGGTCGCCGTGGTCACGGCGGCCTTCGGCGAGGGCGGCGCGGTGGTGCCGTCGGTGGCCGACGGGTCGCAACCCGTCAACGCCAGGCCGACGGTGAGGACGAGTCCGGCGAATCCGGCCAGGCCGGCGCGCCGGCGCCCGGATATGCGTGAGGGCATGGGTGGAGCACGCTCCGTTCCGTTGGGATGAGGTGCGTGATTCAAGCAGAGCCCGCACACCTCCTGCGCACGGATCCTCCACTCGTTGGCAGATCGAGATGTTCCCGCTACCCGGCGTCACCGCCCCGGGGCCACCGTCACCCTGCGCCTCCGCGGCGACCGCGCCCACCAGCGCCCACCGTCCGGCCCGCCGTCACCCCCGTCCGATCCGCCGTCACCACCCCCGGGACGGCCAGGTCGGCCCCTCGGCCAGGTCCGCCCCTACGACGGGCCGGTCCCTACGGCAGGTCCACCCCTCCCCCTACGGCAGGCCGGACGTGCGGCGTTCGAACACCTCGGGGCGGGCCGTCTCCAGGGCGGTCGCGACGGCGCCCAGGAGCACCGCCTCGTCCCCGAGCAGGCTGGGCGCGAGCGTCGGACGCATCGGGGTGATCCGGTGCAGGGCGCGTTCCAGCGGCTCCAGGAGGAGGTCGGCGCTGCTGCCGATGCCCCCGCCGAGGACGACCAGGTCGGGGTCCAGCACGGCGGACAGCACGGCCACGGCGTAGGCGAGTTGCCCGGCCTCGTGGTCGACCGCCCGCAGCGCCGCCGGGTCGCCGGCCCGGGCCAGCTCGAACACCTGCTTGGCGGTGCGCGCGCCGTCCAGCCCGAGCTCCGTGGCGGTGCGCACCACGGCGTCGGCGGCGGCCTGCTGCTCGATCGTCGCGGCGGGTTCGCCGGACCGCTCGGGCAGCGGCACCAGGCCGATCTCGCCCAGGGCGCCGTGCGCGCCGAGCAGCGGCTCGCCGTCCTTGACGACGCCCACGCCGAGGCCGGTGCCGACCAGCAGGTAGGCGAACATCCGGCTGCCCCGGCCGGCGCCCAGGGTGTACTCGCCGAGCGCGGCGAGGTTGGCGTCGTTGGCGACGGTGACGGCCGCGCCGAGGCCCTCCCCGATCCGGTCGAACAGCCCCGGTCGGCCCCACCCGGGCAGGCTGGTGGCGTAGCGGACGCCGCGCCGCTGCTCGTCCCACACGCCGGGGGTGCCGATCACCGCGTGCACGATGTCGGCGGGGTCCAGCCCCGCCTCGGCGGTGGCGTCGTGGGCGGCGGCGAC
This sequence comes from Kitasatospora sp. NPDC004745, assembly GCF_042873275.1. Classification (NCBI taxonomy): domain Bacteria; kingdom Bacillati; phylum Actinomycetota; class Actinomycetes; order Kitasatosporales; family Streptomycetaceae; genus Kitasatospora; species Kitasatospora sp. NPDC004745. Next base: position 279,636 of record NZ_JBIALK010000005.1, on the reverse strand, counting down.
CACGGCGTCGGCGACGGCGTTCGCCGAGCGGCCGCGGTTGGCGACGTCCCGGCGGGCGACGACCGTCCCGGCGAGGTCGGCGACGGCGACCCTGAGCCGGGCCCGGCCGATGTCGACGCCGAGCACGTGCCCGGCGGTCGGGTCGACCTCGTACAGCACCGCGGTGCGGCCGCGCTCGGGGGCCAGGCGGCCGGCCTCGCGGACCAGTCCGGCCAGTTCCAGGGTGGCCAGGGCGGCGGACACGGTGGGCTTGGACAGCCCGGTGTCCCGGGCGAGTTGGGCGCGGGAGGAGCCTCCTCCGGTGCGCAGCAGTTCGAGCAGCAGCCACTCGTTGTTGCTGCGCAGCCGCTGCCGGTTCCACGGCACCGCCGGGGCCCCGGCCGCCGGGCGGTGGGTCGGCAGGTGGCGGCTCATCGGTTCCTCCGGGGTGAACGGACCGGCGGGTGGGCCGGACTGCGGGTGGGGCGGGCGGGGCCGCGCCTGGCACCGCCCCCGGCGCCCGGTGTCGGGAGCCGCCGCCCAAGTATGACCGGTGATCATTCCGTTCTCGCCCCGGATACCGGACGTCGCCCGCCGCGGGCCCGGCGGCCGGACGGGCGCGACGACGCGCGACCCGGTCCGACCGCGCCCGGCCGGGCCGGCCCCGCACCCGCCACGGAAGCGCCTGCCGCCGGGCCGGGCCCCGCCCGCCACGGCCGGGCGGCCGACCGGCCCGGCTCCACCGTCCCGGCCGGCCGTCAGGCCACCCAGCCGCCCGTCATCGTCTGCACCGCCGAGCCGTCCAGGTCGGCGAGCTTGGCACCCACGAAGGCGCGGGCCCGCTCGGAGGTCTGCACCCGCGCCGGCGGCCGCTCGGCGGTCAGCGCGGCGACGATCGGCTCGGCCGCCTCCTCCGGGGTCTGGGCCTGGCCGAAGGCCTTCATGGTCCGGTCGACGTACGCCTGCAGGGCCGGGGCGTACGGACCGGCCGCGGCGAGCAGTGCGGGCAGGTCGATGGCCTGGTTGCCGATGAACTCGCTGGCCACCGCGCCCGGTTCGACGACGGTGACGTGCACGCCGACGGTCGCGGCGACGGGGGCGAGCGCCTCCATGAAGCCCTCGACGGCGAACTTGGCCGCGCAGTACGCCTCGTTGAAGGGCTGCCCGACCACGCCGCCGACGCTGGTCACGGTGATCACCCGGCCGCCGGTGGCCCGCAGGTGCGGCAGGGCGGCCCGGGTGACCTCGACGACGCCGAAGAAGTTCACCTCCATGGTGGACCGCACGGGCGCCATGCCGTCCTGCTCGATGGTGCCGACGTATCCGGCGCCCGCGTTGTTGACCACCGCGTCCAGCCGGCCGTGCCGGGCGAGGACGGTCTCCAGGCAGGTGGCGACGGACGCCGGGTCGGTGACGTCCAGCCGCTCGATCTCGATCCGCTCGCCGACGCCGGCCTCGACGGCGGCGTGGCGCAGCGCCTCGGCCCGCGCGGTGTCGCGCATGGTGGCGACGACGCCGTAGCCGGCCCGGGCGGCGGCCACGGCGGCGGCGAGGCCGATCCCGGAGGAGGTGCCGGTGATGAGGACGATCGGGGTGGCGGCGGCGGTGTCCATGCGGGTCTCTCCTCGGGCGGCCCGGGGTGCGTCGCCCCAGGCAGGGATGTGTGCGTGTGCACACACTCTACATTTGTGTGCGCGCACACGCAAACACCTGTGCCGCCCCCTACCGCGACGGCCCCGGACGGTCAAGGTTTCACCCTCTTGTGGGCGTGGCGCGCCCCGGCGCGTGATCATGGGCGTATGCAGTCCCGGCACGGCAACCGAGCAGAAGGCGCCCAGTCCGCGACACCGGACACCCGGTCACTCACGGCAGCGGCGGCGCTCGCGGCGAGCCACGGCGCGATGACCGACAGCGACAGCCCGGACCTCCTCCGCGACCTCCTCGCCACCGCCCCGATCGGCGTAGCCCTGCTCGACGACGAGCTGCGCTGGCAGTACCTCAACGCCGCCTTCACCACCGTCACCGGCCTGCGCCGCGCCGACCTGCTGGGCCGCCCCGCCGGCGCCACCCCCTTCGGCCCGGCCGCCGCGACCCTGCACGGCGTCCTCACCGACGGACGGGACCGCGAACACGCCACCGGCGGCCCCGACGGACCCGGCTCCCCCGTACCGCCCGGCCTGCGGGTGCGCTACCGGGCGCTCGAACGCGCCGGGCGGACCACCGGCGTCGTGGTCGTCGTCCTCGACGACCCGGACCCGGCCCGCGAGCAGCTGCGCGAGCTCGAACGGGCCCGCGCCCGGCTCGCCCTGCTCGACGCGGCCGCCGAACGCATCGGCACCACCCTCGACGTCGGCGCCACCTGCGCCGAACTCGCCGCGTTCGCGGTGCCCGCCTTCGCCGACCTCGCCACCGTCGACGTCCTGCCGCCCGACGCGGAACCCGCCCGCCCCGGCCACGGCGTCCCGCGGCGCCTCCACCGGGCGGCCGTCCAGTCCGTCCCGGCGCTGGGCCCCGCCCTCGCCGACCTCGCCGGGCCCGGCGAGTCGGTCCGCCAGCCGGAGGGCTCGGCGGCCGCCCGCAGCCTCGCCGGCGGCATCGCCGTCCTCACCGAGGCCGGGCCCGCCGATCCCGCCCCGGCCGGGATCGGCTCGCTGCTCGTCCTCCCGCTGTCCGCCCGCGGCCGCCTCATCGGCCTGCTCACCCTCGGCCGCACCGCGGCCGGGCCGGCCTACACCCCGGACGAGGCCGCGCTGCTCGGCGACCTCGCCGCCCGCGCCGCCACCGGGATCGACAACGCCCGCCGCTACACCCGCTCCCAGGGCATCGCCCTGGAACTCCAGCGGGCCCTGCTCAGCGAGCCCGGCAACCCCCACCAGAACCTGGGCCTCGCCTCCCGCTACCTGCCCTCCGGCAGCAGCTCGGTGGTCGGCGGCGACTGGTACGAGACGGTCCGGCTGCCGTTCGGCCGCACCCTGCTCGCGATGGGCGACGTCATGGGGCACGGCGTCGAGGCCGCCGTCGACATGAGCCACTACCGCTCCACGCTGCGCGACGTCGCCGGGATGGACCTCCCCCCGCACCGGATCCTGCGCCAGCTCGACACCGTCATCTCCGCCATCGAGAGCGCCCGGCCGGCCACCTGCCTGCTGGTCCTCGCCGACCCGGGCCGCGGCCGCTGGACGCTCTCCAGTGCCGGCCACCTCCCGCCCGCCCTGATCACGCCCGACCGCCCCACCGAACTGCTGGAGGTCCCGACCGGCCCGCCGCTCGGCACCGGCCTGGGCGGCTACGAGCAGACCACCCACCCGCTCACCGCCGACCAGACCCTGCTCCTCTACACGGACGGCCTGGTGGAACGCCGCGACGAGGACATCGACACGTCGCTGGAACGCCTCGCCGCCCTCCGTCTCCCCGCGGCCGGCGACCTCGACGACCTCCTCGACGCCGTCCTGCAGGCCCTCGCGCCCCCCGCCACCGGCGCCCCGGGCGGCAATGCCGAGGACGACATCGCCCTCCTCGCCGCCCGGCCCAGGCCCCGCTGACTCCGCCCGGGGGCGGCGCCGGGACGCCGACCGCCCCGGCGCCGTCAGAGCGGCACCGGGGCGGTGGGGGGCGTCAGCGCATCGACCTGTCGACCCGTCGACCCGTCGACGCATCAGCGCATCGACGACTCAGCGCGTCGACGACTCGACGCGGGAGCGCGCCGTCGCGCCGTGACGTCGGCGCACCAGTCTGCGCACCAGTCGACGCACCTGCACGTCACTTGCGACGGCCGAAGATCCGCTTGGCGGCGTAGACGATGCCGACGATCAGCAGGACGAAGAAGAGGATGATCAGGATCACCACGACGATCAGGAACTTGCCGAGCTTGGCGAAGAAGCCGGACTTCTTCTTGTCCTTGGCGGCGAGGTGCGCCACCGGCGCGGCCTGAACGCTGCGGGCGCCGGCGGCCACGGCCTGGACGGCGGGGGCCGCGGGCGCGGCGGGGGCCGCCCGGCCCGCCGCCGGTGCGACGGGTGCCTGGCCGGGGGCGGTGGCCGCGACGGCCCGGGGTGCGGCCACCGCCGTCGCGCTCGACGCCGCGGCGGTGAGGCCGGCGGCGGCCAGCAGTGCCACCAGGGCGCCGGCTATCGAACGTGCGATCCGGTGAGTCATCGTGCTCCTCGTACGTGTTCCGAGCAGCGCGGAGGAGCCCGGCCGACCGAATCCGTTGGTCTGACCAGGTGGTTTTCTCATCTGCGCCTAGTATGCTCCACTGAAGTTCTACAGCGGTGTAAAAGTTTAGCGACGGGCCTGCCCGGATCGGCTCCGGCCCCGGCCACGCACGCCCGCCGCTCCGACGGGGGTCTCGTGGCAACTGTGGAGGATGACGACGTGGCTGGTCGCAGGGGTTCCCGCGAAGCCGAAAAATCGCCGCGCCGGGCCACCGACAGCCCACCGCGCCGCTCCGGCGACGGCCCACCGCCACCCCGCCGGTCCACCGAGGGCCCCCCGGCGGGCCGCCCCGCGAGCCGGGCGAAGCCGAAGCCCGGGCGCAGCACCAAGCAGAAGGTGCTCTGGGTGACCGCCGGCTGCACCGCCCTCCTCGTCCTCGGCGGCTGTGCCGTCTACTACCGGCTGAACGGCAACATCACCACCTTCGACGGCGACGCCGTCAGCAAGGACCGCCCGGCCGCCGCGGCCCCGGACGCCCAGGGCCGCACCCCGGTCAACATCCTGCTGATCGGGTCCGACAGCCGGGGGAACGGCAACAGCGACCTCGGCGGCGGCGGGGACGGCGGCGCCCGGTCGGACACCGCGATCCTGCTGCACGTCTACGCCGACCACCGGCACGCGACCGGTGTGTCGATCCCCCGCGACTCCCTGGTCACGATCCCGCCGTGCAAGCTCCCGAACGGCAAGTGGACCAAGGAGCAGACCAATGTGATGTTCAACAGCGCCTTCTCGGTCGGCGACACCGAACAGGGCAACCCCGCCTGCACCCAGAACGCCGTCGAGAAGCTGACCAACCTGCGCGTCGACCACACCATCGTGGTGGACTTCAACGGCTTCGCCTCGATGACCAAGGCGGTCGGCGGCGTCGAGGTCTGCCTGCCGAACGACGTCCACGAGGGCGACCTCAACCCGAACCTCGGCCGCAAGGGCAAACTGCTGTACCCCAAGGGCAGGCAGAAGGTCGAGGGGCAGTCCGCGCTCGACTACGTACGGATCCGGCACGGCATCGGCGACGGTTCGGACATCGGCCGCACCAAGCGCCAGCAGGCCTTCCTCTCCTCGCTCATCAAGCAGGTCAAGGCGGGCGGCATGGACCCGACCACGCTGCTCCCGCTGGCCGACGCCGCCACCAAGTCGCTGACCGTCGACCCGGACCTCGGTTCGGCCGCGAAGCTGCTCTCCTTCGCCATGTCCGTCAAGGACGTGGACCTGCACGACGTCAAGTTCGTGACCACACCGTGGCGTTACGAGGGCCCCCGGGTCGCCCTGGTCCACCCCGACGTGGACCAGCTCTGGGCCGCGCTCAAGGCCGACCGCACCCTGGACGGGCAGGACGCCAGCGCCGCCGCCCCGGCCGCCGGCGAATCGGCCGCGCCCACCGCCCCGGGCAGCGCGACCCCCGACGCCTCCCCGGACGCCGCCGCCGGGAGCGGCGAGGTCAAGCCCGCCGAGGTGAAGGTCACGGTGCTGAACGGCACCGGCGCGGCCGGGCTCGGCGGCAAGGCCGCGGAGACCGTCAAGGGCGCCGGCTACACCGTCACCACCGTCGGCAACGCGCCCGGCCGGCCGCGGGCGGCCACGGTCGTCGAGTACGGCACCGGCGAGCGCGCCGCGGCCGACGCCGTCGCCAAGCTGTTCCCGGGCGCGACCGTGCAGCCCGGCGGCAAGGGGATCAGCCTGGTCCTCGGCCACGACTTCGCGGCCGCCAACCCGGCCGGCACCGCCACCGCGCCGACCACCGGGGCCGCGTCGGCCCCGGCCCCGGTGCCCAGCAGCGTGGCCGGGGCCGCCCGCTCGGCGGACGACGACCCGTGCGCGAACGTCTCGTACGGGTGACGGACGGCTGACCCGGCGAGTCACCGTCGACCGACCGGCGACCGACCGGAAGCCGGGGCGCCCCCGAAGGGACGCCCCGGCTCGAGAACGGACCCGCTTCGGACCGGCTCAGCGCCTGGCGCCGCAGGTCGGACAGAAGGCGGCGCCGTCCGGGACGTTCTGGTGGCACTGCCCGCACTGCACCGGCTGGGCCAGTCGGAAGCCGCAGCCCGGGCAGAACGGCGTGCCGTGCGTCTCGGTCGAGCACTGCGGGCAGACCAGCTGGCGCGGCGTCCGCACGTCGAACTCCGCACCCGACTGCTGGCCCTGCTGGTAGGCGCGGTCGGACACCATGTCGTTGAGGCCGCGCCGCTGCGCCACCACCGCCTCGGCCGCGGTGTCCGGGGCGCAGGTGTGGCACAGGCCCTGGCCCGGGTCGAAGCAGCGACCGCAGACGTAGTGGGTGCAGCGGGCGCAGCGGTTGAAGTGGCTCTGGGCGTTGCCGATGGCGTGTTGGAACGCGGCGTCGCGCGCGTTGCCCCAGGTGTGCCCGGCCAGGCCGTCGGCGGCACTGCTGATGGTGCTGGCGTTGCCGCCGATGAGGTTCCAGGCGGCGCTGACGCCCTTGCCGATCCAGCCGGCCACCTGACCGGTGGTGAACGCCTCGAAGGGCGAACGCCAGGTGTCGGAGCAGCGGGAGCAGTAGAACTCGAACTGGAACCCCGCACCGGTGCCGTGCTGCTGGCACAGGTCGCGGTAGTTGCTGCTGAAGTAGATCTCGGAACTCACGTCGTCCCCGGTGGCTGAAGTGGCGCGTCGGCGGTCCCCGGGCCCCCGGGTCCCGACAAGGACGGCGGGTCACGAGGCGCTGCACAGAATCGCACACGCCTTCATCCGTTGTGAATCTCGTACGGGTAAAGCCGTCCGCGGCAGCGTCTCGCGATCGCCGCTCCAGGGGACGCACGCGCCCGCCGGCCCGGTTCCGGCCCCGCGGGGGCTCCCCGGCGGACCGGTCACCGCCCGCTCGGACCCCGGTCGGCCCGGCCCCGATCGACCCGGCCCGGCGCACGGGGCCCGGGCCTGCCCCGGTCCGCACGGTGGTTCAGAGCCCGGCCACCGGCAGCAGCAGGACCCGCGCCGGGTCGAAGCGCTCCCAGCAGGCCGGCCGGCCGCTGCGGCTGACCCTCAGCCGGCACCACCGCTCCCCGGCGTCGTCCCGCCACCAGCCGCTGATCCGCCCGGACGCCCAGGTGCCGCCGCCGAGGTCCACCTCGACCGGCTGGTACACCCACTGGACGTCCGGCTCCGCCGGCTCCCCGGCGGGCGCAGGACTGCGCCGACTCTCCACCACGGTTCCGCCTCCCGACCCGGCCCCGGCCGCGGCCTCCCCGGTCGGGCGGCCACGCGACCGCGCGTGCAGCTCACCCGGGGACTCTACAGGCGTGTAGAGGATCGCGGAGGGGGTTTCGCCACGGTCGGTGGGGCGGCCCGCGGCCCGGGGCTGTCTCAGTCGCGCCCCCGACGGGCACTCAGCACCGAACGCGCCCGGGAGACCGGGGACGGAGCGGCACCCCGGCGGCGGCGCCAGAGCGCGACCGGCAGCACGGCACCCAGCGCGACCGCCCCCGGAACCGACGGCGTCGCCGCCGGCGCGGCGGCGGCACCCGACGGCACCTTGTCGAAGGTGTCCGGGACGGGCAGCGTGGACCAGTCCGAGAGCGGCCAGGCCACCACGAAGGCCCGGCCCACGACGTTGTCCACCGGCACGAAGCCGTCACCCGTCTCGTTGTGGTGCGGCCGGGAGTCCCGGGAGTTGTTGCGGTGGTCGCCCATCACCCAGAGCTTGCCCTTGGGGACGGTGACGGTGCCCACCGGGTCGTTGTCGCAGGGCGTCGAGCCGGGGAACAGGTACGGCTCGTCGAGCGCGGCGCCGTTCACCTTCACCGGGCCGCCCGCCTTGCACTCCACGGTGTCCCCGCCCACCGCGATGACCCGCTTGATGAGGTCCTTCTCGTCCGCCGAGGGCATCAGACCGACGGTGCTCAGGGCCTTCTGAACGGTGCTCATCACCGAACCGCCCGAGTGCGTCGGGGCGCCCTCCAGCCAGCCGCCCGGGTCGCGGAAGACCACCACTTCCCCGCGCTCGGGCTCGGCGCCGAACCACGGGGTCAGCTTGTCGACCAGGACCCGGTCACCGATCTCCAGGGTCTGCTCCATCGAGCCGGAGGGGATCGAGAACGCCTGGACGAAGAAGGTCTTGATCCCGAGCGAGAGCAGCAGGGCGATCACCAGCAGGATCGGCAGCTCCTGCCAGAACGGACGCTTCCTGCGCCCGGCCTTCCCGCCCGGCCCCGGCGACCCGGCCGCCGCGGTCCCCACCCGCTCCCCGGCTCCACCGCTCTCGCCGGACTCCGTGCTCTGCTGCACACTCATAATTCGCGGCCCCTCCCGACGGCCTGACGGGAGCCCGGAACGGACTCCCTGTCAGGGAACGAACCTACCGAACAGAGGTTCCCGGGCGCGCCCTGACGTGGATCCGCTCCCCCTGCGGGCCGAACAGGCTGAGGAACTCCACGGGCTGCGGCCCGGCGTTGCCGAAGGCGTGCGGGGTGCGGGTGTCGAACTCGGCCGCCTCACCCGCCGTCAGGACCAGGTCGTGCGAGCCGAGCAGCAGGCGGAGCCGGCCGGACAGCACGTACAGCCACTCGTAGCCCTCGTGCACCTTCAACTCCAGCCCGGGCCCGGTGCCGTGACCGGGCGGCATGATCTGCTTGTAGGCGTGCAGGCCCCCGAGGTGACGGGTCAACGGGACGACGGTCTGGCCGTTCCTGGTCACCGGGCGCGCGTGGATCCGGGGATCGCCGGTCGCCGGTGCACCGACCAACTCGTCCAACGGCACCCGGTACTCCCGCGCGAGCGGCAGCAGGAGCTCCAGGGTCGGCTTGCGCTGCCCGGACTCCAGCCGGGAGAGGGTGCTGAGCGAGATCCCGGTGGCGGCGGCCAGGGCGGCGAGCGTGGTGCCGCGTTCGCGCCGCAGGGCGCGCAGCCGGGGGCCCACCGTGGTGAGGACGTTCTCGAAGTCTTCGTCGGCCATGTCCGCCATTCGCCGCTACGGCAAGGGCGTTTGTCAAACCGGCACACCGTGCGCGCCGCCGGGCCCGCCCCGGGCGCCCCCGTCGGCCGGTCCGCGACCGGTGCCGGTGCCGGTCCGCGGCCAGTGCCGGTGCCAGTCCGCGGCCAGTGCCGGAGCCGGTCCGCGGCCAGTGCCGGTGCCGGTCGGCCGACCGGATGACGTTCGCCGCGCACTCCGGCCACCCGGCGCGGCCCGCCCCGCCGACCACCGCCCGCCTCCCTACGATGCGGCGGTGACCGCCCGGGCAGCCTCCGGGCCCCGACTCCAGAACGGCTGATCTCCCATGAGACTGACGACCCCCGGTCGGCTCCGGACCTGGGCCGCCGCCGGCGCGGCGCTGCTGGCCGTCACCGGGCCGGCGGCGACCGGGACTGCCGCCGCCGCACCGGCCCCCGACCCCGGCGAGCGCCTCTCCCCCGCCATCCGGGCCATCATGGCCAAACCCGCCTACCAGCACGCCCAGTGGGGCCTGCTGGAGGTCGACCCGGCCACCGGCGAGACCATCCACGCGCAGTTCCCGGACCAGCGCTTCATCCCCGGCTCGACCGCCAAGGTGGTGACGATCTCCGGCGCCTGGCACGCCCTCGGCCCCGACCACCGCTTCACCACGCCGATCCACGCCATCGGCCGGCGCACCGGCTCCACCCTCACCGGCGACCTCTCCCTGGTCGCCCAGGGCGACCTCACCATGGGCGGGCGCACCAAACCCGACGGCTCGGTCGACTACACCGTGATCGACCACACCTACGCCAACGACCTCCCGGGCGCCACCCTCACCCCGGAGGACCCGCTCGCCGGCATCGACCAGCTCGCCCGGCAGGTCCGCGACTCCGGGATCACCCGGGTCAACGGCGACGTGATCGTCGACCCCCGGATCTTCACTCCCCCGGCACTCGACCCCCAGCCCACCCCGCTGATCATCAACGACAACCTGATCGACCTGCTGGCCACCCCCACCTCACCCGGGCAAGCCGCCCGGCTGGACTGGCGCCCGCAGGTGGCGCCGTACCAGGTCACCTCCACCGTCCGGACCGTGGAGGCGGGCGGCCCGACCGACGTCCAGGTCTCCGCCTCCCCCGACGGCACCCGGATCACCCTCTCCGGGACGGTCGCCGCCGACGCGCAGCCCGTCCTGCACACCGCCCCCGTCAAGGACCCGAACGCCTTCGGGCGCACCGCCCTGATCGAGGCGCTCGCCCGCGCCGGCGTCACCGTCACCGCCGACCCGACCGGCCCCAACCCGCAGGACGCCCTGCCCGCCGACTACACCGGCGACCCGCAGGTCGCCGCCTTCGTCTCCCCGCCGTACAGCCAGTACGCCAAGCTGATCCTGAAGATCAGCCACAACCTCGGCGCCAACCTCGCCCTGTGCAACATGGCCGTCGCCACCGGCAGCACCGACTGCGACGCCGGCTACCCCGTCGTCCACGCCTTCCTGGCCGACGTCGCCCACGCCGACCCGGACCAGTTCCAGCTCGCCGACGGACGCGGCGGCGACCCCGTCGACCGGGTCACCCCGCGGGGGCTCAACCAGGTCCTCGCGTACTGGCTGCGCACCCCCGACGCGGACGCCTTCCGACTCTCCCTGCCGATCCTCGGCGTGGACGGCTCCGGTGCCACCACCTGCACCACCGACTGCCCGGCCAAGGGCAAGGTGTTCGTCAAACCGGGCAGCGCGATCGGCGGTGACCGCCTCAACAACCGGCTCGCGGTGAGCGGCCAGGCCGTGGCCGGCTACCTGCTGACCAACAACGGCTGCCTGCGCACCTTCTTCGTGGCCGTCAACGGTGCGGCCACCCCGACCATCGAGACCTTCTTCGACGTCAGCGACGACGTCTTCCAGATCGCCGCGCTGCTGCAGGAGGAGTCACCGTAGGCCCGGTCCCACGACGGCCCGGGGCCGGTGGCGGATCCGTCCGCCACCGGCCCCGCCGGCTGTCCGGCCGAGCCCGAGTGCTCCGCCGGCGCCCGGTGCTCCGTCGGCGCGCGGCTCTTCGGCACCCGGTTCTTCGACACCCGGTCCGGCGGGCGCTCGGGCACCCGGCCCGGCGCGGGTCGTGCGCCCCGCGTGCGGGGGCGTCAACACCCTCCCGGACCAGGCCCGTTCGTTCGGCCGGCCCGCCCACCGGCCCCGTCAGCGCCACTACGCTACGTGTCATGACTTCTTCGGACAGGGGCCCCGGGCGGGGCACGGCGGTGGTGATCGGCGGCGGGCTCGCCGGCACGGTGGCGGCCTGGGCGCTGCGCGGGCACGCCGAGCGGATCGTGGTGGTCGAGCGGGACCGCTACCCGGCGGAGCCGACGTTCCGGGCCGGGGTGCCGCAGGGCCGGCACGCGCACCTGGTGCTGGAGGCCGGCCACCGGGCGCTGGAGGAGATGATGCCCGGCATCAGGCAGCAGCTGGCCGACGCGGGCGCGACCAGGGTCGCCGTCTCGGGTGACCTCAAGTGGCTCAGCTCCGCCGGCTGGATGGCGCAGTACCCGGCCCAGCTCGGTTTCCTCTCCTGCACCCGGCCGGTCCTGGACAAGGTGGTGCTGGACCGGGTCCGCACCGAGCCCTCGATCGAGTTCCTCGAGGGCGTGGACGTGGTCGGCCTGCTCGGCTCGGCGCGGGCCGTCACCGGGGTGCGGATCCGCGAGCGCGGCCCCGAGCGCGGCGAGGTCCGGGAGATCCCGGCCGAGCTGGTGGTCGACGCGGCGGGCCGCTCGACCTCGGTGCCGCAGTGGCTGGCCGAACTCGGCCACCCGGCGGTGCCCGAGGAGCGGGTCGACGCCGGCGTCTCCTACTCCTCCCGGATCTTCCACCGCCCGGCCGGCGTCGACCTCGGCCACCGGGCGATCTACCTGCAGACCAAGGCCCCCGACGCGCCGCGGCTCGGGGTGCTGCTGCCGGTCGAGGGCGACCGGTGGATCGTCAGCGTCGCCGGCATGCGCGGCGCCGAACCCGAGCCCGGCGAGGCCGGGTTCACCAAGCAGGTCGGCCTGCTGCGCGACCAGAGCATCCGCGAGGCCCTCCGGAACGCCGAACCGGACGGCGAGGTGCGCGGCTTCGTCCCCGGCCCGGGCGTGCGCCGGCACTACGAACGCAGCTCCCCCGACGGCCTGGTGGTGGTCGGCGACGCCGTCAGCACCTTCAACCCGGTCTACGGCCAGGGCGTCACGGTCGCGCTGTTCTGCGCCCAGGCGCTGCGCCGGACCGCCCTGCGGCACGGCGGCATCGGCCACGCCACGGCCCGGGACGCCCGGCGCGAGATCGCGACCGCGTCGAAGAACCCGTGGGTGATGTCCTGCAGCGAGGACGCCCGGTTCGCCGCCACCACCGGCGCCCCCTCCGGCGCCCTGCTCAAGCTCCAGCACCGCTTCCTGGACAAGGTGCTGGCCGCCTCCGTGAACGACCCGGCGGTCACCGCCGCCTTCCACGAGGTGATGTCGCTGGTCGCACCGCCGACGCTGCTGTTCCGCCCGTCCGTCCTGGCCGCCGTCCTGCGAAGCTGACCGCCGCCCGGGGCCGGCCCGGCGGCGGTGCCCTGCGGCGGTGCACCGGGGGGCGGTGCGCCCGGGGCCGGCACAACTGGCCGTACAGCTGGGGCCCGTACGGCTGGGGCAGTGCACTGCGCCCGGGGCCGGTCGGCGGCGGTGCCGGGGCCGTGCCCCCGGGGCAGGTCAGGGGCGGTGCCCGGGCGTCAGGTGCGCGGCCACGTACGGCACGGCGACCTGCTCCAGCGCGCCGTCACCGAACGCCGGGTGGACGTTGACCTCGAACACCACACCGCCGCTCTCGGCCGCCAGGTCGACGCCCGCCAGCGGAAGGTCCAGGGAGGCGGCCGCCCGGATCGCCAACCGGTCCAGGCCGGCGGGCAGTCCATCGGTCGCGAGCACGGTGGAGACCGCGCCCCGGCTCTCGTTGCAGGGGGCGTCCGGGTCGGCCTGGACGTGCTCCACGGCGCGGACCACCCTGCCGTCGAGCACCACCACCCGGTACTGGTGACGGACGCCCTCCGGGGTGAAGTTGCGGGCGTCCCGGGCGATCAGCCAGTCCAGTCCCGCCTGCTCGTAGTACCGCGCCGCGGCGGCGAGTTGGGCGTGGCTGGTGACGTGGAAGACGTCGTCGCCGCCCATGCCGACGCAGGGGCGGGCCCAGACGTCGCCGCCGAGGCGCTCGAAGGCTGCGGCGACGGCCCGCGCACCCGGCCGGGAGAACGCGACGGTGGGCATGTGCGGGACGCCGTCGCGCACGAACCGTGCCACGGTCGCGTCCTTCTCGGTGGCGGCCCGCCAGGAGCGCGGGTCGGTGCCGAGCGAACGGGCTCCGTGCGCGCGCAGCAGGCGCTGGCAGGCCGCGAACTCCCGCCGCCGGTGCGGCGGGATCTCGTAGACCACCACGGTGTCGGCGGCCACGACGCGCCCCTCCGCCTCCAGGCGCAGCCCGCGCCCGCCGTCGGAGCGGATCCGGCCGCCCCCGCCGGCCATGAAGCACCGGGCGTCGAGCAGCACGGGCGCCCGGCCGGTGACGGCCCGCGCGGCGTCGGCCAGTACCTCCCGGCTGCCTTCGGTCGAGCTGTGATCGGTCAGGATGACGAGGTCGTCTCGGCCCATGCGGCCATCGAAGCGAGCGGCCCGGGGCCCGGCAAGACGGCCCCGCGCGCCAGTCGCCCACCGGGGTGGCCGAAACCCGCGCGCACCCCCACGCCCCCGGCCGACGCCCCGGTCCGACCGGACACGCCCGCAGGCCCCGTACGTCCCACGCGCTCCGCGCCCGCCGTGCCCGCCGTACTCCGTGCCCGCCGCGCTTCATGCCCGCCGCTCCACGCCCACCGCCGGTAATCCGGATGCGTACCATCCGACCGGCCCGCTACCCTGGGCCGCATGTCGACGCCCCGAATCTCCTAGCTGACGGACCCACTCCCACGCCACCCGTGTGTCCGTTCGCTGTTTCGGAGCGTTACCTGATGATCACCACCCGTGGTGTCGACCTGCGCGTCGGCGCCCGCCTCCTGCTGTCCGACGTCACCCTGCACGTCGCCCCCGGCGACCGGATCGGCCTCGTCGGCCGCAACGGCGCCGGCAAGACCACCCTGCTGGCCACCCTGGCCGGGCAGCTGCCGCCCGCCGCAGGCACCGTCACCCGCACCGGCGCCGTCGGCTACCTCCCGCAGGACCCGCGCGCCGCCGACCCGGCCTCCACCGTCACCGACCGCATCCTGTCCGCCCGCGGACTGGACACCGCCGTGCGCACCCTGCGCGGCGCCGAGCAGGCGATGGCCCGGGCCGAGGAGCCGGCCGACCAGCGCCGGGCGATGGACGCCTACGCCCGCGCCGAAGCCGAGTTCCAGGCCCGCGGGGGCTACGCGGCCGAGGCCGAGGCCGCCCGGGTCGCCGCCGGCCTCGGGCTGCCCGGCCGGGTCATGGACGCCCCGGTGGGCACCCTGTCCGGCGGCCAGCGCCGCCGGGTCGAACTGGCCCGGATCCTCTTCGCCGACCACGGCACCCTGCTGCTCGACGAACCCACCAACCACCTCGACGCTGACTCGGTGGCCTGGCTGCGCGACTTCCTGACCGCCCACCGGGGCGGGCTCGTGCTGATCAGCCACGACCCCGTCCTGCTCGCCGACACCGTCAACCGGGTCTTCCACCTGGACCCGCAGCGCGCCGCGCTCGACGTCCACAACACCGGCTGGCACGCCTACCTCGCCCAGCGCGCGGCGGACGAGCGCCGCCGCACCCGCGAGCGGGCCAACGCCGAACGGAAGGCCGCCGCCCTGCACGCCCAGGCCGACCGGATGCGGGCCAACGTGGCCACCGCCACCAGCGCCCGCAGCATGGCCCGCCGGGCCGACCGGATGCTCGCCGGGCTGGAAGCCGTCCGGCAGGCCGACCGCACGGCCCGCATCCGGCTGCCCGAACCCGCGCCGTGCGGCCGGACGCCCCTCGGCGCGGTCGGACTCGCCAAGTCCTACGCCGGTCGCCCGGTGCTCGCCGGCCTCGACCTCGCCGTCGACCGGGGCAGCCGGCTGGTGGTCCTCGGGCTCAACGGCGCCGGCAAGACCACCCTGCTGCGGATCCTGGCCGGCCAGGAGGCCCCCGACGCCGGCCGGGTCGTCCCCGGCCCGGGACTGCGGCTCGGCTACTTCGCCCAGGAGCACGACACCCTCGACCCGGCGCGCAGCGTCCGCGACAACCTCGCGCTCGCCGCCCCGGGCCTCACCGACGGCGAACTGCGCCACGTCCTGGGCGCGTTCCTCTTCCGCGGCGACGACGCCGACAAACCGGCCGGAGTGCTCTCCGGCGGCGAGAAGACCCGGCTGGCCCTGGCCGCCCTGGTCCACTCCGGCGCCAACGTCCTGCTGCTCGACGAGCCCACCAACAACCTCGACCCGGCCTCCCGGGCGGAGGTGCTCGCCGCGGTCGGCACCTACCCGGGCGCGATCGTGATGGTCACCCACGACCAGGGCGCCATCGAGGCCCTGTGCCCCGACCGCGTGCTGCTCCTGCCGGACGGCGACGAGGACCTGTGGCACGACTCGTACCTGGAGCTGGTGACCCTGGCGTAGCCGACGGGCCGGGGCCGCTGCGCGCGGGGCCGGGGCGGAACCCTGCCCGGCTCAGGGCTCCCGCCCGCCGAACTGCCACCGGTGCACCTCGACGTCCGCGTACGGCTCCGGGCCCAGCACGGCGCGCGCCTCCGCGGGGCCCGCGGCGCGTACCAGCGCCGCGGTGCCCAGCCAGTCGGCCCCGTCGTCGGACAGCAGCGGCCCGTAGGCGATCAGCTCGTCCCGCGGCAGTCCCGCGGGCAGCCCCACGGGCGCTGCTGCGGAGCCGGCCGGCCCGGCCGGGCCCAGCCCGAGCACCAGGAACCGGCTGCCGCCGGTCCGGCCTCCGGGGAAGTCCCACATCGTGCGGCCCAACAGGTTGCGCCACCGCCGCAGCAGCAGGTCGCGGTACACCCCGGCCTGGTAGCCCGGCTCGTCGAGGGCGAAGGCCCGGGCGGCGGCCGGGCCGGGCAGGTCGAGGACGTGCACGCTGCCGGTCGGGGCTCCGTCCGGGCCGGACAGCGTCGGCCCCCGGGCGATCATCTCCGCGGCGTACCCGTCCATGTAGGACCAGTGCCGTTCGAGCAGCTCCTGCCGCAGCTCCAGGGAGCCGGGCCGATCACGGTGGTAGCAGAAGAACTCCATGCGCGGCAGTCTCCCGGCCCGCACGGCCCGGGTACAGCGAATACCCGCGCCGAGCGGCCCCGGGCGGCCCCGCCGACCCCGCGACCCCGGCCACCCGGGCGATCAGCCGCGCACGACTCCGACCGCCGGCACGGTCACCGCCCGGCCTCTGGCTTGCGGGCCTCGATCAGGAACCGGGCCGAGTGGGCGACGAAGGGCCCCTCGGCCCGGATCAGGGCGTCCAGCTCGCGCAGCCGGTCCAGGTGGGCGTCGACGGTGAAGCCCGGGACCATCCAGATCACCTTGCGCAGGAAGTAGACCACCGCGCCGATGTCGCGGAACTCCATCCGCAGGCGCTCGGAGCGCAGGTCCACCACCTCCAGGCCGGCCTCCCGGGCGGCGGCGCTCTCGTCCTCGGGCCGGCGGGCCTGCCGGGCCTGCGGCTGCGGGCCGAGGAAGTACTCGACCAGCTCGAAGCCGGACGCCGGGCCGACGTGCTGGGCGAAGTACGTGCCGCCGGGCCGCAGCACCCGCTCGATCTCCGACCACCAGGCCTTCACCGGGTGCCGGCTGGTGACCAGGTCGAAGGCGCCGTCGGCGAAGGGCAGCGGCGGCTCGTCCGGGTCCGCGACGACGACCGCGCCCAGCGGGTGCAGCAGCTCCGTGGCGCGGGCGACGTTCGGCGGCCAGGACTCGGTGGCGGCCAGGGCGGCCGGCAGCGCGCGGGGGGCTCCGCTTCCTGCCCCGGCCCCTGCTGCAGAGGCACCGGAGGGACCGAACGCCGCGGTCGCCAGCCGTGCGGCGCCGGCCAGGACCTCGCCGCCGCCGGTCTGCACGTCCAGGGCCGCCGAGGCCGTGCCCAACCGTTCGGCCAGCATCCGCTGGTACCCCCAGGACGGCCGTTCCTCGGTGGCACGGCCGTCCAGCCAGGAGAAGTCCCAGCCGTCCACGGACACGGCCCCGGCCTCGGCGATGAGCTCTTCGAAGGTGCGCATACCGGCATCATCCCGGCACCGCCCCGCCCTGACCAGCCGATTTCCCGCGACCCGGGCCACGCCGCACGGCCGCACCACGGGGTACGCGTCAGCCCCTTCCCCGGCTGCTCGCCGCCGCCGGGGGACAACCGCGTCAATCGGGCCACATCGTGAACAAGTAGGATGACTCAACTTCCGCGCTACGCGCGGAGACTTCCATAAATGTTCCATTTGCCCGATTCATCTCCCGCTTCACACGCACGGAGCCACCCTCATGGACAACCCGTCCGCCGTCGACGTCGACGGCGCGATCGAGACGCGCGGTATCGAACCCGTCCCCGACCACGAGCGCCAGGGCAGAGTCCGAGAGCTCTTCCCGACCTGGGTCGCGGCGAACATCAGCGTCCTGCTGCTGACCATGGGCGCTGCCCTGGTGGTGTTCAACCAGTTGAACTTCTGGCAGGTCCTGATCGTCGCCGCGTGCGCCGCGCTCGTCTCGTTCGGCATGGTCGGCGTGCTGTCGGTCTCCGGGAAGTGGGGCGGTGCGCCCGGCGCGACCCTCTCCCGGGCCACCTTCGGGGTGCGCGGGAACCTCTTCCCCGGCGCGATCCTGTGGATCGCCCGGTTCGGCTGGGAGACGATCAACGCCGTCACCGGCGCCTACGCCGTGCTGACCGTCCTCGACCTGCTCTTCGGCGTGAAGAGCAACACCGCGCTGATCGTGATCACGCTCTTCGCCTTCGTCGCCTGCACCTTCCTGGTCTCCGGCATGGGCCGGAAGGCGCTGAACGTCTGCAACACCTGGTCGACGTACCTCTTCGGCGTCTTCAGCGTCCTGGTGCTGGGCTACCTGGTCGCCACCATGCACTGGAGCGAGGTCTTCTCCAAGCCCGCGGGCACCACCGCGATGATGATCGCCGGCATCGGGACCATCGCCGCCGGCGGCATCAGCTGGGTCCCCACCGGCCCGGACTTCGCCCGCTACCTGCCGCACGCCGCCTCCGGCAGGAAGATCGTCGGCGTGACGGTCTCCGGCGCCGGCCTGGTGATGGTGCCGATGGTGCTGATGGGCGCCGTGATGGCGGTGGCCTCGCCCGGCCTGGCGGACGCCGCCGACCCGGTCTCCTTCCTCGGCGACCTGCTGCCGACCTGGCTGGCCGTGCCCTACCTGCTCACCGCGATCGTCGGCATGCTGCTGATCAACAGCCTCTCCATGTACTCGGCCGGCTTCACCGCGCAGACCATGGGCGTCCGGCTGCCGCGCGCCCTGGCAGTCAGCATCAACGCCGTGATCTCGCTGGTCGGCGGCCTGCTGCTGATGCTGGTGGCCAAGAGCTTCCTGGGCTCCTTCATCACCTTCCTGATCCTGCTCGCCGTCTCCTTCTCGGCCTGGATCGGCGTCTACGCGGTGGACATGTTCCGCCGCCGCACGCGCGCGGTGCGCTACGACGCCGCCGCGCTGATGGACACCGGCAGGAACAGCCGGTACTGGTACGTGGGCGGCTTCTGCTGGCAGGCGATGGTGTCCTGGGTGCTCGCGCTCCTGAGCGGGCTCGCCTTCACCAAGTGCGACTGGTTCGCCGGACCGCTCTCCGACACCCCCGTCGGCAGGTACGGGCTCGCCTGGGCGGCGACCATCGTCATCTCCGCCGCGATCATGGCCGTGCTCCCCGCGCCGCGGGAGAACACCCCGGCCGCCGAGCGGACCACCGGCCCCCGGGCGGAGCGGACCGAGACCGTCACCGTCTGACCCCGCGGCGCCGACCGCGCACGCCCCGACGCACCGGACCGCCCGGTCGCCCGCTCGACCGAGCCGGCGGCCGGGCGGTCCCGTTGCGACCGGACCCTCCGTTGCGGCGCCACCGTCCGTCCCGGTCGGCTGCACCCGGCGAGCACCGCCGGGCGGGCACCATCGGGCGCGCCGTCGCCTCGGTCGCTCAGGTCACCCCGGCCATCGGGCCGGGCGGCCCTGGACCTCGGCGACGGCCGGGTGGCGAACGGCCTCCAGGACGTCGTCGGCGAGCAGCTCCTCGATCAGGGCGGGCGGGCCGAACACCTCGGTGGCGCTGAGGTCCCAGTCGGTGAGGACGAACCAGGAGCCGTCCAGCGGCCACCAGTGGGCCGGGAACTGCAGTCCGCTCGCACGGGCCGGGCCCTCGCAGGCCTCGTGGTGGGCCACGGCCCCGCCCAGCCGGCCGCGATGGGCGGGGACGGGCGCCGACAGGTCCTCGATCGCCGCCTGCGCCCAGTAGCACTCCGTCGCCGTCCCGTCGGCTCCGTGCCGGGCCAGCAGCTCCACCAGGCGGGTCAGACAGTCGCGGTCCGGCACGCCGATCCACGGGTACTCGACCCCGCCGGGCAGCGCGGCGTGCACGGCCCCGTCGAGCAGCAGGGAGGAGAGCGTGAACGGCCAGTCCGAGAGCCGGCGGCCGGCCGCCGCGAGGGCGTCGGCCCAGCGCACCCGCCGCCCGTCCACCCGCAGGGTGTGCAGTACCCAGCAGCGATCGGCGAACCCGTGCCCCGGGCCGACCGGTTCGTAGCCCAGCACGGCGTCGCCCGCCTCGAGGAACGGGCGCATCCCGCCCAGCGGGTCCTCGTCCGGTATCCGTTCCACCGCTCCGCCGTCCTCCGCCCGTTCTCCGCCCGCGCTCTGCCAGTCCTCCGCCCGCGCTCTGCCCGCCCCTTCCGTGCCGCGCGTCCGCCGCGTCCGCCTCGTCCGCCGCGTTCTCGGACGGGCCCCGGCCCGGGGTGGTCGACGCGGGGTGACGCCGTCGGCGCGGGGTGATGCACCGTCGGAAAACCGCTGTCCGGCCCGACTCGACCTGGGCGAGGATAGCCGCACGACGACCGGGCGGACCGCCGGGGTGCCACGTCCGGTCGGTCCCACCGCCCGCCCCGACCCGCCGACCGTGGAGGCCAGACGCCATGACCGACTTCCCCGCCGACACGGCCGACGCCGCCGGCTTCCCCGGCCCCGCCCGTCCCACCGGCCCGGTCGGGCACTTCTACGACGGGCTCGCAGCCGGCTACCACCTCCTCTACGCCGACTGGTCGGCCTCCGTCGGCCGGCAGGGCGCCGCCCTGGACGCCCTGATCCGCACCGACCTCGGCGACCGCCCCGGCGAACCACCGCTGGACGTCCTGGACTGCGCCTGCGGCATCGGCACCCAGGCCATCGGCCTGGCCGGCCTCGGCCACCGCGTCACCGGCACCGACCTCAGTCCGGTCGCCGCCACCCGGGCCGCCGACGAGGCCGGCCAGCGGGGCCTGCACCTGCCGACGGCCGCCGCCGACATGCGCCGGCTCCCCTTCCCCGACGCCCGGTTCGACGTCGTCGTCTGCGCCGACAACGCCCTCCCCCACCTGCTCACCCCCGAGGACGTCGACGCCGCGCTCGCCGAACTGCGGCGCGTCCTGCGGCCCGGCGGCCTGCTGCTGCTCAGCACCCGGCCCTACGACGAGCTGCGGCGCACCCGCCCGGCGTCCACCCCGCCGCAGACCGTCGACCGGGACGGCCGGCGATCGGTCGTGTTCCAGCTCTGGCACTGGCACGAGGACGGCGAACGCTACGACCTGGAACTCTTCCGCCTCGTCCCGGACGCCGCCGGTGCCTGGCAGGTCGACGTCCACCGCTCCACCTACTGGGCACTGACCGCGCCCCGGCTCACCGCCTTCGCCACCGCGGCCGGCTTCACCACCGTCCGCTGGCGACAGCCCGCCGAAACGGGCTTCTTCCAGCCCGTCCTGATCGCCCGGGCCCCCTGACGCCGCCGGGCGGTCCCCGGCGGCGGGCGTGAGACGGCGGTGAGGGCGGGCGCCGCCCATGCGGGTCTGTGATCACGCCCGGCCAGTGGATGCACACACCGCAGACGACCACGGTGTCGGCAGCGATCCGGGTGCCCGCGGCAGGCTGGTGCGCGACCCCGCACTCGGGCCCGACCAAGTCGGAGGCGATGAGGCGGCCACGACCCGTCGGACACACTCCGAACGGGCTTCTCACGGCCGGTCCTGACCGCCCGGAACACCTGACGACGCCGGGCGGGTCCTGCCGACGGGCCCTGCTCCGGCGGCCCGGACCTGGGCGACACCCCGCCGCCGGGGCGCCGTCAGTCCCACCAGAGGACCACGGCCAGGCCCCGCCGGGCGGCCTCGGCGTAGAAGCCGAGCAGTGCGGCGAAGTGGGTGGCCGCGTAGCGCCGGGCGCCGCCCGTGATGCCCTGGGAGAGCGGGCCGAGGTCCTCGGGCGAGACGGACTCCCACAGGGCCGGCAGGTCGATCCCGTGGAGCAGCCCGGCGACCCGGGCCACCTCCGCCGGGGCGAGTGCGGTCGGGGTGCCGCCGAACTCGGCGATGGCGTGCGGGTACCGGTTGAGGAAGGCGAGGTCGGAGGCGGGATCCCCGCCGAGGGCCAGGTGCAGCGCGGCCAGCGGGGCCTGGTCGAGGCCTCCGAGTTCGGCGACGCGTTTGAGGAGGAAGGGCGCCCAGTCGAGGTCGAGGCAGTCCGCGGCCGGCGGGTCGAACCCGTGGTCGCCGTCGGCCCGCTCGGCGGCCAGGGTGCGGCAGCGCTCGAGGTAGGCGACGGGGACGCGGGCGAGTTGTTGGGTGACGGCCATGCCCACCAGTGTCCCGAGCGTGTCCAGCGCTTTTCGCGACCCTGAGCGGCCCTGAGCGGCCCTGACGGCCCGACCGCTCGGGCCGCTCAGGCCGTCAGGGGGCCCGGCGGCGGCCCGGTCAGGTTTCGCGCTGCGGGTGGTACTCGGATTCCGGGACGCCGAACGTCCAGGCGACCCCCGCGCGGGCGGTGCGGGTGCTCGGCGGGACGCGCAGCCAGTAGGTGCGGAAGGTGCCGTCGGGCTCGGCGGTCGAGTTGACGACCTCGACCATCACCACCGGCTCGTCGTCGGGCAGGGTGATCCGCCAGAGCACTCCGGTCTCGTCACGGTGGACCGGGACGGCGCCGGAGTCGGCGAGGTAGCGGTCGTAGCCGTAGTGCTCCAGCAGGACGCGGCGCAGCTCGGCGTTCTCCTCGGTGCGGATCCGCTCGGCGGTGACGTCGCCGAGCCCGGCCAGGAACTCGGCGGGCACCGGCATGCCGCGCCA
The DNA here is from genome assembly GCF_042873275.1 of Kitasatospora sp. NPDC004745. Lineage (NCBI taxonomy): Bacteria > Bacillati > Actinomycetota > Actinomycetes > Kitasatosporales > Streptomycetaceae > Kitasatospora > Kitasatospora sp. NPDC004745. The sequence continues at coordinate 257,266 of NZ_JBIALK010000005.1, read as the reverse complement.
GGCGTGCAGGGCGAAGCCGTCGGCGTACTCCAGGGCGGGGCCGTCCGCCCGGTCGAGCCGCCCGGCCTCGTCCCGGTGCAGGGTGACCGGGCGTTCGCTGACCAGGGCGACGTCCTGGTACGGCCACCACCAGCCGGCTTCCCGGGCCACCGCGGCGAGCGGCTCGGCGGCGCCGGCACCCGGCTCGTCGGTGCCGAACGCCGCCTCGAAGGCGGCGAACCAGGGCGCGTCGTGCTGGCCGCGCACCGCGTCCAGCAGGGCGAGCCGGGCGGCGGTGCGGCGGGCGCGGGCGGCGTCGGCCGCCCCGCCCGGGGCCTGCGCGCGGTCCGCTTCGGGGGCGAGCCGGTCCAGGACGGCGTTGCGGACGCGGTCGGCGAGCGGGGTGGTGACCGGGCCGAGTTCGCCGCCGGTGACCGCCCAGTGCGCCGCCCACCCGGCGGCGCCGACCCGGTCGACGGCCCGCCGCCGGTCCCGCTCCCAGGGCCCGGTGCGCACGGCCTCGCGGACGCTCACCGCACCGGCGGCCCGCAGCTCCAGCGCCGCCTCGGCGGCCGCCAGCGGCGAGCCGAACCAGCGGACGGCCGCGGGTTCGGCCAGCCCGGCCGCCCGGTACGCCGCGCGCACGGCCCGCTCGGCCGCCGCCCGGTCGGCCGGTCCGGTGGCCGCGGCGACCGCCCGCCAGCGGGCCGTCACCCCGGCGGGACCGTCCGCCGTCGCCGCCCCTGCCGGGTCGTCGGGAATCACCGTCTGCATCGTCCTGCTCCGTTCCCGGCCGGGCTCCCCGCCCGACCGCATGCTGCCGTTCCGTTCCGAGTTCCGGGCTGCCTGTCGTGCCGCCCGCCGCACCGCCCGACCGACCGCCGGTCGACCGCCGGCCGCGCCGGCACCGGTCGGTCCGGGCACCGATGCCGACGGGCCGGTCAGTCCGCTCAGTCCGCGACCATCCGCACCGCGCCCGGGACGTACTCGCGCTGACGCACCACCCGGTACCAGCCCCTGGGCAGCGGTATCGCCGCGTGCTCCTCGTGCACCACCCGGCCCCCCTCGGGCAGGTGCAGCCAGCCGGCGCCGAACGGCCCGGCCTCCCGCCGGAGGGCGCCGGGGCCGACCACGGCGTGGGCGTGCCCGGTGACCTCCCCGAGCGCCAGCACCATCCGGCCGCGCCCGTCCCGCGGCTGCTCGGCCAGCGCCGCGACCCGGCCCGGCACGGCGCCCTCCTCGACCGGCACGATCAGCACATCGCCCTGGCGGTACATCAGTCTCCCCTCACCGCGGACCGGGCCCGGCGGACACCGGACCCCGCGGCTCCGCCGTGCCCTGCGCGGTCACGTTCCGGAGCCAGGACCCGAACGTAGGGCACGGGTCCGACAACCCGCCCCCGCCCGCCACCCGGGCACCGGACTGTCAGACCCTGCTGGTAGACATCTGTTCGGCCCCGACCCCAGAGGAGCAGCGCATGACCGTCAACCACCACATCGAGCAGTTCCACGGTCTCCCGGTCTTCGACTTCGTCCAGGCCGTGGACGCCGCCGCGGAGGCCGGCGGGGCGGTGGTCCCGGGGCTCCCGGAGCCCGCCGCCGTCGCCTGGCGGATCGGCCTGAACTACGAGTCCGAGGAGGCCTTCACCGAGCGCTGGGAGCAGTTCCTCGACACGGTCGACGCCGAGCGCGTGGCGGCCGTGGTGATCGGCCCGTGGTTCTCCGAGGAGCCGGAGGGCCTCGGCTCGGCCCTCGAGGCCATCACCGGCGCGGCGGGCCGGCTGCCCGCCCTGCGCGGCCTGTTCGTCGGTGACATCACCTACGAGGAGAGCGAGATCTCCTGGCTGGAGATGGAGGACGTCACCCCGCTGCTGACGGCCTTCCCGCGGCTGACGGAGCTGGTGGTGCGGGGCGGTACGGGCCTGCGGCTCGAGCCGGTGCGCCACGAGGCGCTGACGGCGCTGCGGTTCGAGACCGGCGGGCTGCCCGTCGAGGTGGTGCGCGCGGTGGCCGGCTGCGACCTGCCCGCCCTGCGGCGGCTCGAGCTCTGGCTCGGCGTGGACCACTACGGCGGGGACGCCGGCGTCGTGGACCTCGCCCCCTTCCTGGACGGCACCCGCTTCCCCGCGCTGCGCCACCTGGGCCTGCAGAACAGCCTGCTCCAGGACGACATAGCGGCCGCGGTGGCCCACGCCCCGGTGGTCGCCCGGCTGGAGTCGCTCAGCCTCTCCATGGGCGCGCTGACCGACCAGGGCGTCACCGCCCTGCTGGAGGGCCAGCCGCTGACCCACCTGCGCACCCTCGACCTCCACCACCACTTCCTCACCGAGGACGTCCAGCAGCGGTTGCGGGAGGCCCTGCCGGAGGTCGGGCTCGTCCTCACCGGCGCCGGCAAGCCGGACGACCGCCGGCGCTACGTGGCCGTCTCCGAGTAGCGGCGGCCGCCCGGCACCCGTCACCGGCCGACGCACCCGGCCGGCCGTACCCCCGCCGACCGACGACCCGACCGACCCGCAGCCCTACCGGCCACAGCCCGACGGCCGGTTCCCGCCCCACCCCGCACCCCCGCCCGCCCGCCGAACTCCCCGCCTGGACCGAACATGACCGTCTCGCAGCACCCCGACCGCTTCCACGACCTGCCGATCCACCCCTTCGACCCCACCGCGGCCGCCCGGCCCGCCGCGGGCGAGGTCGCCTGGCGGCTGGCCCTGGAGTACGACACCGACCACGACTTCGACCGGCTCTGGAAGGCCTTCCTGGACGCCGTCGACCCGGCCGGGGTCCGGGCCGTGGTGATCGGCCCCTGGTGGCAGGACGGCTACGTCTCCGTGGCGGCCGCCGTCGCCGCCGTCACCGCCGACGCCGCGCGGCTGCCCGCCCTGGAGGCGCTCTTCCTGGGCGACGTGACCTTCGACGAGTGCGAGATCTCCTGGATGGAGATGGACGACGTCACACCGTTGCTGACGGCGTTCCCCGGGCTCACCGAACTGACCGTCCGCGGTGGCATGGACCTCGTCCTCGCACCGGTGCGGCACGACCGGCTGACGGCGCTGCGGTTCGAGGCCGGTGGGCTGCCGGCCGCCGTGGTGCGGGCCGTGGCGGCCTCCGAACTCCCCGCGCTGGAGCGGCTGACGCTCTGGCTGGGCACCGACGAGTACGGCGGCGACACCACGATCGACGACCTCGCGCCCTTCCTCGACGGCGCGCGCCTGCCGAGCCTGCGTCACCTCGGACTGGCCAACAGCGACATCCAGGACGAGATCGCCTCGGCCGTGGCGCACGCGCCCGTGGTGGCCCGGCTGGAGTCGCTCGACCTCTCCATGGGCGTGCTCTCCGACGAGGGTGCGGCCGCCCTGCTGGAGGGCCAGCCGCTCACCCACCTGCGCAGCCTCGACCTGCACCACCACTACCTCGGCGAGGAGATGCAGCAGCGGCTGACCGAGGCCCTGCCCGGGGTCGAGGTCGACCTCGGCGACGCCGAGGACGACGACGATGACGACGGCTGGCGCTACGTCGCGGTCGCCGAGTAGGCGGGTGGGGGCACGATGACGCCGCAGCTGACCGTCCTCGGCAATCCCGGGCACCGGCGGGTGACGCTGTTCGCCGCCGCGGCCCGGGCCGCCGGGCTGCCCGAGCCCGCCGTCCTGCCCTGGCTGGACGTGCTGCGCGGCCAGTACCGGCCGCCCACGGGCGGCCTGCTGCGGATCGAGTCGCCGGGCGAGGACGCCCGGGTCGACGAGCTGCTGCGCGGCCCGGCGCTCGGCCCCTCCTACGCGCCGACCAGGGTCGAGGGCACGGCAGCCTGGTACGCGGGCGTGCTGGCCGCGCTGCGCGGGCTGGCCTCCCGCCCGGGCGTGCGGCTGCTCGGCGACCCGGAGGAGATCGGCGTGATGTTCGACAAGCGGCGGGCGCACGCGCTGCTCGCGGCCGCCGGGGTACCGGTGCCCCGGGCGCTCGGCGGGGAGGTCACGGGCTGGGAGCAGCTGCGCGGCCGACTGGCCGAGGCCGGGCTGCACCGGGTCTTCGTCAAGCCCGCGCACGGTTCCTCCGCCTCCGGGGTGCTGGCCCTGGAGTTCGGGCCGCGCGGGCAGGTGCTGGCCACCACCTCGGTCGAGCTGGCCGACGGCCGGCTGCACAACTCGCTGCGGGTCCGCCGCTACCGCGACGAGGCGGAGGTCGCCGCGATCGTCGACCGGCTGGCGCCGGACGGCCTGCACGTCGAGCAGTGGATCCCCAAGGCCTCCCAGTCCGGCCGCTCCGCCGACCTGCGGGTGGTGGTCGTCGCAGGCCGGGCCACCCACGTGGTGGTGCGCACCAGCGCCCAGCCGATGACCAACCTGCACCTCGGTGGCGCCCGGGGCAGCGTCGACCTGGCCCGGGAGGCCGCCGGGGCGGCCTGGCCGGTCCTGCTGGAGGCGGCCGAGCGCGCGGCGGCCTGCTTCCCCCGGGCGCCGATGGTCGGTGTCGACGTGCTGCCCGCGGCCGGCTGGCGGCGGGCGCTGGTCGGCGAGGTGAACGCCTTCGGGGACCTGCTGCCCAACCTCACCGGCCTGTCCGGAGGCCCCGCCGAGGGCCTGGACACCTACGGCGCCCAGCTCGCCGCGCTCACCCGGCCCGCCGCCTTCACCCGTTCCACGGGAGGGGCCCCCGGCCCCGCCCCGACGACCCACCAGATGACGGAACACGCACCATGAACCACCGCTCTCCCGACCTCACCCCCGCCCAGGCCCCGGCCCCGGTACGGCCGCGGGCCAGCCGGGTTCCGGCCCCGGAGCCCGCTCCCGCTCCGGCGCCCACGCCCGCTCCGGACATGAACGCCGTGGTCGGTACCCACGACCTCCTGCTCGTCACCCTGGACACGCTCCGCTACGACGTGGCCGAGGAGCTCGCCGCCGCCGGCCGGATCCCGCACCTGGCGGCGTTCCTCCCCGGCGGCCGCTGGGAGCGCCGGCACGCGCCCGGCAGCTTCACCTACGCCTCCCACCAGGCCATCCTGGCAGGCTTCCTACCCACGCCGGCCTCCCCCGACGGCCCGCACCCGCGCCTGTTCGCGGCCCGCTTCGCCGGTTCCGAGAGCACCGCCCCGCGCACCTGGGTGTTCGACGCGCCCGACCTGCCGACCGCTCTCGCCGGGGCCGGCTACCGGACGGTCTGCATCGGCGGCGTCGGCTTCTTCAACAAGCAGGGCCCGCTCGGCTCGGTGCTGCCCGGCCTGTTCCAGGAGAGCCACTGGGAGCCCGCGATGGGCGTGCCCTCACCGACGTCCTTCGAGGAACAGGTCGCCCGGGCCGAGCGGGTGGCCGCCGAACAGCCCGCCGGGCAGCCGCTGTTCCTCTTCCTGAACGTCTCCGCGCTGCACCAGCCCAACTGGTTCCACCTGCCCGGCGCCACCCGCGAGCACGGTGACTCCCGGGACAGCCACGCCGCCGCGCTGGAGTACGTGGACGCGCACGTCGGGCGGCTGTTCGCCGCGATGAGCGCCCGCCGGCCCTGCTTCGCGATCGTCTGCTCCGACCACGGCACCGCGTACGGCGAGGACGGCTACACCGGGCACCGGATCGGCCACGAGGTGGTCTGGACGGTCCCGTACGCCCACTTCACCATCCCGGCCCGGCCCGGAGCCGGTACCGCCGCCACCACCACCGACCCCGCCACCGCCACCGAGGAGCGCGCATGACCACCGCACCCCCGCGCCCCGACTCGCCCTACCGCTCGTACGTCTACGCCTACCCGCACAAGACCGCCTACCGCCCGCTGCCCGAGCGCCCGGCGCTGCGCGAGCTGTGGGCCGGCGAGGCGCAGCACGCGCTCTCCCTGTACCTGCACGTCCCGTTCTGCGAGGTCCGCTGCGGCTTCTGCAACCTCTTCACCCGGATCGGCAGCCCCGAGGGCCTGACCACCGCCTACCTGGACGCCCTGGAGCGCCAGGCCGTCGCCGTCCGCGCGGCGCTGGAGGAGGACGCCCGGTTCGCGCTGGCCGCGTTCGGCGGCGGCACGCCCACCTACCTGACGGCCGGCGAGCTGGAGCGGCTGTGCGACATCGCGGAGCGGCGGATGGGCGCCGACCTGCGGGCGGTGCCGCTGTCGGTGGAGGCCTCCCCGGCCACCGCGACCGCCGACCGGCTGGAGGTGCTGGCCGCCCGGGGCGCCACCCGGCTGAGCCTGGGCGTGCAGTCCTTCGTCGACGCCGAGGCCCGCTCCGCCGTCCGCCCGCAGCGGCGCGCCGAGGTGGAGGCCGCGCTCGGCCGGATCCGCGCGGCCGGGTTCCCGGTGCTCAACATCGACCTCATCTACGGCATCGACGGCCAGACCGAGGCCAGCTGGCTGCACTCGCTGGACGCGGCGCTCGCCTGGCAGCCCGAGGAGCTCTACCTCTACCCGCTGTACGTCCGCCCGCTGACGGGCCTGGCCCGGCGCGGCGAGCAGGAGAGCCCGTCCGCCTGGGACACCCGCCGGCTCGCGCTCTACCGCGCCGGCCGGGACCACCTGCTGGCCCGCGGCTACCAGCAGGTGTCGATGCGGATGTTCCGCCGCGCCGCCTCCCCGCAGGCCGGGGCCGGCGAGTACGCCTGCCAGACCGACGGCATGGTCGGCCTGGGCTGCGGCGCCCGCTCCTACACCTCGCGGCTGCACTACTCCTTCGACTACGCGGTGAACGCCACGGAGGTGCGCGGCATCATCGACGACTTCGTCGCCACCGAGGACTTCCACCACGCGGAGGTCGGCCACCGGATGAGCGGCGACGAGCCCCGCCGGCGGCACCTGGTGCAGTCCCTGCTGCAGGCCGCGGGCATGCCGCTGGCGGACTACCGCGCCCGGTTCGGCAGCACGCCCACCGAGGACTTCCCGGTCGAGCTGGCCGAGTTCGCCGCCCGCGGCTGGCTGGCCGAGGACGGGGAGCGCCTGCTGCTCACCCCGGAGGGACTGGCCCACTCGGACGCGGCCGGGCCGATGCTGTTCTCACCCGGGGTCGCCGCCCTGATGGCCGCCTACGAGGCGAAATGACCTTCCTCGGCCTGCCCGTCGTCCGGCCCCCGCACGCCGCCCCCGTGCCGGGCCTCGCCACCGCGGCCCCGGTGGAGCCCGGTCCGCGGGCTCTCACCCTGCTCTACCGCGGCCCGCTCGCCTCCTGTGACTACGACTGCCCCTACTGCCCGTTCGCCAAGCGCCGCGACACGCCCGACCAGCTGCGCGCCGACCGGGCGGCGCTGGAGCGGTTCACCGGCTGGGCGGCCGGGCGGGCGGGCAGCGGCGACACCCTCTCGGTGCTGTTCACGCCCTGGGGCGAGGGGTTGGTGCGCTCCTGGTACCGGCAGGCCCTGGTCGGGCTGAGCCGGCTCCCGCACGTGCGCCGGGTGGCGATCCAGACCAACCTCAGCTGCCGCACCGGCTGGCTGGCGGACGCCGACCTCGACACCCTCGCGCTCTGGGTGACGTACCACCCGGGCCAGGTCTCCCGCGAGCGGTTCCTCTCCCGGTGCCGGGAGCTGGACGCGCTGGGCGTGCGGTACAGCGTCGGGGTGGTCGGCCGGCCCGAACACCTCGCGGAGGCCCGCCGGCTGCGCGCCGAACTCGCCCCTGAGGTCTACCTCTGGATCAACGCCGCCGAGGGCCGGACGTACCCGGACGCCGAGGCCGCCGACTGGACGGCGCTCGATCCGCACTTCGGCTACAGCCGGCACGCCCACCCCAGTGCCGGCCGCCCCTGCCGCACCGGGGAGTCCGTGCTCTCGGTGGACGGCGACGGCACCGTGCGCCGGTGCCACTTCGTCCGGGACGTCCTCGGCAACCTCTACGACGGCTCGTACCGCACCCGGCTGGGGCCGCGTGACTGCCCGTTGCCGGTCTGCGACTGCCACATCGGCTACGTCCACCTGGAGACCCTGCCGCTGTACGAGCTGTTCGGCGCGGGCGTGCTGGAACGCGTCCCGGCGGCCTGGCCACCCGGTTCCGGCTGAGGGCCGGCCACCGACCGACCGAGGACCGGCCCGGGGAGGGCCCGTGGAGGGCCCGTGGCCCACGTTTCCCCGAGCAGGCCGGCGCGGACGTACCTAGCCTGGTGGTAGGAGGCGATGGACATGCTTGGAGACGCACCCCTGATAGCCATCATCCCGGCCGCCGATCTGGCCCGCGCCAAGGCGTTCTACACCGACACCCTCGGTCTGAAGCTCACCGAGGAGAACCCGCACGAACTCGTCTTCCAGTGCGGCGGCACCGAGGTCGGCCTCTACGAGACGCCCAGCGCCGGGCAGGCCGCCCACACCCTCGCCAGCTTCAAGGTCGCCGACCTCGACGCCGAGATGGAAGCCCTCCGCAGCCGCGGCGTCACGTTCGAGGACTACGACTTCCCCGGTCTGAAGACCGTCAACGGCGTCGCCGACGACGACGGCATGCGCGCGGCCTGGTTCAAGGACAGCGAAGGAAACATCCTCTGCGTGAACGAACGCACCACCGGATAGCACCGCACCCGCCCGCCCGATTCGGCGGAGGCAGGATCGGCGCCGCACTGCACCGGGGCGGCGGCCGCTGAGGGAGGCTGCCGGGGCCGGCGCTCGACCGGCCCCGTGCTGGGCCGCGCCCGGCTCCGGGGGTGGACCCGGTCCTGAGTCCGGCGGGGTCAGCGGGCGGAGGAGACCGCGAAGGGGGTAGGGCCGTGGCATCACGGGGGGCGGGGGATCACGAGGCATGGCTCCGGCGGTGCGGGCCGTGGTGATGCCGCCGAGTTCCTCGACCTGTACGGGCTGCCAGCCGGGGTCGCCGTGCAGGCCGGTGACGGTCTGCTCGGCGTCGGTCGCCACCCGGGAGATACGCGGCCCCGGCCTCGATCGTTAACAACGAGTGCATGCCACGCACTTGTAGAGTTCCCTCCATGCAGCTGGATCTGAACCTGCTCACAGCACTGGACGCATTGCTGGAGGAAGGCAGCGTCGCCGGCGCCGCGGCACGCCTCCACGTCACCTCACCGGCGATGAGCCGCTCCCTGGGCCGCATCCGCAAGGCCACCGGTGACCAGATCCTGGTCCGCACCGGCCGCAGCATGGTGCCCACCACCCGCGCGCTGGCCATGCGCGCCCAGGTCCACGCCCTCGTCGAGCAGGCCCACCACCTCCTGTCGGCCCATCAGGAGCTCGACCTGGCAGCGCTGGACCGGGTGTTCACCGTGCGCTGGCACGACGCCCTGACCGCCGCCTGCGGCACCACCCTGACCACGGCCGTCCGCCGGCAGGCCCCCGGCATCCGGCTGCGCCTGTCCGCCGAGCCCGGGGCGGACGACGCCGAGTTGCGCCGGGGCGAGGTCGACCTCGAATCGAGCTCCCGCGCCCCGGAACTCCCCGACATCCGCCACCGCCTCGTCGGCAGCGACCGGTTGGTCGTCGCCGTCCGGCCGGGCCACCCCCTCACCGAAGGCCCGTCGGACCTGGAGCGCTACGCGGCCGCCGAACACCTCACCGTGTCGCGCCGCGGAAGCCTGCGCGACCCGATCGACGACGCGCTCACCACGCGCGCTCTCACACGACGCGTCGTCGCCGCCGGGCCCACCGCCGCCTTCGCCCTGCAACTCGCCCTCGAATCCGACCTGGTCGTCACCCTCCCCGACGCGGTCACCCGCACCACCCGGGAACGGCTCGGCCTGGTCACGCTGCCGCTGCCACTCCCGCTGCCCGACGTCCCGCTGTACCTGCTGTGGCACCAGCGCTACGACGACGACCGCGCCCACGCCTGGCTGCGCGACCTCGCCGCCGAGACCGTCCGGGCCCTGTTCGCCCCGCCAACCGCTGCCGGAGCACCGCCCGTCCCGGAGTCGGCCGCGCCCGGGGCGGGCGGCTGACCTCGGACTCCCCGGCGGCTCCTCGAAGGCTTGCCCCCGGCTCGGGGCGGTGGTTTGCTGCTCGTGCCAACTCCCGTCACCACGACGGGAAATGAACGGGGGAGGTAGCACATGCCGGAAGTGACCGGCGGGCTCGCGAAGATGGCCGTCACCAGCGCCGTCGTGGCGAGCGCCGCGTTCGGCTTCGCCACACCGTCACACACCGCCGCTCCGCAGGCCCCGGTGTCCGCGGCCCACGCGGCCGACGCGACCCCCCAGGCCGACAGGGCCCTCGGGGCCGACGGAGCCACCGACACCACCGCGCCCGTGCACCCGGTGGTGGACAGGCAGAACCAGGGACACTAGCCGGAAGTGACGGGTGCCCCCGGGCCTGCGACGGCGCGCCCGGGGGCATCATCAGCCTTCGCCTTCACTCCGTCTCGCGCTCGTGCCGGGCACGCCCGGCGCGCCCGGCACTCCGCCGCGGGCCCGCAGCGCGGCCCGGGCCGCCTCCGCGAGGCGGTGGGCACCGGGCAGGACCTCGTCCATCTCGGGCACCCGCGGCTCCACGTGCGGGCCGACGGCCTCGATGGCCGCCGCCGCGTCCTCCGCGGCCTGCTCCGGATCCTCGGCGAGGACGGCCTCGCCCCGGTGGACCCGCAGCAGGGCGACAGCGTGGCGTCCGATCAGCGTGTCGCGGTGCGTCGGGCCGAAGACGCGCTCCTGCTGGGGCCGCAGGGCCTCGGCGAGCTTCAGCGCACGGGCGACCTCTCCGTTCGTGGCATAGGCGTTGACCAGGTTGGCCGCGGAGACCAGGGTGTCCGGGTGGTCCCGGCCGAGGACCCGCGCCCGGGCCGGCAGGACCCGTTCGGAGAGCTCGACGGCCTCCCCGCGCCGCCCGGTCCGGCGGCAGGACACCGCGAGGTTCGCCAGCGCGGTGAGGGTGTCGGGGTGCTCCGGGCCCTGGATCCGGGTCAGATCGGCCGCGGCCTGCCGCTCCAGGACGATCGCCTCCTCGGCACGGCCGCTCCGGGCGTAGGAGACCCCGAGCTCGACCTTGGTGTTCAGGGTGTCGCGGTGGTCCGGGCCGAGCGCGCGGGTCCTGGCCGGCAGGACGGCCTCCAGGATCGCGATCGCCTCGGCGTACCGCCCTGACGCGTTGTACCCGACGGCCAGGTTCGCCCAGGCGCTGAGGGTCTCGGGATGCTCCTGGCCGCCTTCCGCGCGCCGGCCGTCGAGCTGCACGCGCTCGGCCACGACCCGTTCAGCGAGCGCGACGGCCTCCTCCGACCGGCCGGCGTCGTGGTAGGCGCGCACCAGGCTTCCCCGCGCCCGAACGGTGTCCTGGTGGAACGCTCCGCGGACCCGCTCGTGAGCCTCCAGCACGCGTTCCCTGAGCGCCAGCGCCTCGCTGTAGCGGCCGGCATCGCTGTAGGAGCCGGCGAGACCGGCCAGGACGGTCAGGGTCCCGGGGGCGTCGGCGCCGTGACGGCGCTCCGTGGCGACCGCGACCTGCTTCTGCAGGGCGATGGCCTCGGCGGTGCGTCCGGCCTGTCGGTAGGCGGCGGCGAGGTTGGCCCGCGAGGCGAGCGTGCTGTCGTCGTCCGCGCCCAGTTCACGGGTGTCCCCCTCCACCTCCTCCTCCCAGTGGGCGATGGCAAGCTCGTGCAGGCCGGCGTGGAGCAGGCTCATCCCCGCCTTCGTCCGCAGGACGAACCCGGGGAAGAGCCGCAGCACCTCGCTGCCGACCGTGTCGCGCAGGATCGCGGTGTTGGCCCGGAGGCTGGCCGCGAGGCGGTGGTCGGTGTGGTCCTCCTCGGGCCAGAGGAGGTACATCGCGAACATCACCGCGGACTGGACGGGCGTCGGTTCCGGGGTGGTGTCCCTGGCCGCGCGGGCGGTCAGCGCGTGGATGGAGACCTCCCGGTGGGCCGGGACCGCTCCCCGGTGGGGGAGGTCGACTCCGGCCGGGTAGCTGCTGAGCAGGTTGTAGCTGTGCAGGACGGCGAGGGCGGTGAGGGCGTCGTCGGCGCTGACCGGCGGAGGTTCGCCTGGTTCGGCGGGCTCCGCGCCCGGGACGCCGGTCGGCGACGGCCGACCGGACACCGCGGCAGCGTCCGCGGCGGCGCGTTGCTCCGTGAGGTAGTCGGTCACCGATGCGGTGGTCCAGAGGTCCCTGGGGTGTCCGGCCGGGTCGAGCAGGGCCGCCAGCCGGATCGCCGGGACGGCGAGCCCCCGGGGCTCGGTCCGCTGGGCGGCCTCCAGGGAGATCAGCAGCGCGGCCGCGACGGGCCTGCCGTACAGCTCGGTGTCCGCCTCGGGCGGCAGCAGGGCCTCCAGGGTCCGGGTGCGCTCCCGGAAGAGAGCCAGGTAGGCGGTGCAGGTCCGCTGCTGGTTGACCATGTAGGCGGCGGCGTGGGCGAGGGCGAGCGGCAGGCGTCCGAGCGCCTCGGCGAGTTCGCCGGCCTGCGGGTCGAGCAGGTAGGGGTAGCCGGCGGTGGTGAGGCGTTCGCGCAGGTAGGAGACGGCTTCGGCCGCGTCGTAGACGTCGACCGGGACGATCGCCCGACCGCCGCCGGAGGCGTGGGCACCGCGCTGGCGGGTGGTGGCGAGCACGCGGCCGTTGCCCCGGCGGGACCGCCCGGGCCACAGCGGTCCGGTGGCGGTGAAGTCGGTGACGTCGTCGAGGACCACCAGCCAGCTGCGCTCGGTGCTGCGGAGCCAGCTCAGGAAGCGCTGGGCGTCCTTCTCGACCCGGTCGGTGGCGTTGGTGGCACCGGGCAGCTGGACGGCGGCGGCCGCCTCGGCGTACGCGAGGAGGACGGTGACCGGGTCGGCGGCCGCCGCCCAGACCACCACCTCGACGCCGTCCTCGAGGGCCTGCCAGGCGTAGTGCGCGGCCAGTTGGCTCTTTCCGACCCCACCGCCGCCAGCGAGCACCTGGGAGAGCACCACGGTCTCGCTGCCGGCCCGCACCCGGTCGACCGCCTCGCGCACGGCGGTGCGCGGCTGGAAGGCGCTGGCCAGGATCGGGATGGCGCCGATCGAGACCGGCCACTCCGGCGGCGCCGGCGGAGGCAGGTGGACGGTGCCGCCCTGGACCACCGGGCCGTTGACCGTCGAGTTGGCGATCACGTTGACGACGTTCAGGCCCCCGCCCGCCTCCGCGTCGTCCCCCGACCGCGGCGGCGGCGTCACTTCGTTCATGATCTGATCCTCCGTCAATCATTGGACGGCGCAAATCCTTGCGCGCGGGGCCGCCGCTCGGAAGCCGTTTGCCCGAACCACCCCGCGACCCGGCGACACCCGGGAACACCCGGCGGCCCCCGGCGTCCCCCGGCGTCCCGCGCCGACGCCCCACCCCGGTGACGGCGCGTCAGGCCCGCCGGGAGCCCTCGTCGGGGCGCTGTCGCGCACGACGGGCGCGAGCCGCCTCCGCGCGCGACTCCCGAGTGCGCCGGTGCGTCCCAGATCCTCGAAAGGCCAGGTGGGGCGGCCTGCCTGCGGGAACGCGGAGGTGGTGCACGACCCACCCCCGGGCGCGGGTTCGGACGGCCTCCGGAGCGGGAACCCGGCCGTCCACGGCCGCGTCGATGGCAACGGCCGCAGCACGGGCGGCGGCCCGGAGCCGAGGGGGTCGGGATGCACGACGACGCGTCACAGGACACCGCACGGGACACCACCGGCTGGGAGCTGCCGGGGTACCGGCACCAGCGGGAGCTCGGGGCGGGGGCCGGCGGCCGGGTGGTGCTCGCCCTCCACGAGGCCACCGGCACACCCGTCGCGATCAAGTACCTGCACGACGGCCTGGGCGGCCCGGCGCTGCGCCGGGAGGCCGAGATGCTGGCCAGGGTCGACTCGCCGCACGTCACCCGGCTCTACGAGTACGTGGAGGGCGGGCCGTCCCCGGCGCTCGTGATGGAGCTGGTGGACGGCCTCTCGCTGCGCACCCTGCTGAAGGAGCTGGGGGCGACCACCCCGCAGGCGGCGCTCACCGTGCTCAAGGGCTCCCTGCTGGGCCTGGCCGCCGCCCACGAGGCCGGGCTGGTACACCGCGACTACAAGCCCGCCAACGTCCTGGTCGACCGTCAGGGGGCCTCCAAACTCGTCGACTTCGGCATCGCCGTGCCCGGCGGCGACGACCGCGACGTCTCCGGCACGCCCGCCTACCTGGCGCCCGAACAGTGGGAGGGCGCCCCCGCCGCGCCCGCCGCCGACGTGTACGCGGCCACCGTCACCTTCTTCGAGTGCCTGGTCGGCCACCGCCCGTTCACCGCCGAGGGCATCGGCGCGATCGGCGAGCAGCACAGGTTCGCGCCCGTCCCCGAGGAGCTGGTCCCCGAGCCGGTCCGGCCGCTGATCCGCGCCGGGCTCGCCAAACGACCCGCGGACCGGCCCGCGGGCGCGGCCGAGTTCGTCCGCCGGCTCGACGCGGTCGCGACAGCCGGGTACGGCGAACGGTGGGAGGAGCGCGGGCACGAGGACCTCGCGGCCTTGGTGGCCCTGCTCGCGGCGCTGCTGCCGTGGCCCGGGCCGAGCCCGGCCGCCGCCGGGACGACCGCCCTCGCCCGCACCGTGCTGACCGCGGGCACGGGCACGGCCACCGCGACGGCGGTGCGGCGGCCCGTACGGCGGCGGGCATCGCGAAGACCGGCCCGGCTGGGCATCGGGGCGGTGACGGGTGCCCTCGTCCTGGCGTCGATCGCCGGGATCGCCCTGGCCGGGGTCACCGACCGCAACGAGCGCACGGTCGCGGGCGATCCGATGCCGCTGGCGACCACCACGCTGGCCGCGGCCGGGGGCACCACCGGGGAGCCGTCCGGCCGCGCCGCTCCGCCCACCGTGGCCGCCGACCACGGCACGGCGTCGCCCTCACCGTCGCCCACCGCACCGCACTCGCCGTCGCCGTCCCCGTCGCCGTTCACATCCCCCTCGCACGGCTCCTCCGGCAGCAACGGCGGTACCGGAGGCGGCAACGGAGGCAACGGCGGTACCGGCGGCGGCAACGGAGGCACCGGCGGCAACACCGGCCGGCCGACCTCCGGACCGCCGCACCCGCCCACCACCCCGCCGACGACACCCCCGCACCCGCCGACCGTCCCCACCCCGCCCACGACACCGCCGACCACCCCACCGAGCACGCCGCCCACCACCCCGCCGACCAGCAAGCCCCCCACCACCAGCCCGCCGCCGGTCCGCGTCACCTCGCTGAACATCGACTCGATCGCCTGCGACGGCGGCTACGGCGTCCAGGCCAACGTCACCGTGGTCACCTCCGGGCCGCCCGGCGCCACCCTGGAGATCAACTGGATGCACAACTCCGCCCCGCGCGACCCGACCTCGACGGTGGTGGCGAGCGACACGGTCAAACTGGCCGTCGGCCGCTCCACGGTGACGGTCCGCCACCAGTTCGGCACCGGGGACAACTGGCTGCAGTGGGGGTTGCAGGTGGCCACCGCACCCTTCTCCGAACGCGCCTCGACGACCTACCGGGAGCTGTACTCCCCGGGCTGCCACGAGCCCGGCTGATCCGCCCCGCCACCACCCGGGCCGGGCAAACGGCCCGGCGGAGTCCCTGCCACCCGCCCCGTCAGAGCCTGGAGGACCCCGTGCCCCGTACCGGACCCGCTCCCGACGACGAACCGACCGAACGCCTCACCCCGGGCGGACCCGCGCCCGCCCACCCCTCCCCGGCCACCGGCCGCCCGGGCCCCACCGACCGGGCCGAGGAGGCTCCGGTCGCCACCGCCCTCGACCCCACCGCCTGGGCCACCCCACCCAACCGAGACCACACCGACCACCCGGGCCCCACCGACCGGACCGAGGAGGCTCCAGTCGCCACCGCCCTCGACCCCACCGCCTGGGCCACCCCACCCACCACCACCGCCACCGTGACCGCCACCTCCGAGGCCGGCCCCGGGCCGGCCCCCCGACCCGTCCCCCAGCCCGCCCCCGCGCCGACGGCCCCCGAGCTGCGCCGTTTCGGCCCCGGCGTCCCCCCGAGGGCCGCCGCGGCCTGGCGCGGTACCGCCGCGCCCGTCGATCCGCCCCGACGGCCCGCCCGGCGCCGGGCGGCCAGCTGGCTGGTCTGGGCGGCCGTGCTGCTCGCCCTGCTGGCCCTGCTCCTCAACCGCTGCCGCACCGACCCGCCGCTCACCGTCACCGGCGTCACCGTCGCCGCCGATCCGGCGGCCGGGCCGTCCTGCGGCGGGACGGCCGTCATCACCGCCACCGTCACCACCGACGGCCACCCGGGCACCATCCGCTACCACTGGCTGCGCAGCGACGGCATGACCTCCGGCGAGCTGTCCCAACCGGTCCGCTCCGGGGAGCGCCAGGTCGGCCTGGTGCTGCGCTGGACCTTCGACGGCCCCGGCAGCATGCGCGCCGACGCCGTCGTGGAGATCCTCGCCCCGCAGGCCCTCCGGGCCGACACCACCTTCACGTACTCCTGCACGCGCTGACCTCACCAGGCCGACGGGCGGCGGAGACACCGGCCCGGAGACACCGGCCCGGAGAGGTGGCGACGCGGACAGGTGAAAGGCCTGACAGGAGCGGGCAGTTGGCGACGACCGCACGGTCCCGAGACCTCGCCGCCGGCAGGCCTCACCTCCCCGCAGGCGCCACGCACGCCGCACCACGGCCACCGCCTGGCGGGCGCCGGACGTCCCGTCGAGGCCACCGCCGTCCCGAACGGGCTCCCCCGGTGGCGGAGCGTCCCGGCCTCGCCTTGACTGGTGCCGATCGTTGCCCGGCTGTGGGAGGACCGAGGGATGGTGTCGGCGAGGGAGGTGGCCGCCCGCTGGCAGGCGCGGCTGGTCCGGGCCCGCACCCGGTTCGAGCACGGACGGGCCGAGGCCGAACGGCGCTTCCCGGTGATCACCGAGCTGACGGCCCGCCTGCTCTCCCCCGGCCTGCTCGACGCCGCCACCCGGATGGCCTCCCAGGTCTTCCTGACCTCCGTCCCGCTGCTGTTCGCGGTGGCCGCGTTCGCCCCGGACGGGGTGCGGGACCAGCTGGTCTCGTCGGTCCGCTCGCTGTTCGGCATCTCGGGCTCCGCGGACCAGCAGCTCCACCAGTCGCTGTACGGCACCGGGGACCTCCGCGAGACCAGCGGGTACATCGGCCTGGTGATGGCCCTGCTGTCGGCCACCAGTTGCAGCAGGGCGGTGTCCCGGGTGTGCGAGCGGGCGTGGCGGCTGCCGAAGGCCGCCACCAGGGTCGCGGCGTGGCGGTGGGTGCTGTGGATCGTGGGCTGGGTGACCGTCCTGATGTTCCAGGGCCCGCTGCGCAGCGGCTTCGGCGCGGGCCTGTGGCTGGGCCTGCCGCTGACCTTCCTGGTGTCCCTGATCGTCTGGTGGTGGACCACCCACCTGTTGCTGAGCGGCCGGGTCCTGTGGCTCCCGCTGCTGCCCGGAGCCCTGCTGACGGCCACCGCGGTGACCACGATGGCGCTGAGCGCCCGGATCTACATGCCGGGCGCGCTGAACCGCGCGCTGAGCCAGTACGGCTCCCTGGGCCTGGTCCTGATGATCCTGTCGTGGCTGATCGCGATCTGCGTCGCCGTCACCTTCGCGATCACGGCGGGGGCGGTGCTCGCCCAGGAGCCGCCGCTGAACGCCTACCTGACCACGCCCGCCCCGGAGGAGCGGCATCCCGGTTCCCCGGAGGAACGGCATCTCCGCTGAGCCGCCCGACCACGCCGCTCGCGCCGCACCGAACCGCACCGCGCAGACGACGCCGCACCGCGCGTCACCCGGGGCTCCGCCACGGCAGCCGCCGCAGGAGCAGGCGCCCGGTGGCGACCGGGTCGAAGGAGCCCGGCCGCCCCCGGGTGATCGGGTAGCAGGCCAGGCCGATCAGCACCGCGCTGAAGTGGCCGACGCTGGTGTAGTCCCGGCTCTGCACCACCCCCAGGGCGTAGAACCCCAGCACGCCCGCGGCGTACAGGTACCGCCACGGCCGCACGATCAGGTAGGTGAGCACCGCGACGACCCCGGCGAGCGCGTAGCTGACGCCGTAGTCGAGGGTGTAGACGGCCCGTGGCGGCGCGAGGCCCCGGTGGATCGCCCAGCCGAGGACGCCCTCGCTGAGGTAGGTCGCGCCGACGTGCGCGGCCGCCGCGACCGAGATCCAGCGCAGGGTCCCGAGCCAGCGCTCGGCGGGCACGTGGAAGACGTTGTAGAGCAGGAAGTAGCTCAGCCAGCCCCCGCCCGCGATCCACAGCGCGCTGGTGATCAGCACGCGCACCGGCGAGGTCTGCAGGTGGTGCAGGTTGGTCGAGCGCCGTTCCAGGATCCGGTCCGCGGTCAGCGGGTCGACGTGGCGGATGACCTGGGTGGTGACGAGCAGGATCGCCAGCCAGACGTAGGTGCCCGGGGCGCGGCGTACGTAGGCCCAGGCGGCGTGCGCGAGGCGGGCCCACCAGGGGCGCCGGTGCAGCTCGCCCGCCCGGGTGGTGCTGCCGCTCATCGGTGCCTCCTCCACGGTCCGCGCGCGGTCCCCCCGGGCTTCACCCTCTCCCGGGGCGCGGCGCGGCGCGAGGGCGCGTTCGGCCCTCCGGGTGAGGGCGGGATCAGTCCTCGGGCAGCGCCAGTTCGGTCCAGACGGTCTTGCCGCGGGTGCCGTACCGGGTGCCCCAGCGCTCGCTGAGCTGGCGCACCAGGAACAGTCCGCGGCCGCCCTCGTCGGTGGCCCGGGCGTGCCGCAGGTGCGGTGAGGTGCTGCTGGAGTCGCTGACCTCGCAGATCAGCCGCCGGTCGCGGACCAGTCTCAGCCGCACCGGGCCCTCGCTGTACCGGATGGCGTTGGTGACCAGTTCGCTGACGATCAGCTCGGTCTCGAAGGCCGGCCCGGTCAGCTCCCAGGCGGCCAGCTGGTGGCGGACCAGCTCGCGGGCGGTGGCGACGACCGCCGGGTCGTGCGGCAGCGTCCAGCTCGCCGTCCGGTCGTCCGGCAGCCCCCGGGTGCGCGCCAGCAGCAGGACGGCGTCGTCCTCGGCCCGGTCGCTGGCGAGCGCGTAGGCCACGGCGTCGACGAGGTCCGGCAGGGGGCGGTCGGGCTGGGCGAGGATGCGGCGCAGGGCGGCGGGGGCGTTCTCGTCACCGGACACCAGGCCGTCGGTGTACAGGCCGACGACGGTGCCCTCGGCGAGTTCGATCGTGAGCGCCTCGTACGGGTCCTCCCGCTGCCCGGGCGGGGCACCGAGGGCGGCTCCGGGCGGCAGGTCGAGCCGGGAGACGGTGCCGTCGGGCGAGACCAGCAGCGGCTCGGGGTGCCCGGCCCGGGCGGCGGTGAGCTGCCGGGTGACGGGGTCGTAGACCGCGTACGTGCAGGTCGCGATGGCCGGGACGGTGGACCGGTCCGCCGGGTCCGGCCGGGCGGTGGTCCCGTCCAGTCGGGCGGCGGTCTCGTCGAGCCGGGCGAGCAGCTCGTCCGGCGGCAGGTCGAGCACGGCCAGGCTCCGGACGGCGGTGCGCAGCTGGCCCATCGCCGCGGCCGCCTCGAGGCCGTGGCCGAAGACGTCCCCGACGACCAGGGCGGCCCGGGCGCCGGAGAGCGGGATGACGTCGAACCAGTCCCCTCCCGCCGTGGCGGGCAGGTAGAGGTGGGCGGTCTCGACGGCGGAGAGCTCGGGGGTGCGGCTGGGCACCAGGTGGCGCTGCAGGGCGGTGGCGGTGGTCCGCTCGCGCAGGTAGCTGCAGGCGTTGTCGATGCTCAGGGCCCCGCGGGAGGCGACCTGCTCGGCGAGGTCGAGGTCGTCCCCGGTGAAGGCCTCCGGGCGTGCGGCGCGGTAGAGGGTGAGCACGCCCTGGACGGCGTCGGCGGTGGTGAGCGGCAGCGTCATCAGCGAGTGGACGCCCGCGGCGGCGAGCCGGTCGGCGCGTTCGGCGCCCAGGGCCGCCCGGGCACCGTCGTCGCCCAGCCGCGCCATCAGGCGCGCCTGGCCGTCCTCCAGGGCGCGGCTGAACGGGGTCGCGAACGGCAGCGTCTCCAGGGCGTCGCCGGCGAGGGACCAGCCGGGGCCGGCGGTGCGGACGGCCGCCCGGCGCAACGGGCGGTCGGCGGCCACCGGTCCGGGCCGGCGGCGCTCGCCGCGCAGCAGCTCGTCGAGCACGTGCACCACGGCGGCGTCGGCCAGCGCGGGCACCACGACCTCGGCGAGCTGCTCGGCGGTGGTGACGGCGTCCAGGGTGGTCCCGATCAGCCGGTGGGCCTCGTGCAGAACGTCGAGGCGGTCCCGGGCGGCCTCCTGTTCGGTGACGTCCTCCACCGCGACGGCCAGTCCGTGGCGGTCCGCGGCGAGGCCCTCCAGACGGAACACCGAGACCGAGACCGCCGCCTCGCGCTCCGGCGCGTCCGGCAGCCGGCCCCGCAGCGGGTAGCCGCGCAGCGGCCGCCCGGTGGCCAGCACCTCACGGGCGAGCGCGGCGAGTTCGGTGGTGCGGAAGCCCTCGACGAGCTCGTCCAGGCGCCGGCCGAGGACCTCCTCGACGGGGAGGCCGCGCAGTCCCCGCGCGGCGGTGTTGTAGCGCAGGACGCGCAGGTCCCCGTCGAGGACGTACAGGCCCAGGGGCGCCGAGGTGAACAGCGCCTCGAGCACGGCGGAGGTGAACCCGCCGTCCAGTCCGTCGCCGTCGGCGTCACGCATCCGATCCGCCTCCCTTCACCGCCCTCCTCCCGACCCTCCGTGCTGCGGCCCGTACCTGCCAGGCCCGCTGCTGCAATCGGGGGACGGGGGCGCCCGCGGCCGCCCTGCCGGGGTCGGCGGCTGGCGTACGCTGGCGATCCGACCGCCGGGGCGGGCCGCCGGGGACCGGCCGGGCGCCAGCACCGGTCACCACCACCCGGGGCAGCACCGGGCAGCGCACAGCGGGGGCGACGGGCACGATGAGGCAGCACGGCGGAACGATGGCCCCCGCGGACCGGGGCTCCGGTACCGGCTCCGGACCCGACACCCGCCACCCGGCGCTGCGCGTGGCGGCCCGGCTGCGGCTGACCACCGCGTACGTGCTGCTGCTGACCGTGACGGCCTGGTGGCTGGCCGGTCAGGGCCACGCGGCGCGGGCCCGGTTCGTCCGGCACAACAGCAGCAACGTCCACCACATGGAAGTGGGCAAGTGGTGGACGATGTTCACCAGCGGCCTGGTGGTCGACGGGGTGCCGGCCTGGGCGGGCATCGCGGCGGTCGCGGTGGCGCTGGGGCTGGCGGAGTGGCGCTGGGGGCCGGCCCGGGCGGGCGCGGTCTTCGTCGCCGGTCACCTGGGGGCGACGCTGCTGACCGAGGGCGCGATGTGGGTGATGCTCACCGCCCGGATCCCGGGGGCGCTGTCCCGCGCCCGTGACGTGGGGATCAGCTACGGGCTGGTGGCGACGGTCGGCTGCCTGGTGGCGCTGGGCCCGGCACCGCTGCGCCGGTACGGCCCGCCGGTGCTCGCGGCGGCCCTGGCCGTGGCCTGGGCGCTGGACCAGCAACTGGCCGACGCCGGGCACCTGGTGGCCCTGGGGATCGGCGTGCTCGCGGCCCGGACGGCCTGGCTGCGCGCCCGGGTGCCGGCTTCTCGGACGTCCGTACCCGCCGCACGCTGAATCGCTCCCCACAGGTCCTTTCCCGGCCCTTGCCCATCTCCGCACAGCGAGTAATGCTGATTACATGATTACAACCTCACCCGAAGAACTCCGGGGATGGTTCACCGGCCGCCTCCCCGCGGACCTCTACACCGAGATCGTCGAGATCACCGCCGACCGCGAGGAGATCACCGTCGTCGGCCGCATCCCCGAGCCGGACCTCGACGGCGCCGCGCCGGACGCCGAACGCGAGGCGGCCTTCGAGGGCCGGATCGCCGAGTTCCGCGACCGGACCAGGGACGCCCGGATCGGCGTCGCCCGCGAGGCCGAGCGCCGCTACGGCCGCAAGGTCTCCTGGGGCGCCGAGTGCGGCGACCTGCGGGGCATGTTCACCACCGTCTCCTCCCCCGTCATGACCCGGCTGCGCCAGCCCGAACGGCAGGTGCTCGACACGCTGGTGGAGGCGGGCGTCGCCCGCAGCCGCAGCGAGGCGCTCGCCTGGTGCGTCCGCCTGGTGCAGCGCCACTCCGACAGCTGGCTCACCGAACTGCGCGAGTCGCTGGAGCACGTCCGTCGCCTGCGCACCCGGGGCCCGGACGCCGACCCCACCCCCTGAGCCCGCCCCCCGACCTCGCTCCCACCACCCCGTTCCCGACCCCGACCGCCCTGTCCCCGCCCCACGACCGACCACCTCGACCCCGGAACCAGCCCGACCGGAAGCCGACGGCCGGCCCAACACGACTGCGAGAAGGCCGGATTGACACCGCCGGCCGCGGCGGGCGGCGGCGCCCCGAGCGACCGCCCCCGCCGTACGCGATCGTATTCTCTTGCGTTACTCTGCAAACCTATGCCAAAGTGCGGGGCATCGGATACGCCGAATCCCACTCACACGTCGCTAAGTCAGGAGCCCGCGCCGCGCGGGTCAAGGGTGCATTCATGTCGAAGGTCTTGAGCAAGCTGCCGGTCGGTGAACGGATCGGCATCGCATTCTCCGGTGGATTGGACACCTCCGTCGCGGTCGCGTGGATGCGCGAGCACGGCGCCGTCCCCTACGCCTACACGGCCGACATCGGCCAGTACGACGAGCCCAACCTCGCCGACGTGCCGGCCCGTGGCCGCGCCTACGGCGCCGAGCAGGCCCGCCTGGTGGACTGCCGGGCGGCCCTGGTCGAGGAGGGCCTCGCCGCGCTCGCCTGCGGCGCCTTCCACATCCGCTCCGCCGGGCAGACGTACTTCAACACCACCCCCCTCGGCCGCGCCGTGACCGGCACCCTGCTGGTCCGCGCGATGCAGGACGACGAGGTCTCCATCTGGGGTGACGGGTCCACCTACAAGGGCAACGACATCGAGCGGTTCTACCGCTACGGCCTGCTCGCCAACCCCAACCTGCGGATCTACAAGCCGTGGCTGGACCAGGCGTTCGTCGACCAGCTCGGCGGCCGCAAGGAGATGTCGGAGTGGCTCGCCGAGCGCGACCTCCCCTACCGGGACTCCGCGGAGAAGGCCTACTCCACCGACGCCAACATCTGGGGCGCCACCCACGAGGCCAAGCGGCTGGAGTACCTGGACGCCTCGCTGGAGATCGTCAGCCCGATCATGGGCGTGGCCTTCTGGGACCCGGCGGTCGAGATCCCGACCGAGGACGTCACCGTCGAGTTCGAGTTCGGCCGCCCGGTCCGGATCAACGGCCAGGAGTTCGCCGACGCCGTCGCCCTGGTCCACGAGGCCAACCGCATCGGCGGGCGCCACGGCCTCGGCATGTCGGACCAGATCGAGAACCGGATCATCGAGGCCAAGAGCCGCGGCATCTACGAGGCCCCGGGCATGGCGCTGCTGCACATCGCCTACGAGCGGCTGCTCAACGCCATCCACAACGAGGACACCCTCGCCACGTACCACACCCAGGGCCGCCGCCTCGGCCGGCTGCTCTACGAGGGCCGCTGGTTCGACCCGCAGTCGCTGATGCTCCGGGACAGCATGCAGCGCTGGATCGGCCACCCGGTCACCGGCAGCGTCACGCTGCGGCTGCGGCGCGGCCAGGACTACTCGGTCATCGACACCCAGGGCTCCAACTTCAGCTACCACCCCGAGAAGCTGTCGATGGAGCGCAGCGTCGACGCCGCGTTCGTCCCGGACGACCGCATCGGCCAGCTGACCATGCGCAACCTGGACATCGCCGACTCGCGCAGCAAGCTGGAGCAGTACGCGGTGCACGGCCAGCTGGCGCCGTGGAGCGGCCTGATCGGCGAGCTGTCCCCGGGCGGGGCCGCACCGATCGCGGCCGGCAGCTCCGACGCGGACCCGGCGGAGTCCACCGCGCTGGACAACGCGGCGATCGAGTCGGGCAACGACTGATCGCCCGGGTCCCCCGCGTGACGAGTGACGAGTGACGCGCCCGAGGGCCGCCGCACCGGTGAGGTGCGGCGGCCCTCGGGCGTTCGGCGCGGGCGCCGCCCCGGCTGCGGGCCCGACCGCCTGGCCCACCGCGACGCCCCGGCTCGACCCGCCCCGCCCCGACCCGGCGACTCACCCGGACGGCGGCGGAGCCCGTGCACGGCGGCCCCGGCCGTAGCTGAATGGGCGGGACGCGTGTCGGGCGACGGAACGGAGCACCGGTGCCGACGGACCCGGTCGGGCGGCCCGGAGGCGGGAGTGGGGATGGGCGAGGCGGTCGGCGCGATGCTGGTGTCGGCGGTGGGCATTGCCGTCAGTCCGCTCGCACTGGTCACCGTGGTCCTGATGCTCGCCACGCCGCGCGGGCGGGCCTGCGGCGCGGCCTTCACGGCCGGCTGGGTGGCCGGCCTGGCCGGGGTGGTGGCGGTGGTGGTGCTGGCGGGCGGCGGCACGGGCCCGGGCGGCGCCGCCCCGACCTGGTCGTCCTGGCTGCGGCTGGTGCTCGGCGCCCTGTTCGTGCTGCTGGCCGCGAAGCAGTGGCGCGACCGCCCGCGCGAGGGGCACGTCGCCGCGCCGCCGGAGTGGATGCGGGCGGTCGACCGCTTCACCCCGGGACGGTCCGCCGGACTGGGGGTCGTGCTGGTCGCGGCCAACCCGAAGAACCTGGTGCTGGCCGTCGGCGGGGCCGCCTCGATCGCGACCAGCGGCGCCGGCCCCGGGGGCGAGGCGGCGGCCGGCGCGCTGATGGTGCTGGTCGGCTCGCTGTGCACGCTGGTTCCGCTGGGGGTCGACCTGCTCGGCGGCGACCGCTCGGCCCGGGTGCTCGGCGAGTGGAAGGCCTGGATGGCCGCCCACAACACGGCGATCACGACCACGGTGCTGGCGGTGCTCGGGGCGAAGTACCTCGGCGACGCCCTCACCGCGCTCGCCTGAGGCCTCCCGTCCGCCTGCGCGCCCACCTGCGGGCCCGGGGCCGGGCGGGCGGCCCCGGGCCCGCCGCCCACCCGCCTCAGCGGATCCGCACCACCCCCCGCCCGCGCACCGACCGCAGGCCGAGGCGCGGCCCGTCGTCCGCGCCGGGGCGCACGTCCAGCACGTCCCGCAGCGTCAGCAGGATCTCCCCGTCGTAGTCCTCCGCCAGCGTCCGCGCCAGCCGCGCCGCGCCGGCCGGACCGGCCTCAGGGGCGAGCGCGGGCAGCCGGCCCGGGGCGCTGAGGTCCTGGGCCTGGGCGGCCCAGCGGGCCGCGTCCCGGGCCTCGCCCTCGGCCGTGTAGTGCACGGCCAGGCAGTGCACGGCCAGCTGGTCGCCGTACTGGGCGGCGATCCGCCACCAGAAGACGCCGTCGGCGGCGCGGCCCATGCCGTAGAGCAGGCAGCCGAGGGTGCGGAAGGCGGTCTTCTCGGCCAGCTCCAGGTCCAGCGCCAGCTCCCCCGGTTCCGCCGCTCCCGCCACGGCGGCGCACAGGTGCCGCAGGTCCCGGCGGAGCTCGGCCCGGCCGCCGGC
The DNA here is from genome assembly GCF_042873275.1 of Kitasatospora sp. NPDC004745. Lineage (NCBI taxonomy): Bacteria > Bacillati > Actinomycetota > Actinomycetes > Kitasatosporales > Streptomycetaceae > Kitasatospora > Kitasatospora sp. NPDC004745. The sequence goes on along the minus strand of NZ_JBIALK010000005.1, from coordinate 232,014 downwards.
CCCCGGGGCGCGGTCGTGGGCGTGCGGCGGACGGGCGGCCGCGGGCGGGCGGGCCGGCCGCTCGCGCGCGGTCGGGGCGGGTCGGCGGGCGGCGGCCAGGCGCTCGGCCAGCCGGCGGGTGAACGCCGCCGGGTCGTGGTCGCGGAGCTCGCGCTCGAGCACGGCGGCGTCCGCGCGCAGCAGCTCGGCGACCTTCACTGCGCCGGCCCGTCGTCCGGGTGCTCCAGCAGGTACTCCAGGTGGCGCCGGCCGAGGCTGTAGTACGTGCGGGCGGTGGTGTGCGCGATGCCGAGGGCGTGGCCGATGTCGGGGTAGGACAGGCCGGACTGGCGCAGCCGGACGACGTCGGCCTGGACGGGGGCGGCGCGGGTGAGCTCCTCCATGGCCCAGTCCAGGGCGTCGAGTTCGGCGAGCCGCTCCAGTTCGTCCTGGCTGGTGTCGGGCCGGTGCTGGGCGATCACCCGCAGCCGTTTGCGTTCGGCCCGGCGGCGCTCGCGCAGCTGGTCGACCACCGCGTCCTTGACGACCTTGAAGGCGAAGGCGCGCGGGTCCGCGCTGGCGAGGGCGCGGCGCCAGTTCTTGTACAGCGTGGCGCCCGCGTTCTGGACGGCGTCCTGGGCGTCCTCGCGGTGGCGCAGGCGCTGCTGGGCGTACCGGAGGTAGCCGGGGTTCTCGCGGGTGAAGAAGGCCTCGAAGTCGGCCGGCAGGTCGTCGAGCGGGTCCGCCCGCAGGCCCCGCCTCTCGCCCGGCCCGGGGGTGTTCAGCACACACGCCCCCCTTCCGTGGGTCAGCTGGCCGGCCCACCGGGTGGCACGCCGACGGCCCCTTGGGGGCTCGTGGTGTAACCGTCCGGGGGATGCGGGTTGTCGACCGGATCGGGCGGACAATTGGCGACCGTTTCCGGTCACTTCCGAACACCACCGCTGACCTGCCGGTTCGCCGCCGGGGAGCGCCGCACCGCGCGGGCCACGTGACCCACGTCACACCTGACGGGCCGCCGACTTGACAGCCTCACGGCACCGGCCACCCCACCCGGCCCCGCGACGCGGGGCCCGACCCCCGGGCACAGGCCCCGCCCCTACGGCACGGGCTCCACCGCCGAGGAGTCCAGCGCGACGGTCACCCGCTCCAGCAGCACCCGCAGTGCGGCCAGGTCCTCGACGGGCAGCCCGGTCGCGGAGAGCAGCCGGCGCGGCACCTGCCCGGCGCGCTCGCGCAGCGCGGCGCCCTCCGCGGTCAGGGCGACGGTAACGGAGCGCTCGTCCTGCGGGCTGCGCTCGCGCCGGACCAACCCGGCCGCCTCCAGCCGCTTCAGCAGCGGGGAGAGCGTGCCGGAGTCGAGCCGCAGGCGCTCGCCGATCCGTTTGACGGGCAGCTCGCCGTCCTCCCAGAGCACGAGCATGACGAGGTACTGGGGGTAGGTGAGCCCGAGGTCCTTGAGGAGCACCCGGTAGACGCCGCCGAAGGCGCGGGAGGCCGCGTTCAGCGAGAAGCAGATCTGCTGGTCGAGGCGGAGCAGTTCCTCGTCCGCCATGCCGGGGAGCGTGGTCATGCCCCCATCGTACCGATCGCATCCGCGCTATTGAGTTGTGCGCAATTGAATTGCGTGCTCTACTTGATGGCGAAGGGCGGCCCCGCGGCCGCCACAGGAGACGAAGGGAACGGACCATGGACGCGCTCTACACCGCAGCCGCCACCGCCAACGGCCGGGAGGGCCGCGCCGTCAGCTCCGACGGGCAGCTGGACCTCGCGCTCGCGATGCCGGCCGCGCTCGGCGGCAACGGGCAGGGCACCAACCCCGAGCAGCTCTTCGCGGCCGGCTACGCGGCCTGCTTCGCGAGCGCGCTGGGCCTGGTCGGGCGCCAGTCGCGGGTCGACACCAGCGAGGTCTCGGTGACCGCCGAGGTGTCCATCGGCAAGGACGGCGCCGGCTTCGGCCTGGCCGTCGTGCTGCGGGTCGAGCTGCCCGAGGCGCTCGCGGGCGAGACCGGCGAGCTGCTGGTCAAGCAGGCCCACGAGGTCTGCCCCTACTCCCGCGCCACCCGCGGCAACATCCCGGTCGAGCTCGTCGTCGAGTAGTCTCCGCGCCCGGCCCGGGCGGCGTCCCGGCGTCCGGCGGCCGACTCCCGCCGGACCCGCCCCCGCCCGGGCCGTGCCGGGCCGCACACGGACCTCCGCGACCGACCGCCGAAGGTCCGCACCCTGACGGCCGACGGCGCCGCGCGGACCGCGCACGGGCCCGCCGCACACCCCGGTGCGGCGGGCCCTCCCCTGCCCCCGGGTCACCGGCCCGGGTCAACCACCGCCCGGCCCGTCCGCCGAGCGGAGCGTGTCGAGTCTGTGCCGGTACTCCTCCGCGTCGATCTCGCCGCGCGCGAACCGTTCCGCGAGCACCTGCTCGGGCGTCGGGCCCGCCGCCGACCCGTGGGCCCCGCCCCAACCCTGACCCGCCCGGCCGGCACCCGGCGCCGCGGGACCCGCACCCGCGGCCGGCGCCCCGTACGGGACCGGCCGCCGCGAGCGGGTGATGTACCGGAACAGGGCGATGGCGGCGAGCACCAGGACCACCAGGACCACCAGCGAGCCGATCACCGCGATCGCGATGCCCCAGCCGCCCAGCCAGTGGCCGTGGCCGTACCCGTTCGTGTGCCAGTGCCTCATCAGGACCTCCTCCTCCGGCCCCGCCGCGGGGCCCGTCGAGGCGATGAGCGCCTTACCACCATCGTGCGCCCGCGACCGGCCGAAGCGTCGTGAGGAAAGCCTGAGAAAACGTTCCGGCGCCCGGTGCGCCGCCACCGGGGTAGCGTTGCCGCCCATGAACCACCACCCGCCGGCCGACCGCCGCTCACCCGAGCAGCTCGTCGCGGCCGGGGTGCTCCGGCGCCACGGGGACCCGCACCCCCACCCGGCCCTCGGGCACTCCCCGGTGGCCTACGTGTCCACCGCGCTCTGGGACGAGCTCACCGCGCTCGCCATCGCACCGGACGCGGCCGAGGCCACCGCCACGGCCCTGCTGCACGCGCTCGCCGAACGCGCCGTGGACGCCGCGCTGTCACCCGGCAACGAGCGCGCCCCGCGCGACGACCTGTACGTGACGCACCCCGCCCACATCGGCCCGCAGCGCCGGACGGTCTGGTTCCAGCGCTCCGGACCGCGCGGCCCGATCACCGCCGGGTTCGCCCCCTGAGACCTGCCGACTCCCCTCGGCCCCGTCCGCTCGGCCACGCCCCCTCAGCGCCCGACCCCTCAGTGCTGGACCTCTCAGTGCTGGACCTCTCAGCGCTCGACCCGCAGACTGTGGCACACCCAGCTCAGCCGGTCCGGCCCGCCCAGCGGCGGCCGGTCGTGGTACGTCCCGTCCGCGACCGACAGGTTCACGATCAGGTACGCGTGCCAGCCCGGGCCGACCCCGTGCAGGTCCGCGTAGACCAGCTGGCCGTCGACGTACCAGTCCACCGAGTTGGCGCCGAGCACGACCCGCAGGTCGAAGGTGGCGCCCGGCGCGATCCCGGCGCCGGCGCCGTGCCAGTAGCGGAAGCCGCCCCGGACGTGGTTGGAGATCTCCAGCAGGTCCGGGTTGTCGGGGTGGTACTCGAAGAGGTCGACCTCGTTGCCGCCATCCCGCCAGGTCCAGATCGCCGGCCAGGCGCCCAGCTGGAGGGGAAGCGTCACCCGGGCCGACACGACGTCCCCGGTGTGCACCTGGAAGCCGTCCGGGCTGCCCTCGGTGGTGAGCAGACTGCAGGTCCACAGCCCGCCGGTCAGTCGCCGGACGGCCGTGAACACGCCGCCCGGGCAGTAGGCGCGGCCGAGGTAGTCGAGTTTGTGGTCGCTCCGGTTGGTCGGCCCCATCCGGGGATAGGCGCTGCTGCGCCCCGCGATCCACTGCCTGGTCGAAGTGAAGTCTGCGTCGAACACGACTGCCACGGCCGCCTCCCCTGGGCTCCGGCGCCCCGGGGATCCGAACCGCCGGGCACACAGAGTGAGTTACCCGATACGCTCCGCAGTATGCGAACCGGATCGCTCCGGTCCGTGCCGGGCAGCTCGAACGATCGGCGGATCAGCCCACCGGTGCGGCCGCTCCCCCGGCCTCCAGCCGGTCGGTGACCGACACCACGCCGTCCACCGAGCGGCACAGGTTGAGCACGATCGGCACCAGGTGCTGCTCCGGCACCGTCCCGCTGAGCACCACCCGCCCCTGGTCGACCTCGACGCCTACCTCCGCCGGGCTCACCCCCTCGACCCGGCCGAGCACCTCCTCCACGATCTCGCGCCGGATCACCCGGTCCTCGCGCAGGAACACCCGCAGCAGGTCCCCGCGGCTCACCATGCCGATCACCCGCCCCTCCTCGTCCAGCACCGGCAGCCGCTTCAGCCCGTGCCGGCTCATCAGCCGGGCCGCCGCCACCACGCTGGTGCCGGGGGTGGTGCAGACCGGCTGCCCGGTCATCAGGTCCGCGGCGGTGACGGCCCCGCCCGGCCCCGGAGGCGGCGCCGCCTCCGGGGCCGGCAGCAGGGCGCCCGGATCCTCCTGCGCGGCCAGGGTGCGCAGCAGGTCCGCCTCGGACACCACACCGAGCGGCCGCCCCTCGGCGTCCACCACCGGCACCCCGGTGATGTCGTAGTCGGTCAACAGCGCCACGATCTCCCGGAAGCCGGTCTCGGGCGCGACCCGGACCACGGGGCTGGTCATCACTGATTCGACGGTGGCATGCCGCACGCCGGTTCACCTCGTCCACGACGCTACTCCGCCCGGGCACGGATCGTCCCGGCCGTACCGGCAGCATCGCTCCCGGCCGCGCGGACCGCCAGGGGCCAAGGGGCTGAACGGGAGGGACCAAGGCCCCCGCTGGCCGAACACCCCTCCGACATCCGCTCGCACGTTCCCGGCGACACCCGGGCGCGGCCGCACCCCCGACCCCGCACCCCCTCGCCCCCGACCCCGCACCCCCTCGCCCCCGCCGCCGCAGCAGCGGGCCCGCGGGCGGCCGGCGACCCCGGACGGCGCAACCATCACATGATCGACTCGTTGGACCGTCCACCACGACAGCACCGACGACTCCGGGGAGGGCCCGTTGGCAGAACGGACGGTGGACTCGGCGGCGCCCGCCCGGGGTACCGCCGCGCGCCCGGTGGCCCGGGCCGAGGCCGCCCTGGTGCGCCACTACCGCAGGCTGGTCCGGCTCGCGTACCTCGCGCTGCCCGCGGACCGCGACCGGCACAGCCGCGTCCTCGCCGCCCACACGGCCGTCCAGCGCGCCCTGCCGTCCCGCTGGTCCCGCCCGGCCGACCCGGCGCCGGCCGACGAGGACCCGGTCTACGCCGCACTGCGGCTGCGGGTGCTGCGCGACGCACTGCGCCCCCGTCCCGCCCGCCGGCTGCTGGCACCCCGGGTCTGGGGCCTGCGGCTGTTCACCCCGCACGGCGGCGAACAGGACGCCGCACTGGACCACGCGCTCGCGGCGCTCGACGCACCCGCCCGGGCCGCGTTCGCGCTGCGCGCCGTGGAGGGGCTGACCGGCGCGGAGGCCGCGGAAGTGCTGCGGCACGCCGGGGTCGAGCAGCCCGAGCAGGCCCTCCACGCGGCAGCCGGCGTCGGCTCGGAGGCGGAGCCGGACCCGTCCGCCCCGGAGCCGGGCGCCTTCGACCCGTCCGCGTTCGACACGAGGAGCTTCGACCCGTCCGCGTTCGACCCGTCCGCGTTCGACCCGTGCGCCGTCCGGGTCCAGCCCACCGACCTGCTGCGCCGCCGCCGGGCGCTGACCGCCGTGCTGCTGGTCGGCGCGCTCGGCCTCACCACCACGGCCGCCGTGCTCACCGGCACCGGCCCCGCCGCCTCCACCACCCGGCCGGCGCCCGCCCCGCCCGCCGGCGCCACGGCCGATCCGGCGCACCTGGTCCGGGTGCCCGCGGACCTGTGGCAGCACACCGCCCGGGTCGACTTCACCGCCTGGCCGGCCCGCGGCGACCGCCGCGAGGACGCCGCGCTGCTCGGCCGCGCGCTGACCGCCTGGGAGCGTCCCGGCCCGCAGACCCGCGCCGAACCGGGCGCGGACACCGCGCCGCCGGTCACCGCGCCACGGCTGCTCTACGCCGGGACGGTGGACGGCGCCGCCGTCGTCCTGCTGTACGACGGGCAGCGGCTGGCCCGCTACACCGACGGACGCGGCGGCGGCCTCGACCTCGCCCGGGCCGACGACTCGGACGTCACGACGGCCGGCGCGGTGGTGCTGCGCCGCCAGGGAACCTCCGTGCGCTACCTGCTGGCCCCCTGGGTGGAGGCCGCCGAGACCCGCCGGATCGACCAGCCCGACACCCCCGCCCGCCCGTTGGAGCACCCCGACGGCCTCACCCCGGCGGCGCCGGGCGGCGTGCTGACGGACTGCCGGGGCGCCACCGTGCTCCAACTGCACTCCTCCCCCGTCATCGCGGAGAAGCACGCCTTCCTGCTGGCCGACCTCGGCGGGCTCGTCCCCGCCCACCTCAGCTACACGCCGCCCCCGGACCGCAACCAGCCGGCGCGCGAGCCGCGCGAGGCCACCGGCCCGGACGCGCTGCAGGCCTGGGCCCGGGCGGGCTGCGCGGCTCCGGACGGCACTCCCGGCGTCAAGCAGCTCAACCTGTGGGCCTTCGCGGTGCAGCCGCTGCCGCAGAACGCGGGCTCGGCGTCCTGGGTCTGCCTGCGCGCCGACCGCTGGACCGGCGAGGGCAGCGCCGCCACCGCCGTCCTGCTGCCCGCCGCCCGGGGGCCGCAGCGCACCGGCGGCGGCCCGGGCCGGGCGTGCAGCCGGTTCGAGCAGGACACCGTGGGCTGGGCCTGGTGGCGCTCCCCGCAGGGCACCGAGTTCCTGCTGGCGGCGGGCAGCCGGCGGGTCGCCCGGCTCGCCGTCAAGGGCCCGGACTGGTCCGCCGACCGGCCCGCTCCGGACCACACCCTGGCCGTGGAGCGCCCGGTCCGGGCGAACGTCCAGGTGGAGGGGGTGCTGGACGGCGGCACCCGGATCAGCCCGCAGCACTGACCCGGACGGACGGCTCGCGCCCGTAGTCGGGCAGCTCGACGCTGGACACCTCCTGACCCAGCTGCAGCATCCGGTCCAGGATCCAGCGCCGGTTCAGCAGGCCGTTACGCACCCGCAGGCCGGCGGCGGTGCGCGGCGCCAGGAAGGGGCCGGTGCGGTCACCGCCCTTCTGGCAGCCCCGGGCGTAGTCGCGCAGCAGCGCCTCGTAACGGCCGAAGGCGGTGCGGTGGTCGCCGCCGGAGCGGGCCAGTTCGCCGGCCAGCACGTACGCGGCCACCACGGCGGTACCGGTGCCCATGCCACCGATGGTGGCTCCGCAGGCGGCGTCGCCGAGCAGCGCGATCCGGCCGGTGGACCAGCTGGGGACGTCGGCGCGGCTGATCGAGTCGAAGTACAGCTCGGGGGTGTCCCGCAGGCTGTCCAGCAGGCGGGGCACCTCCCAGCCGAGGCCCGCGAAGGCCCGGTGGACCAGGGCCTTCTGCTGGTCCTGGTCGTGCCGGTGGTAGCTCAGCTCGGGCGAGGCGAAGAGGCAGAAGGCGCCCGCCCTGGTCGGGTCGCGGTGGTCGCCGCCGAGCGCGGCCAGCCGGCCGGGGACGTTGAGGCCGAGGGAGCCGGGCGGCAGGCCGAGGTCGTTGGGCAGCTGCCAGGTCGCCGCGTAGTAGCCCAGGTGGCGGACGAAGCGCTGCTCGGGGCCGAAGGCGAGCCGGCGGACGGTGGAGTGCAGCCCGTCGGCACCGATCACCAGGTCGAACTCCCGCGGCGCGCCGTGCCGGAAGGCGACCCGCACCCCGCGAGGGGTCTCCTCCAGGGCCGTGATCGTGTCGCCGAAGACGTACTCGGCGCGGTTCCGGCTGTGCCGGTGGAGCAGCTGGGCGAGCTCGCCGCGCGGGATCTCCAGTTCGCCGCCCGCGAACTCGGCCGGCAGGTGCAGGAGTCGTCGCCCGTCGGGGCCGAGGAAGGTCATCGGGGAGCCTCCGGTGTCGAGTGCGCGCAGTTCGTCGAGGACGCCCATCCGCTCCAGCACGGTCAGGTGGGTCCGGCCGCGGAAGTCGACGTTCTGGCCGCCGCCGCGCAGCGCGGGGGCGATCTCGACGACGGTGACCTCGAATCCGTACCGGCCCAGCCAGTGCGCCAGGGCGGGGCCGGCGATGCTCGCACCCGAGATCAGGACCTTGGTGCTCATGGGAGTGCTCCGTTCGATAGGGACGAAGAACTGTGTCCACCGGACACTGTTTGCTTGCTGTGTACGGTAGACACAGTTCAAGCCGAGGGCAACCCCCGGACCGGGGGCGACCACAGGAACAGGAGCGGAACGTGAGCGAGGCGGCGAACCCCGCAGGGCCGGCCAACCCCGCAGGCCCGGCGGACGCGACCGGCGCGGCGGACACCAGCGGCCCGAAGGGCACGGCCGCCCCGAAGGGCGCGGTCGGGCCGGACGACCCGGCGAACGCCGTGGTGCGACTGCTCTGGAGCCCCGCCCCCAAGCCGACCCGGGGCCCGAAGCCGGCCCTCAGCCTGGAGCGGATCGCCGCGGCGGGCGTCGAGATCGCCGACGCGGAGGGCCTGGGCGCCGTCTCCATGCAGAAGGTCGCCGGGCTGCTGGAGTTCACCAAGATGTCGTTGTACCGGTACGTGCCGGGCAAGGCCGAACTCGTCGCCCTGATGGTCGAGTCCGCCGCCGGCGACCCGCCGGCTGCCGGGCCCGAGCTCGGCTGGCGGGAGCAACTCACCGCCTGGGCAAGGCTGTTGGCCGGATCGTTCGACCGCCACCCCTGGCTGCTGGACGCCACCGTCGGCCCCCGGGTCATCGGCCCGAGGGAACTCGCCTGGCTGGAACGGGTGGTGGCCGCCCTCGACGGCCACGGACTGACCGGCCCCGAGCGCATGGACGCCGCCGTACTGCTCGCCGGGCACGTCCGCAGCATCGCCGAACAGTCCCGCGCCGCCGGCCCGGACGGCTCCCCCGAGGCCGACCTGCTCGCCGCCCTGGGCACGGTGGTGCACCGGCACGCCGACCGCTACCCCGCCGTCGCCGCCGCCATGGCCGAACCCGGCGGCCGTGACCAGGCCCTGGACTTCGGCCTCGAACGGATCCTGGACGGCCTCGCCGCCCTGATCAGCCGCCGGACGGGCGCCGCGTAGCCGGACATGCCCTCAGGGCCGGCCCGGCGGATCGTGCCGAGCGCGCGACGCCGGACACGCCCTACGGGCGGCGGCCCCAGGCGGAGACCATCGGGGCGGTGGCCAGGTCCAGCCGGCCGGCGGCGACGTTCGCGAGGTGGCGGTCGATCTCCTCGTCGGTGGCCAGCCCCTGCCCGGTCAGGTGGTGCCGGATCTGCCGCACGGTCGCGTCCTCCAGCACGGCGCAGGCCGGCGAGGTGATCGGGAAGTACGCGTCGGCCCGGACGTCGACCAGGCCCGCCTCGCGCAGCACCCGCGGCAGCGTCCGGCCGTAGGAGAGGTCCGCGCCGCGGGCCGCCATCAGGGTCCGGAAGCCGGCCCGCAGACGGTTGGCGAGCCGCTGCTCGGGGCCCGACTCGTCCGGGCACAGCAGCGGCTGCAGGGCGGGGTCGGCGTCCTCCAGCAGCAGCCGGCCACCGGGGCGCAGTGCCCCGACCATCCGGCGCAGGGCCTCCGCACGGTCGGCGACGTGGACCAGCACCAGCCGGGCGTGCACCAGGTCGAAGCCGCCGGGCGGCGGCGGGTCGGCCGCCACGTCGTGGGCCAGCACCCGGATCACGCCGCCGGCCGCACCGGCGGTCCAGGACACGTCGATGTCGGTCGCGACGACCTCACCGGTGGGGCCGACGCGCTCGGCGAGTCCGAGCGGGACGGAGGGGCCGCCGGCACCGACCTCCCAGCAGCGCATGCCGGGGCCGATCCCGAGCCGGTCGACGTGCCGGAAGGTCACCGGGTCGAACAGCTCGGCGAGGGCGCCGAAGCGGGCGCCGGCCTCCGACTGCCGGTTGTCCAGCAGGTAGCCGTCCTCGCCGCGATGCTCAGCCATGCGGCGATTCTGGCAGACGGCCACGGCCCGGGCCCGGCCCGCCCGTACCGGAAGGCACCTGGCGATACCGGGAGGTATCCGAAATCCCCTCGCGCCCCGCCCGGGCGAGGCCCTAACGTCCCCCTCCATGGCGATGTTCGTGCACCTGACCGCCGCGGCGAACGCGCCGCGGATCCGCCGCGCCGGGATCCGGGCCGACAGCCGCGGGCAGGGCGGCGCACGCGGGCTGTACTGCTTCCCCGTGCTGCCGTCCTACCCGCTGACCCACCAGTGGCTGCGCGAGCTGGCCCGGTTCGGCGCCCGGGGCCCGCTGGTCGCCGTGCACCTCCGGCTGGACGACGCGCAGCCGGTACTGGCCGGGCACTACCGGGACCGCGCGCAGGCCGCCCAGCAGCGGCTGCCGGCCGCCGAGGCGGTGCGCCGGATCGGTGCACTGGCCGATCCGCGCGGCTGGGAGGTGTTCGTGCCGCGGGCGGCGGGCCCCCGCGAGGTGCACCGGATCCGCCCGGTGCCCCAGGTCGCCGGCTGGCGCTACCGGCCGGACGCCCACGGCACCCGGCCCTGCACCTGCTACGGCTGCCGGATCCGCGGCGAGTACGGCGGCCGCCGGCTGCGCGAGCGCCTTCCGCACCCGCTGGACGGCCCGCCGCCGCCCGTGCCGGTGCTGCTGGCACGGCTGGACGCCGCCGGCGAGCCGGGGGACGCCGCCGAACTGCGGGCCGCCCTGCACTGGTTCGGGATGCGCCGCCGCGGGCCGGTGGACCGGCTCGCCCGGCTCGCCGCCCATCCGGACCCGGGGGTGCGCACCGAGCTGGTGTGGGCCGTCGGCGGCTGGTCCACCCCCGGGGTCGCGGCGCTGCTGGCCGGCCTCGCCGGGGACCCGCATCCGGACGTCCGCGAGGCCGTCGAGGCGGTGCTGGACCGCTGAGACCTGCGGGTGTCCGGGCCTGCAGCGGTCGGGCCGGCGGGAGCCCGCCGCCTCCCGACGGGCGTCAGGAGACGCGCTTGAGCTGCCAGGAGTTGTCGTTCAGGCTCGGCACCGCGGAGTACTTGCAGCCGGCGCTGTAGAAGCTGCTGACGATGGTCCAGCCGGCCGGCGGCCAGGTGGAGCCGCAGGCGTTGACGACGGTGCCGACGGGGTAGCCGGTGAGCTGCATGATCTTCTTGGTGTTCGGGTTGAAGCCGGAGCCGCAGCCGCCGCTGTTCCACCACTGGACGTCCACGAAGCCGCTGGGGGTCAGCGAGGATCCGCACATGGTGGTGGTGTCGCCGGGCGCGGCCTGTGCGGTGCCCATGGTCAGGGTGAGGGCGGCGGCGGTACAGCCGAGGGTCATGACGGCAGCGCGGAGTCGACTCACGGGGGGCTCCTCTCGGTGACGCGGCGGGTCCGCGCCAGGCACATTCCTATCGGCGCCCGCCCCTGACGGACAGTGGGTTTCCGGCCCGCTCATCGGCGCGTTTTCGCTCCCCACACGTCACCGCCACATGATGTTTACCGTGGCACACCTCGCTGACCTGCGGGTCTTCGCGCCGACATGCCCGGCGGGCGGAACCGGGCGATCATGGGACGAACCGTGTCTTCGGCGATGCGGCGCACCGGTACCCCTCCGGCCGCGCCCGGAAGGTGGACCGCGATGTTCCAGCTCCTGTGGATCCTGATGATCGGCTTCGTGCTGGGCCTGCTCGCCAAGCTGCTGCTGCGCGGCCCGCAGTCGATCCCCTGGTGGCTGACCATGCTGCTCGGCGCGGCCGGAGCCTGGCTCGGCAACGCCGTCTCCGGCTGGATCGGCGTGCGCCACACCTCGGGCATCGACTGGATCCGCCACCTGCTCCAACTCGGCTTCGCCGTCGCCCTGGTGGCCTTCGTCGCACCGGCCTGGAGCCGGTCCCACCCGAGGCGCTGACCACCGGGCCGCACCGGCTGCCCCGCCGCGGGCCCCCGGGGACACCGGGCCGTGGCGACGCCGTCAGCCGACGTGCACCGCCGGCCGCCGCCCGCGCTCCGGTTCGGCCTCCCGCAGCACCTCCCGGGTCACGGGCGCGATCTCGCCCTGCCCGAACAGGAGGAACCGCAGGAACTGGGCGAAGGGGTTGCCCTCCGTCCACTCGAAGTAGATGTGCGGCTGCTGCCCGGTGAGGTCGCGCACCCGCAGCAGCAGCGCGGCCAGCGCGTTCGGCACGCTGGAGCTCTCCAGCGAGAGCACCCGGTAGCGCTCGTGCAGGACCTCCCCGCGCACCGTGAGCTCGGCCTCGAAGTCGGACGGGTCCAGCACGGTGACCTCGACGAAGACCAGGTCGTCCTCGGCCGGGATGTCGTTGTCGCGCCGGATCTGGTGGATCTTGTCCCGGTACTCGGCGAGGTCCCTGCTGTTCGGCTCGTTGGCGATCAGCCGCAGCGGGCGGTGCATGTAGTCGCGGACGAAGCGCTCCGCCACGTCGTCCAGCACCACGTCGGTGACGCGCAGTTCGAAGGCCCGCTTGAGCCGGGACAGGAAGGAGACCAGCATGATCCCGGCGATGAAGCAGGCGCCGATCTTGACGCCGTCCGGCCGCTCGGCGATGTTCACGGCAGTGGTGTAGAGGAAGACCGCGGCGATCACCGCGAAGCCGGCCGTCCAGCGGCGCTGGGCGGCCTTGTGGGCGGCGATGGTGACGGCGATGGCGGCCGAGCTGATCAGCACCAGGACACCGGTGGCGTAGGCGCCGCCCTGGGCGTCGACGTTGGCGTCGAAGAGCCAGGTGACCAGGAAGGCGATCAGGGTCAGCACGATCACCGTGGGGCGCACGGCCCGGGCCCAGTGCGGGGCCATGCCGTAGCGGGGCAGGTAGCGGGGCATCAGGTTGAGCAGTCCGGCCATCGCGGAGGCGCCGGCGAACCAGAGGATGGCGATGGTGGACAGGTCGTAGACGCTGCCGAAGGCGCTGCCCAGGTTCTCGTGCGCGAGGTAGGCGAGCGCCCGACCGTTGGCCGGGCCCCCGGTCTTGAAGTCGTCCGGGGGGATCAGCAGGGTGGTGATGAAGCTGGTGGTGATCAGGAAGCAGCTCATGATCACGGCCGCGGTGGTGAGCAGCTTGCGGGCGCCGCGGATCCGGCCGGTCGGCTTCTCCTCGGTGTCCTCCGGATCGCCCTCGATGTGCGGCATCACGGCGACGCCGGTCTCGAATCCGGACAGGCCGAGCGCGAGCTTCGGGAAGACGATCAGGGCGACGCCGATCACGGCGATCGCGTTGCCGTGCTCGGCGATGAGCGCGTCCGTCCAGTCGGCGAAGAGGTGCGGGGCCTTGAGCACGTGCCAGAGACCGTTGACCACCACCACGACGTTGAGCGCCAGGTAGATCCCGACCAGGACGACGGCCAGGCCGATCGCCTCGCCGAAACCCTTCAGGAAGACCCCGCCGAGCAGCGCGATCAGGATCAGCGTGATCAGCACCTGCTTGCCGTCCAGCGCCGTGTGCAGGTGCGGGTTCTCCACCAGGTGCGCGGTCGCGTCGGCGGCCGACAGGGTGATGGTGATCATGAAGTCGGTGCCCGCGAAGCCCAGCAGCGTCAGGACGAAGAGCTTGCCCTGCCAGAACGAGAGCAGCCGCTCCAGCATCGCGATGGAGCCCTCGCCGTGCGGGCTCTCCTGCGCCACCCGGCGGTAGACCGGCAGGGCGCCGAGCAGGGTGACGACCACCAGCACGAGGGTCGCGATCGGCGAGACCAGGCCGGCCGCGAGCGCGGCGATGCCGGGCTGGTAGCCGAGCGTGGAGAAGTAGTCCAGACCGGTCAGGCACATCACCCGCCACCAGCGCTGGCCCTTCACGTGCGGGGCCTGCGCGTGCGGGCCGGGGTGCTGCTTGGCCATGTCGGACAGGCCTTCCAGCAACCACGCCCGGAACCGCGAGCCGCGGTTCACGGGCGCCGACCCAGCTCCGACCGAACCCGACGAGACCACGCGCACCCCTGTCCACGGTCGGCCGGGCACACGGCGCCGGACCCCCTGACCGCCGGACGGCGGGCCTGGTCAGGCTAGGTGACACGGCGCCACGGCCGGGCGGCCGCGGGCCCGGACACGCCGGGGTACCCCCGGACGGCCCCGGGCGCGGTGCACGGCGAGGCGGGGCCGCCCCGCCGGCGGACGGCCACCCGGCGCGGCGGCCCGTAGACCTCACCCCCGAGGGGTAAGGATGACCGCGCGCGTTGACCCGCCGTCTTGACCACCGTCTTGACCCGCCGTCGGTACCCACCCGCCCTGACGCGGCGTCGTGACCCACCCGTCGTGACCCACCGTCTCGGCCCGCCGTCCCGGTCCGGCGTCCGGACGCGGCGCGGCGGCGCAGCGAGCCGTCGCACCCCGGCGACGGACCCGATCGGACACCAGGGAGGCCACGATGGCGGAACCGAGCCGGCGCGGCGTACTGGGCCTGGGCCTGATGGCCGCGGCCCTCTCCTCCTGCGGCACCGGACCGCCCCACCCCGCCCCCGCACCGCACCCCTCCCCCGACGCGGGCGGCCCGGGCACCGCCGAACACGTCGGCCTGCGCACCGAGCAGTCCCTCCCCGGCGACCCGGACTGGGAGATCACCGACCCCGGCCCCGCCGACGCCATCGAGGGCTTCGCCGACCGCGTCAGCGTGCTGCCCGGCGAGCAGTTCGGGCTGCACGTCTCCACCCCGGCCACCGCCTTCGCCGTCTCCGCCTACCGCGCCGGCTGGTACGGCGGCGCCCGCGCCCGCCTGGTCTGGCGCCGCGAGCACGTCCCCGGCGGCAGACAGCCGGCGCCGCACGTGGACCCGGCCACCCGCACCGTGCTCACCGGCTGGCGGCGCACCCTCGCCGTGGACACCACCGGCTGGCCCGAGGGCGCCTACCTGCTGCGGCTGGACGCCGAGGACGGCACCGGCCGGCGCTACGTCCCGCTCACCGTCCGCTCCGCCACCACCGCCGGCCGGACGGTGGTGATGAGCGCCCCGGCCACCTGGCAGGCCTACAACGAGTGGGGCGGGCACAGCCTCTACAACGGCCCCACCGGCGGGCTCGCCACCCGCTCGCTGCGGGTCGTCTTCGACCGGCCGTACGACTACGACCACGGCGCCGGGCTGTTCCTGGTCTACGAGGCCCCGCTGGTGGCGCTCGCCGAGCGGCTCGGGCTGCCACTCGCCTACACCACCGGCATCGACGTCGCCCGCGAACCCGGGCTGCTGCACGGCGCGAGCACCGTCGTGTCCCTCGGCCACGACGAGTACTGGTCCCCCGAGCAGCGCGCCCACGTCACCGCGGCCCGCGACGCCGGGACCAACCTGGCCGTCCTCGGCGCCAACTGCTGCTACCGCCGGATCCGCCTCGAACCCTCCGAGCTCGGCCCGGACCGCACGGTGGTCTGCTACAAGGGCGCCTGGGCGCAGGACCCGGGCCACCTGGCCGGCGCACCCGCCACCACCGACTTCCGGGCCGACCCCGGCGCCGACCCCGAGAGCTCCCTGCTCGGCGTCCTCTACGACGGCTACCCGGTGGACGCCCCGTACGTGGTCCGCGCGGCGGACCACTGGGCCTTCGAGGGCACCGGCGTCGCCGCCGGGGCGTCCTTCCCGCACCTCGTCGGCGTCGAGTACGACCGGGTGGACACCGCCTTCCCCACCCCGCGCCCGATCCAGGTGCTCGCCCACTCCCCGGTGGTCTGCGAGGGCCGGCCCTCGCACGCCGACACCGCCTACCACACCCTCCCCGGCGGCGCCGGGGTGTTCGCCACCGGGACGATGCGCTGGGTCGAGGCCCTGGACGCGCACGGCCCCGGCGGCACCGGCGCCGACCACGGCATCGACGCCCGCGCCGGCGCCCTCGTCCGCAAGGTCACCGAGAACGTCCTGCGCACCTTCGCCGCCGGCCCCGCCGCCCGCACCCACCCGGCCACCGACGACCTGGCCACCGTCTACGGCCCGGCGTAGGGCCCGGTCAGGTGGTCGCTCCCGGGGCCGGGGCGGCGGCGAGGAGCCGGGGGGCGACGGATCTTCACAAGAGGTCTCCATGCCGGTCGGTCGGACGGCAGCGGCAGCCTGGCATGGACACGCATCGAGGTCGAACGGTCTTCCGACGGGCCGTCAGCCGGGTCGGCCGGGACGCCCGGGGCGGGGGGAGCCCCGTGGCACGGATACACTCACACGGTCCAATCCAGCGCAGGTCGTCCAGACAGACCGACCGGTGCGGCACGGGTGCCGGCCGGCGAGGGCACGAGGGAACAGAACATGGTCGAGGCCTCCCCGAAGGTCGTTGTCGTCGTCCCCACGTACAACGAGCGGGAGAACCTCCCGGTCCTCGCGGGGCTCCTCGCGGACCTCCCGGTTCCCGACCTGCACCTGCTGGTCGTCGACGACAACTCCCCGGACGGCACCGGCGAACTGGCCGACAAGCTCGCCGCGGACTCCGGCGGCACCGTCGGCGTGCTGCACCGCACCGAGAAGAACGGCCTCGGCCGCGCCTACCTGGCCGGCATGGCCCGGGCGCTGGACGAGGGCGCGGACGTCGTGGTCCAGATGGACGCCGACCTCTCGCACCCCGCCTCGGCGATACCCGCCATGGTGGAGGCCCTGCTCGCCGACGAGACCGCCGTGGTGCTCGGCTCCCGCTACGTCCCCGGCGGCTCCACCGCCGCGGAGTGGCCCTGGCACCGCAAGGCCCTGTCCGCCTGGGCCAACCTGTACGTCAACACCATCCTCGGCCTGGGCGTCCGGGACGCCACCGCGGGCTTCAAGGCCTGGCGGGCCGCCACCCTGCGGGCGATCGACCTGCCGAGCGTGCAGAGCAGCGGGTACTCGTTCCAGGTCGAGATGAACTACCGGGTCGTCCAGCGCGGCATGACGATCCGCGAGGTGCCGATCCGCTTCGAGGAGCGGATCGAGGGCGCCTCGAAGATGAGCATCGGGGTACAGGTCGAGTCCGCGCTGGCGCCCTGGAAGCTGCGGCTGAACCGCTGAACCGCCGGGCCGCTGGGCCGCTGGGCCGCCGAACCGTCGGCCCCGACGAGTCGTCGGCCCGGCTGGAGCACGGGGACGCGCCGCGGGGTGGCTCCGGGTGGCTCCGTAGGGCGCCGGACGGCTCCGGAACGGGCATACGGGTGCCCGTCGGGCCGCCCGGCGGTGTGGACGGCGGCTGCGGGGAAAGAAGGGCCACATGTCCCTTCTCCCGGAGTCCCTGACGGCCCTCGTCCGCCGCGGCGCCCGAGAACCCTTCGTCGTGCAGACCGTGCGGGCCACGGTGGCCGCCACCCTCGCCTACGCGGTGGCGACCAGGCTCAGCAGTGAGCCGGCCCCGCTGACGGCCCCGCTCACCGCCCTGCTGGTGGTGCAGGTCACCGTCTACTCGACGCTCAAGACCAGCATCCGCCGGGTCAACTCGGTGGTGGTCGGGGTCCTGATCGCGATCGGCTTCAGCGCCGTGGTCGGGCTCTCCTGGTGGAGCCTCGGGCTGATCATCCTCGCCTCGCTGGTCGTCGGCCGGTTCGTCCGGGTCGAGGAGTTCGTCCAGGAGGTCGCGATCAGCGCGATGCTGATCCTGGGCGTCACCAAACTCGCCTCGCAGGCCTGGGACCGGGTGCTGGAGACGCTCATCGGCGCCGCCGTCGGCCTGCTGTTCAACCTGCTGTTCGCCCCTCCGGTGTGGGTGGACACCGCCGGCGAGTCGATCGAGGACCTCGCCCGGCGCGCCCGCCACCTGCTGCTGGACATCTCCGAGGAGCTGGGCCGCCCGACCCCGGTCGCCCGGGCCGCCGAGCGGCTGCACGAGGCCCGGCGGCTCGACCAGGCGATCGCCGACGTGGACGCGGCGCTGCGCCAGGCCGAGGACAGCCTGCGGCTCAACCCGCGGATCAGCGAGGGGCTGCTCTCCCGGCTGGTGCTGCGCACCGGGCTGGACACCCTGGAGATCTGCGTGGTGGTGATCCGGGTGCTGGCCCGCTCGCTGACGGACCTGGCCAAACGCCGGGCACCCGGCGAACGGCTGCTCCCCCCGGACGTGGCGGTCGGCCTGGAGGAGCTGCTCGGGCACGTCGGCGGGGCCATGGTGAGCTTCGCGGTGCTGGTGACCACGCAGGTCAGCCGCAACGCCGAGGAGGCGGAGCAGCGGCTGGCCGCCGAGCTGGCCGCGGCCTGGAGCTGCCGGGAGAACGTCGCCCAGGTGCTGCTGCGCAGGGTGCAGGAGCACCCCGAGGCGTGGCAGCTGCACGGGTCGATCCTGGCCGAGGTGGACCGGATCCTGGACGAGCTGGACCCGGAGCACCGCGGCCGGCGGCTGATGGAGGAGCTGGACCGGGCCTCGGTGGCCAACCGGGAGCGGTTCTCCCGGTTCGCCGGGCTGCGCCGCTTCCTGCGGGGCGAGCGCTGGCGGGCCCGGCGGCGGGGCCGGCCGGCCGGCTCGGGCGACGGGCCGGAGCAGGGCGGACGGGAGCGCCCGACGGTGGGGGCCGGGCGCTGACCCTGCGTCTCCCCCGGAGTCCCCGGGACCTCGGTCGCGCGCCGTCAGCCCCGGGCCGCGTCGAGCAGCGGCTGCACCTCGATCTTGCGCATCTGCAGCATCACCGCCATGACCCGGTCGGCCGCGGCCCGGTCCAGCCCGCTGATCAGCTCGTTGAGGACCCGCGGCACGATCTGCCAGGACAGTCCCCAGCGGTCCTTGAGCCAGCCGCAGGGGCCCTCCTGCCCGCCGTCGGCGGTGAGCCTGGACCAGAGGTCGTCGACCTCCTGCTGGTCCTCGCAGTCGACCTGGAGCGAGATCGCCTCGGTGAAGCGGAACTCGGGGCCCCCGTTGAGCGCCACGTACTGCTGGCCGGCGAGCTCGAAGACCACGGTCATCACCGAGCCGGGGGCGCCGGGGCCGGCCTCGCCGTAGCGGTTGACCTGGGTGATCCGGGAGTCGGGGAAGAGCGAGGTGTAGAAGGTCGCGGCCTGTTCGGCCTGGTCGTCGAACCAGAGGAAGGTGGTGATCTTCTGCATGCGCCCGACCGTAGACCCGGGCCGCGGCCGGGTGGCCGAGCCACGGCCGGGGGTCACCGGTTCGGCGCCCCGCGCGCACGGGAGCGGCCGGGAGCGCCCGGGCGAGGCGCCGCGGGGGCGGGAGGGTGTGCGGTCCCCGGGGTGCGCGGCCCCCGGGGTGTGCGGCTGGTGGTGACACCCGGCGCGCGGGGCGGGCCCGCGCGCCGGGGCCGGTCCGTGGACCCGACCGGTCAGTGCACCCAGCCCGCGTAGCGCTGGGCGAAGCGCCGCCCGCTGTGGGCGGTGACCACCACGTCGTAGCGGCCCTGCCCGTCCAGCGGCCAGGCCACGTCGACCTGCTTGCCGGGCCGCACCCACACCGTCCGCGCCGTCCCCGCGAAGTCGTTGGGCTCGGCCGTGAAGGCGAGGTCCGTCAGACCGTCGTTGACGAGCTGCAGGGTGAGCCGACGGCCGCGCAGGTCCGCGGTGACGATCGGTACGGCGACGTCGTTCTGTCCGTCCCGGCCGTCACGGACCACCGTGCCGGCGAACCGGCGCACGAAGCCGTCCGGGCCGTGGACGGTGAAGTCGTAGCGCCCGTTGGTGGCGGCCGCGTCCCAGGTGTACGTGGCGGTGGCGCCGGGCGCGACGGTGTACGGGGTGCCCGCGAACGGGAACACGATGTTGGGGTAGACGGTGTAGGGGAAGGCGACCGAGCCGTCGTTGCTCAGGGTGCAGACGACCTTGCCGCTCGTCCGGTCCACCTCCACGTCGGCCCACGGCTGGTACGGCAGCGCGCGGTGCGGCCGCTCGCCGCGCTCCTGGACCGGCATCGACTGGGCGCCGACCGCGGGCAGGACGACGCCGGGCAGCTTGGTCCCGGCGTCGGCCCTGGCCATCAGCGCGGTGGTGTCCGGCAGCTCGGGGATCGAGTGGTCCGGCGCGGCGAAGTCCAGGCAGCTGGTGAGGTCGCCGCAGACGGCCCGGCGCCAGGCGGAGATGTTCGGCTCGGCGACCCCGGTCACCAGCTCCATGAAGCGCAGCACGGACGTGTGGTCGAAGACCTGGGAGTCGACCCACCCACCGCGCGACCACGGCGAGACGACCCAGAGCGGGACGCGGTTGCCCAGACCGATCGCACGCCCGTGGGTGAACTCCTCGGGGGTGCCCGGCTCCGGGGTGGGCGGGACCATGTGGTCGAAGTAGCCGTCGTTCTCGTCGTACATCACGAGGAACACGGTGTGCCGCCAGACGTCCGGGTTGGACATCAGCGACTGCAGGGCCTGGTCGACCCAGTGCGCGCCGTACGCCGGGCCGGCCTCCGGGTGCTCGGAGAACAGGTAGGGCGCGACCAGCCAGGAGATCGTCGGCAGGGTGCCGTCCTTGCAGTGCCGGTCGAAGTCCGCCGGGTCGAACTTGGTCATCGCGTTGACGTACCGCGGGTCCGTGGGCGGGAACGCGTGGAACTGTTTGAAGTAGGAGAGCGCGTTGTCGTCGTAGTCGCCGGTGCGGTCGTCCTTGCTGGGGTTGTGGTAGACCCGCCAGCTGACGCCGGCCTGCTCCAGGCGCTCGGCGTAGGTGGTCCAGTCGGCGACGGGGTTGTCGGTGACCGGGGTGTTGTCGATCCAGGGCCCGGTGGTGCCGTCGCGGCCGGGCCCGGCCGTACCGGTCCACAGGTAGAGGCGGTTGGGGTCGGTCGGGCCGGCGAGCGAGGTGAAGTAGGCGTCGCAGAGGGTGAAGGCGTCGGCCAGCGCGTACTGGTAGGGGATGTCGTCCCGGGTGAAGTACCCCATGGTCCGCTCGCCCTTGGCCGCGATCCACTTGTTCATGGCGCCGTTGTTGATGGCCTGGTGGCCCGTCGCCCAGTCGTGCGCCAGACCGCCCGCGTTCTGCGCGTTGTACCTGGAGGTGTCCATCCGGTACGGCAGCATCGCCCCGCCGTCGCTGCGCCCGGCATCGGGCTGGCGGAACACGTCGGTGCCGTCCGGGAAGCGCAGGGCCTGGCGGTCGCCGAAGCCGCGCACGCCGGAGAGCGTGCCGAAGTAGTGGTCGAAGCTGCGGTTCTCCTGCATCAGCACCACGACGTGCTTGACGTCCTTGATGGTGCCGGTGAGCCGGTCCGGGGAGGGGGCGGGAGCAGGAGCGGCCTCGGCGGGGGCGGCCGCCAGGCCGGTCAGGGCGGTCGCGCCGACGGCCGCGGTGGCGCCGACGAAGGTGCGGCGGGAGAGCTCGGACATCACGAACTGGCCTCTCAGAGCTGGAAGGTGGCGACGGCGGCGGCGGTGTCGGAGGGCCACTCGTTGGCGGCGGTGTTCGGCTCGGGCTGCGGCCAGTCGGCGACCAGCGTGTGCGCCTCGACCAGCTTCAGCGGGCCCGCGTAGTGGACGTGGTCGGTGCGGTCCTGCGGCTCCGGCCGGTCACCGCGCTGCTTGCGGGTGGGCGACCAGGTGGCACCCGGGAAGGCCACCGGGTCGCGGTGCTCCTCCCGGAAGGCGTCGGTCAGCCCCGCGCCCTGCAGCGCCTTGCTGACCGGCCAGTCGAGCGCGCCGACCCCGTTGTGGGCGGCGGCGGTGGCGGCCGTCCAGTCCAGGTGGGACGGCGAGGACATGGCCCCGGCGAGCACCACCGGGACGTTCCGGGCCGCGTCGGCGCGCACCGCGGCGGCCAGCGCCGTCGCCTGTCGGCCGCGGAGCGAGGCGGCCTCGGCGGCGGTCACGTCGGCGGCGCTGCGCCCGTCCTGGATCGCGTACGGGCCGTAACCGGCCTCGTCCAGGTGCGCGGCCCAGAAGCGGACGGTGCGCCCGCCCGGCAGCTGGACGGTGGCCGCGGTCGCGGGGAGGTCCGCGGTCACCGGGGTGACGTCGGTGAGCGGGTGACGGCTGAGGATGCCGACACTGCCGGGGCTCTGGTAGGCGTACCAGCCGAGCGCGTCGGCGAGGGTCTTCGCGCGCTCGCCGGCGGTCTCCTGGAGGGCGAGCACGTCCAGGCCCTGGGTGAGCACGACGCGCAGCTGCTTCTCCAGCGCGTCGGTGTGACCGCGGCCCGCGTCGTGCAGGTTCCAGCTGGCGGCCTTGAGGCGCGGCGGCGCGGCCGGGTCGGCGACGGGGACGAGCACGGTGACGGTGTCGGTGGCGCCCGTGCCGTCCTTGACCGCGCTGTCCTTGACGGCGATGACCACCACCTCCGGGGTCTTGCCGGCCGCACCCGCCGCGCCGGCCGCGGGGGCGGTGCCGGTGAGCGTGCCGTCGGTGCTGACGTTCAGCCAGGACGGGCCGCTCACCTTGCGGAACGCGGCGGTGCCGGCCGCGTTGCCCGCCGGGCGGGACCAGAGGCCGCCGAGCCTGACGGTCAGCGCGGCACCGGGGGCGACCGGGGTGGCGGTGAGTGCGTCCACGGCGGCGTGCGGGCGCACGACGGCCGGCTTCGGGCGGAAGCTGAACGGCTCGGTCCGGGCGAGCACGCCGTAGCCGTCCTTGGCCAGCAGGTAGGCGGTGTACGGGCCGCCGGTGAGCGCGGAGGTGTCCAGCTGGACGTCACCGGAGGCGGCCGGGGTGTACTTCCACAGCAGGGAGGAGCCGGTGCCGGGCTGGCGGGTGCCGTCGTAGACACCGACCCAGTTCTTGGCGTCGGGGGCGTCGGTGGTCCAGTGGAAGGTGAGCCGGTCGCCTTCGGTGGGGTTGGCGGAGGAGGTGAGGGTCAGGGCGCTGCCTGCGGCCACGGTTGTCCTGTCCGCCGCCCGGGGCCGGTCCGCCGGGGGACGGCCGGGTCCGCGCGCGGCTGGTCACGGAGGTTGGGAGGGAGGCCTCGCAGTTGGCTGTACAACTGCGGGCGGCCCTCATTCATCCGAAGGCCAGCGACCGGGACGTGAACGACGCATGACGGAACATCGGGCGGTTCGGGAACTCCGGGGCGCAGGCGCCGCCGGGGTGGGGTGGGCTTGGCTGGTTCCGGCGCCGCGCGGCCGCCGGCGGGCCGGTAGGGTCGACCTCGTGGTGCCGATGAGGTGGACCTCCCGCGTCCTGCTGGTCGACGAGCGCGACCGGCTCCTCCTGCTCTGCGCGCGGGACCCCCGCAGACCGGGCGCCCGCTGGTGGTTCACCGTCGGCGGCGGGGTGGAGGACGGCGAGGACCACCGGCAGGCCGCCCTGCGCGAACTGCGCGAGGAGACGGCGCTGAGCCTGCCCGCCGAGCGGCTCGGCCCCCTCCTCTGGACGCGGCGGACCCACCTCAGCGTCGACGGCCGGGCCTTCGACCAGCACGAGGAGTACCGCCTCGTCCGCCTCAGCGCCGCGGAGGCCGCGGCCACCAGGGTCGACCCCGCGGAGGCCTCGCACGGGCACCACTGGTGGACCGTGCAGGAACTCGCCACCACCTCGGAGACGGTGCGCCCCAAACGGCTGGCCCCGCTCCTCGCCGAGGTGCTGACGGCCGGCGGGCCGGCCCGGACACCGCTGCACCTGCGGGACTTCGACGAGGACGCCGACCCGGAGTAGGCGGCTGTGCCGGGGGGTGGCGATCGGTCAGGACGGCCGACCGGTACGGGCGACGACCACTTACGCGTCGGGATGCTCCGGCAGGGCGAGCCAGTCCGACCAGGAGATCCCGCGGCCGAGGAAGCGCGGCTGCTCGAACGGCCAGTCGGTGGCGATCCACTGCGGCACCAGGGCGTCGAAGGCCTGCTCGACCTCGCTGCCCACCAGCTCGTCCACCACCCACCAGGAGATCTCGCCGTCCGCGCCGGCCCGCTCCGGCGGGTCGATGTAGACGCAGCCGAGCAGAGCCGTCTCCGCCGCGTCGAACAGCGCGTAGTTGAAGGACTGGTGTGCGGCGATCTCCTTCTCGTGCCGCAACAGGTCGGCCTGGTCGGCCTCGTAGGTCATGGTGGCCGCGGGCCAGCCCCAGGCCGGACCGAACATGGCCCACAGCCGCTCGCGCGAACCCATCACGGCCGGATAGTCGAGCGGGGCGTCCGCCTCCCGGATCGGCCGCAGGTGATGGCCACCGCCCGGCAGCGGTACCAGGACGGGGTGGACGAAGTCATCGGGAAGCCAGCTCATGGCGCCCGACCGTATCAGCGCGCGGCCGCCCGCTCCCCTGGATTTTCCCCGCCTACCGCCAGGCCCTGCCCCCATGCCGGGCAGGGCCCGCGATCACCCGGTCGAGACTCCCGTTCGACCGACGGACTCCATGATCGGTACGGCAACGGCTGCTCGGCCGAGCTCGGAGCCGGCCAGTCATTGCGGGCAGGGCCCGGCCAGGTCATTGCGGGCAGGGTCAGGCCGAGTCATTGCGGGCAAGGTGAGGCAGGGTCAGGTCAGGCAAGGGCAGGTCAGGCAAGCGCGAGGAACAGCTTCTCCAGCTCGGCCTCGCTCATCGGCGGGGTGTCGTCGTCGGCGGTGGCCATGCACTGGCGCATGCCGCTGGCCACGATCTTGAAGCCGGCCCGGTCGAGGGCGCGCGAGACCGCGGCGAGCTGGGTGACGACGTCCTTGCAGTCGCGCCCCGCCTCGATCATCGCGATGACTCCGGCCAACTGGCCCTGGGCGCGGCGCAGCCGGTTCAGCACCGCGCCGACCGACTCCTCGTCCACCTGCATGTCCGGGCCGCCTTTCACATCGACTGTCGACTGACAAGTGTACCCCGTGGGGTATCGATTCCCCGGGGGTGCGATGTGGGCCGACCGGCGGCGCGACCCCGGCCCGACCTGAGCGCGACGACCTGCCCGGGTCGGGCTCGGGGCTCAGGGCTCGGGGCTCAGGGCTCAGGGCTCAGGGCTCAGCGGCGGGCGAGGCGCCGTTCGCCGCCGGCACCCGTGGCGTAAGGGAGCTCGTAGTGCGCGAACACGGCGGGCTCGTCCTCGGCGGGCAGGACGTCGTCGGTGCCGATCGACGGGGCCTGCTTGACCTGGCCCTTCGAGAACGGGACGCGGACGTACTTCGGCCCGACCACCGCGCCGTCCAGGGGAACGAACACCAGCCGGCGCCGGGTCGCCAGGCCGATCGCGACCGTGGCGAAGAAGGGCTGGTCGGAGGCCGTCTCCACGTAGACGGCCTCCAGCGAGCCGATGCGGTGGCTCTTCTCGTCGACCACCGCGTGGCCGCGCCACTCCCGGATGTCTGCCATGTCGATCGCCACGACCCTGACCTCCCGTCTCCCGGCGCCCTCGTGTCGCAGCGCTCCGGCGCTACGGTGCCGGGACCTCCCATCCTGCGCCGGGACGGCGGACGGCGCGCGGCGAGGCGCCGGGGTCGCGCGGGGCCCACCTGCGGGCGAAACGGGCATAGAAGGGGTATTCCGGGGCGACCCGACCATCCGCCTCCACCGCCTTGACCAGGGCTTTAAGCTGTCCGCCAAGAACGCTGCAAGTAGATCGTCAGATCTTCGACAGATGGGGGCGACGGTCATGCCCGTGGGCTACGAGAGCATGTGGGATCCCGGCCGACCCGGAGTCCCCGCCGACCTGAGACCCGACATCCCGCACCCGGCCCGGATGTACGACTACTACCTCGGCGGGAAGGACAACTTCCCCGCCGACCGCGCCGCGGCCGAGAAGGCCCTCGCGGCCAACCCGGAGTTCCGCTCCACCGCGCGCGCCAACCGCGGCTTCCTCACCCGGGCCGTACGCTGCGTCGCCGACCTCGGCATCGACCAGTTCCTCGACATCGGCACCGGCATCCCCACCGCCGGCAACACCCACGAGATCGCCCAGGCCGTCAACCCGGCCGTGCGCGTCGTCTACGTCGACAACGATCCCATCGTGCTCAGCCACGCCCGCGCACTGATGTCCGGAACGGGCTCGGGACGCACCACCGTACTCCAGGCCGACCTGCGCGAACCGGCCGCGGCACTCGCCGCCGTCGAGAGCGAGGAACTCCTCGACTTCTCCCGCCCGATCGGCCTCGTCCTGGCCGCGGTGCTGCACTTCCTGCGCGACGAGGACAAGCCCTACCAGGTGGTGACCACCCTCCTGGACGCCCTGCCGTCCGGCAGCCACCTGATCCTCTCCCACGGCACGGCCGACTTCATCCCCGCCGCGGTCCGCGACCGCGTCACCGGCGTCTACGACAAGGCCACCGCACCCCTCGTCGGCCGCACCCGCGACGAGGTCCGCGCCTTCCTCGACGGCCTCGACGTCCTCACCCCGGGCGTCACCACCGTCCCCCTCTGGCGCCCCGAGACCACCCCCTCCCCCGACGCCGACCGCGTCAGCATGTACGGCGCCGTAGCCCGCAAACCCTGACCGGCTCGCACCAGCCGTCGGGAAAATATGCCGACCGGTCTACCGATTTACGCAGCAGCGCTGACCGGTGCCCGTCCACCCGCGCAGGAAGTCGACCACATCGACTTCCTGCGCACTCAGCAAGGTCAGCATCCGCCTCTCCCGGTCCGGCCCCGCAGAAAATCTGCAGACCGGTCTACAGATTCAGTGCCGGCCCTCCCCTTGCCGCACACGGGAAGTCGACCGGATCGACTTCCCGTGCAGGACCTGTCGTCGACGCTCGCCGTCAGGCCGCGACCTTGGCGACGAACGCCGCGAGGTTCACGACGGACCGCTGAATCCGCTCCTCCAGGGTGAGCGACTCGTGGAAACCCGACCCCGGGCCCGCGTCCTTCTTGCCCCGGACGTACAGCGAACAGGCGAGGTCGCTGCAGATGTAGGCACCCACGGAGTTGCCCTGCTTCCCCGCCTTGCCCGCCCTCGCGGCGACCATCAACGACACACCACCGGTGTGCACGGTCACGCAGATCGAACACATGCTGCGCCGCCCCTGCCACGCGGCGGCACCGGGACTGCGCAGCGCGACGGCCACGACGCGCCCGTCCGACTCGGCGGCGAGATAGGCCCGATCGGGAGCCTGCGGATCCCGCCAACCGAGGAAGTCCAGCTCCCCCCAGGGCCGCTCGACCAGGTCCCGGGGGACGAACAGCCGCTTGGCCTCGCCCTTGCTGCAGTTCAGGAAGGCGGCTCGGATCTCTGGTTCGGTCAGCTGCTTCATAATCGGCAGGCTAATTTACCTAAACCAATTAGGCAAATACATAACGCCCATCGCCCACGAGGCCCGCGAGGGGGCAGGCGGGTGAGTCCACCGGGGTGCGGTGTCACCCCGCTGGTGAACTCCTACTGCTCTCCCGTGCTCGGGAACCTATGACAGGAGCCACGGTTGCCGGCCGGCCGGGGGCGCGCGGCGGATCCTGTCCGAGTACCCCGCACCTGCCGAGCCTGGCCGGCGCGGCGGGCCGAAGGCGGGAAGCCCGGCGTGGCCGCAGGAGGGAGCGGGCCTGCGCTGACGTGCAGTTGGGATTCGTCCGGCCCTTCCGACCGGGGCGACGGCGCCAACACCCCTACAGGCATTCGCAGTTGCGGCACGGGCGGGAGAGCCCAGGTTCGGGGCGCACCCTGCTGCCCGTCGGCGTACGGGTCAGGGGTTCCTCAGGGTCGAGATCAGGGGCAGTCCGGAGGTGCGGGCGCCGCTGGCGGGCCTAGCGTCGGGTGCGGCGGGTGATCGTTGCCGCCCGGCCGGTCCAACCGGCCGTCGGATCCAGGGAGATGGCGAGCGAGTGTTCCGGAACAGGGCTCTACCGACGCGGGCTGCGCGTCCCGTACCCGGCACCGCGGCGGACGCGGGCGTGGCCGACACCGTCCGCCTGATCGGTGTGCACAAGGCGTACCGGCGCGGCGACAGCTCGGTGCGGGCGCTCGACGGGGTGGACGTCGCCTTCGCGGCGGGCACCTTCACCGCCATCATGGGCCCGTCGGGATCCGGCAAGTCGACGCTGCTGCAGTGCGCGGCGGGCCTCGACCGGGTCGACGCGGGCCGGGTCCTGCTGGACGGCGCGCCGTTGAACAGGCTCTCCGAGCGCGCCCTGACCGAGCTGCGTCGCGCGCACATGGGCTTCGTGTTCCAGTCCTTCAACCTCGTAACCGCTTTGACGGCTCGCCAGAACGTCGAGCTTCCCCTGCGCCTGGCGGGCCGAGCGATCGATCCGGCGGCGATCGAGCGGGGCCTGGCCGAGGTCGGTCTCACCGAGCGCGGCGAGCACCGGCCCGCCGAGCTGTCGGGTGGCCAGCAGCAGCGGGTCGCCATCGCGCGTGCGCTGGCCGCCAGGCCCAAGGTGATCTTCGCGGACGAGCCCACCGGCGCCCTGGACTCGCGCACCGCGCGCGAGGTCCTGGCCCTGCTGCGCGGGGTCGTCGAACAGCACGGCCAGACGGTGATCATGGTGACGCACGACCCGGTGGCCGCCTCCTACTCGCAGCGGGTGGTGCTGCTCGCCGACGGCCGGGTGACCGGCGAGCTGTTGGAGCCGACGGCCGAGGGCGTGGCGCTGCGCATGGCGGCCCTGGAGCCGGGCGGCGGGCCGGGATCGGGCGCCCGGGACGGAATGGACGGGCCGTCGGAAAGCGAACGGCTAAACAGCGAACGGCGAAACGAGGCAGGCCTCGGTGGGAATCGGGCGAAGCCGTGCTGAGCCTCGCCCTGGCCACGCTGCGCCACCGCCTCACGGGCTTCCTCGGCGCCTTCGTCGCCCTCGCGCTCGGCACCACGATGATCGGCATGATGGCGCTGACCCTGGCCGCCACCTTCGGCACGCCGCACCCGGGGCCGCAGCGGTTCAGGGCGGCCGCGACGGTGGTCGCCCCGCTGGGCTTCGATGGGCAGCCGATGAAGGCCCCGGCGGTGCTGTCGGCCGAGGTCGTCGCACAGGTGACCGCGGCGGGGACGACGACCGCCGACCGTAGTTTCCCGGTCCGGCTGGACGCGGGCTCCTCGGGAGCGACCAGCCAGGTGGGCCGGACCGGCCACCCCTGGTCCTCGGCCGCCTTCGCGGGCTACCGCCTGCTCGCCGGGCGTGCCCCGCAGGCGGCGGGCGAGATCGCCGTCACCGGTGGCGCGGAGTCGCTGGTCGGCCGGACGGTGGAGGTGGGCACTGCGGCCACCGGCACCGGCACCGGCACCAGCACCAGCACCAGCACCAGCACCAGCACCAGCACCAGCAAAACGTCCCACGGCGCCGCCTCCGACGGCGCCCCCGCGCCCGGCGGGCCCCGCCGCTACACGGTGGTCGGCGTCACCGACGCGCTCTGGTTCGAGAGCGCGGTCTTCTTCGGCGACGCCGAGGCGCAGCGCCTCTCCCCCGGCGTCAACGCGCTGGTCACCGACCAGGACCCGGGGCGGCTCGCGGCCGCCGTCGCCGGACGGGCCGTGGTCCTCGGGGGCGCGGACCTGACCCGGCTCGACCCCGACTCCACCGGCGGCGCGCAGGCGCTGGCCGACGCCCAGGCGATGGCCGGCAGTACGACCGGACTCGCGGTGTGCGTCGCGGTGTTCGTGGTCACCGCGACCTTCGCGTTCGCCGCCGAGCAGCGCCGCCGTGAGCTGGCGCTGCTGCGGCTGGTGGGTGCCTCGCCCCGGCAGGTGCGGCGCATGGTGCTCGGCGAGGCGCTGCTGATCGGGGTGGCGGCCGCGGCCGTCGGCTGCGTCCTGGCCCCGCTGGGGACCGTGCCGCTGCGGTCGTGGATGCTCGGCCACGGCGTGGCCCCGGACTGGTTCACCATCCCGATCGGCCTGCCGGCCCTGCTGGTCGCCTTCCTCCTCGGCGTGGCCGCGGCGCTGGCCGGCTCGGCCTCGACCCTGGTCCGGGTCTCGCTGGTCCGGCCGGTGGAGGTGCTGCGCGAGAGCGTGGTGGAGCGGCGTGCGATGACGCCGGTCCGCTGGCTGCTGGGTGCCGGGATGCTGGTCGGCGCGGTCGCCGCGGGGGTCGTCATCGCGCGCACCGAGCCGTACCTCGCGGCGAGCGCGCGCAAGTACGAGGCCGTCCCGGTGCTCTACGTCGGGGCGTTCACCCTGCTGGCACCGGTTCTTGTGCGTCCGGTCACCCGGCTGGTGGTCGGCCCGTTGCGCGGCTCCGCCAAGGCCGGCCCGCTGCTGGTGCGCGAGAACGTCCTCACCGCCCGGCGGCGGACGGCGGCCACGGTGGCGCCCATCGTGGTGGCCGTCGGGCTGGTCGGCACGCTGCTGACGATGCAGCGGTCCGGTGACGCGGCGGTGCTCGCCCGCCAGCAGCAGGAGGTCCACGCGGCGGGCGTGGTCGTGCCGGGCGGTTCCGGGATCGACGCCGGGACGCTGGAACGGCTGGCGGCGGTCCCGGGGGTCCGGGTCACCCCGGTGACCTCGATGAACGTCCGGATCGGCACCGCCGCCGGCGACCAGATCGACTCGCTGAGCACCCTCGCGGTGCCCGCCGCGGCGCTGGGCACCACCATCACCCCGCCCGTGCGCTCCGGTTCACTCGCCTCACCGCCGGCGAACTTCCTGGTCATCGACGAGCACGCGGCCGAGTCGGACGGCCTCGCGGTCGGCGACCAGGTGGTGGCCCTGCTGCCGACCGGAGTGCGGGTGCCGACCGTCATCGCGGCGGTCGTGGCCCGCGGCCTGCACGGCGACGACACCTACCTGTCCGCCGCCGTGACCGGCACACCGGCGCCGACCCAGGCCTACCTCGACTCCGAGACGGGCCGGGGGCGTCCGCTCGACGAGGGGCAGACCGCCGCGGTTCGCCGGGCGCTGACCGGCTCCAGGGCGCACCTCACGACCTACGACGCCTACCTGGAGGCGCGCCGCACGCAGGCCGCCGAGCAGACCGACACCGCGGCGGTGGTCATCCTGGGGATCGCGCTGGCCTACGCGCTGATCGCGGTCGCCAACACGCTGGTCATGGCGATGGCCGGTCGGCGGCGGGAGTTCGCGCTGCTCGGCCTGGCCGGCGCGGTGCGCGTCCAGATCGTCAGGGTGGTCGCGGCCGAGTCCGCCGTCGCCGTCCTCGTCGGCACCGCCCTCGCGGCGGCGGCGACCGTCGCCGCGGCCGCGACCCAGCACGCCTCGCTGAGCCGACTCGTGCCCGACGCACCGACCGTCGTCCCGTGGTGGCAGATCGGCGCGACCGTCGCGCTCTGCGCCGTGGTCACCGTGGCCGCCGCCTCGTCGGCGACCGTCCGCGCGACCCGCGGGCGCGCGGCCGAGGCGGCGGGCGGGCGCGAATAGCGAAGCGGAGCGCTGATCTGACGGGCCCATCGGACGAGCCGACCGGACGGGACCGATCGGTTCCGCAGGTCGGTTCGGCTGACCCGGTCGGGCGACTGAGGAGGGGCGACCGGTAGGGAACACGTGGTGAATCAGTAGGGATCAGAAATCGGGTATCGCCGATCAGTTCGATACTGATAGCTTCCTCGACGTGGCAAAGCTGAACCAGATCATCGCCGTCGAAAAAGGCGTCAAGTCGAAGTCCTTCCAGGAGCTGACGCAGGCCCATCAGGATCTGCAGAAGCCCGCTCTGCTGGCCGGGATCTCCCGTGCGTACCAGCCCAAGGACGAGGAGGGCGAGCAGCTGCCTCCCGAGTCGACCCGGGTGCAGCTGAAGGCCGAGGACGTCCTGCGCTCCACCGCGGTGACCCTCACCCGGCTGTTCGACGTGACGGCCACCAAGGACTGGGCCAACGTCGGCGCGAGTGCGGACGTGGTCGTGGACGGCCAGGTGCTGCTCGCCCGCGTCCCGGTGCCGTACCTGCTCTTCCTCGAGAAGCAGCTCACGGACCTCTTCACCTTCGTGAAGAAGCTCCCGGTGCTGGACGCCTCCGAGTCGTGGAACCTGGACGCGTCCACCGACTCCTGGAAGACCGAGCCGGTGCGCACCATCCGGACCAAGAAGGTCCCGCGCAACCACGTCAAGGCCGAGGCGACCGACAAGCACCCGGCCCAGGTCGAGGTGTACTACGAGGACATCGCCGTCGGCTACTGGACCACCGTCAAGTTCTCCGGCGCGCTGCCGGCCCGTCGGGTGAACGAGCTCGCCGAGCGGGTGGAGAAGCTCCAGCAGGCCGTCAAGTTCGCCCGCGAGGAGGCCAACGCGGTGGAGGTCACCGACCAGCGGGTGGGTGACGCCGTCTTCGGCTACCTGTTCAGGTAGCCCCATGATCGCCCGCCCGGGGAGCCGGGCGGGTGCGCCGAGCACGTCACCTCGCCCGCCGAGCCGGGCGGGTGCGTTGCACGGCGCGAAAAGCTGACACTGATGTTGAAGCTGACCAAGGGGTCACAGTGGAGGTTCGAATCCTCCCCCCGGCACCACGGGCCGGGGTAGCCCAAGCCAGGCAGAGGCAGGCCCCCTCAAACTCAGATTCTCGCTCCAGTCTCAGCATTCGCCGCCGAACGCCGGATCGACCGGGTGCGGACGAATATCGACGAATGCAGGTTCAAGTCCTGTCTGTGCCGCTCCGTGGCACGGTAGTTCAAAGGTAGAACGCGTCGGTTTCAATCTGATCCGCGACCCTTAAACGTGCCGGTGTGCGCAATTGGGCGGCAAAAAGGGGCCCGGGAGCTGGCTACGCTCCCGGGTCCTCTCGCGTTTCGTGCGGCCGTCGGGCGGCTCCTGCCGTCAGGCCCGACGAGCTGCCGTTAGGCGTTGCGTACCGTCAGGCCCTACGTGCTGCCGTCAGGCGTTGCGTACCGTCAGGCGCCTCGTGCCGTCATGCGCCGGGCGGGGTGACGTAGCCGGTGACGGGCAGGCCCTTCGCACCGCCGGTCGCGTGCTCGGGGTCGAGGTGGCTGCGCAACGTGACCTTGTCACCGTAGTTGCCGTCGACGGTGTCGATCGTCCCGTCGCCGTGCACCGCGACCACGACGGCGACGTGACCGCCGGTCTCCCGCGGGGCCGGCTTGCCGTACACCACCAGGTCGCCGGGCTCGGGCCGGGCCGCGCCGCGGTCGTGCCACAGGTGGTGCTTCTGGCCCCAGGCGCCGACTCCACGACCGGTCAGGTCGGTCGGGACCTCCTTGACCCCGGCCTTGCGCCAGGTCCACTCGGCGAAGGCCGCGCACCAGGAGGTCCTGCAGGTGTGGCTCCCGCCCGGGAAGTACTTGTCGCACTCCGCGCTGCCCTCCCGCACCCCGACCTCGCCCCGGGCGACGGAGACGATCCGGTCGCGGAGCGCGGAGCCCACCCGCGTGGCGGGGGCACTGGTGACGGCACTCGCGTCCGTGCCGCCGCCGGTGGCCGCGGCGTCCGCCGCGCCGGCACTCACGCCGAGGACGCCGCTGACGACGAGCGCAGCGACGAGCGTGCCGACGACGCGCCCCGTCCGGGCGAGGGGCACCGCGTGGGGCAGAGCACGGGACGAGGCGCGGTCCGTGCCGCGCTCCGTGGTGCGGTCCGTGGCGCGGCGGTGGTCCTGGTTCACGGGGATCACTCCTTCGGGTTCACTCCCCGCCCGGGCACGGCGAAGGAAGTCCCGGGCCGGGACGGGGATTTGGGAGGCGTCGGCGAGCGCCGACGGCAATCACCATGCCACCGGGCGGGGCGCCGTCGGTAGCCTGGGCCGGTCCCAGGTGTCCCAGAGCCCGCCCGTCCGTCCCACACGCCTGTGACCTGCACCGACGTGGTGGACTTGGGACGGCGGCGGGTCGCCGGGAAGGCGCGAGGAGGAGGCAGATGAGCGGCAGTCGGCCCACCCGGGGGCGTGCGATCCCCCTTCCGCACCCGCCGGACGTCCAGGAGTGGACCGGCCTGATCGCCACGCTGACGGCTCAGCTGGACCTGCAGGGGCGGTCACTGGAGAACCGGTCCACCAAGGCCGGCCGCCCGGTGGGCAAGAGCACCTGGCACCGCGTCCTGACCGGCCACACCCTGCCCTCGGCTCAGGTGCTCGACGTGATGCTCGGCAGCGGCCGGTTCACCGACGCGCAGCGCCGCTCGCTGCGCACCGCCTGGGAGAAGGCCGCCGACTGCCTCGACCGGACCGACAGCACCCGCCGCGCCGCCTCACCGCCCGAACCGGTCGAACCGGTCGAACCGGTCGAACCTGCCGCCGCTCCGGCCACCGATTCACTGCCCATCACAGCCCTTCCTCGCCGCCAGGCCCGCGCCCGCCGGACCGCAGGCCGACTCACCGGCGCACTCACGGCCGCGGCCGCCTGCGCCCTCTTCGGCCTCCTCTGCCTCCTCGGCCTCCACCTCCTCGGCGGCTCCGCCCCCACGCCCGTCGAGGACTCCGCCGACGCCGTCGCCCCGACCGTCGCCCCCACATCCCCCGCGTCTCCCACGTCCCCCGCGTCCCCGACGACGACCTCGGTTCCCCTGACACCCCCGGTGCCCCAGGCACCCCCCGCCACCCGCCCCGCCCCGGCCGGACGAGCCGCCCCGAGCACCCCCGCCACCGAACGGCCGCCCCTCGTCCAACCCGCGCCGGCCACCGAGCGCCCCGGCGTCGAGAAGGGCACGCTGGGCGAGGACAGCCGCTGCAGCCGCCCCTTCCAGGGCCCCGACGTCGTCACCTGGCGGGTCTGCGTCCTGGTGGAGGCCGACCGGGTCTCCTTCGCCCTCAAGGTGACGAACCGGGCCAGCGCCCCCACCCGGGCCAAGGTCCACCTCGAGTTCGCCCGCGCCGGGACCATCCACCCCTGCCCGGGCGCCGCCACCGCCCACGTCATCGACCTCGACGCCGGCACCACCGTCCTCACCCCGCCCGCCGACTGCACCTCCGAACGCCAGCCCACCGCCCTCTCCTACCAGGCCCTCGGCCGGGTCGTCGCCGCCGACGCCACCGACGCCGCCTACAACGTCTCCCCCACCGCCAGCGTCTACCCCACCAGCCCCACCATCTGGCGCCCCGACCTCCTCGACTAGCGCACGGCCAAGGGGTGTCGGCCCGTCGCGCGACGGCGTGCCCGGAGCATTCGCTGGCGAGGCCCGGCCCGCCGGGCGGCACCGCCGCGCCATCCGCGCCGAGGCCCTGCGGGTCGGCGTGCCGTCGGTGCAGCGATGAGGGCAGGACCGGCGCGAACGCGGGGAGGACCGTCACGGCGTCAGGTTCCGTTCGGTTCGGTCCCGCGGATCGTCAGCCTCTGATCGTCAGCCTCTGACGGACTTCACCTCAGTGACCCGAGGGGTTCCAGCGTGAGAGCCTCACGCTCATGGCCACTGAAACCGAGGTAGGCGAGCTGTTGCACCGACGTGGCTGGCGGACGGCGTTCACGGTCGCTGACAGGGTGAACGCGTGGGCCGCCCTGGTGAGTGCCGTCGAGCGCGGCTACGACGACGACATCTACGAGTACACCAACGACCTCTATTGCCGGAACTGGCTCCACGAGGCATGGCTCCTGCTGGACGACCACGTCGTCCAGCTCTGGACTCCTCGGATCAGAGCCCTGGACGGGCGGTACCGGGCCGCGACCGTCGATGACGACGGCCAGGCGCTCGAGCAGTTCCACCGACTGCCCGGCCCCGACCTGTGGTGGTGGCGACGGCACCCCCGCGCCCTCACCGGGGACCTGGGGCGATCACTTCGCTCGGCCGGCGCCATCGACGGCGTCCCGTGACCGGCATGGCCCTCCGGCACCTCCGGCGACGGCCTGCCGCCGGTCAGGGCCGGGGGCGTGCTGCTTCCAGGGCGTCGGCCCGGGCCTGGAGGTCTGCCGCGATGGCGTCCCAGTCCGGGCCGTGCAGGTAGAGGCTGTGGGCCGCCTCGCGCAGCAGCTCCGGGTCGTCGGGGCGCTGGAGGAGGAGCAGGCGGTAGGCGAGGTTCCGGACCCAGACCGGCAGCTCGCCGTCGACGATGTGCGGGCAGAGTTCGCGGAGCATGGCGAGGACGGAGTCCGCGTCGGCGAAGGTCAGCCGCTCGACGAAGAGGAACTCCTCGTGGTTGCCGGCGCACTCGGGCGCGGGGCGGTACTCGTCGCCGAAGACGCACCGGGCGTGTTCCGTCAGGGTGGTGTGCATGCCTCGGAGCGTACGGCGCCGTGACCGACCCGGGCGGAACCATCGGATCCGACGGACGGAGCGTTCAGCGCGGCGCGAGGCCGTTGATCATCAGGGTGAGGGTGAAGTCGAACCGGTCGTGGCCCTCTCCGGCGGTGAGTTCGGCGGCGTGGCGGGTGGTATGGGGGAAGGTCGCGGCGGGCAGGGCGGCGAAGCGGCGGAGCAGTTCGTCGCGGTCGAGGACCCAGGCGTCGTCCTCGTGCGCCGAGCGCTCGCGCACGATCGACAGTTCGAGGCAGTACGCGGCCACGTAGAGCAGGAGGGCGTCGACGGCCCAGGCGGCGGCCTGCGGGGCGATTCCCCCGGCGAGCAGGATGCCCAGCAGGCCTTCGTTGACGCGGATGGTCTCGAGGTCGGTGGGCGCCATGGCGAGGGCGGCCCGGGAGATCCCCGGGTACTTCAGGTACTGGTCGCGGATGCGGGTGCAGACGTCGCGGATCTGTTCCTGCCAGGCCGCGGGGTCGGGCCGGGGCAGGTCGAGCTCGGCGCAGAGCCGTCCGATGAGCAGGTCGTCGAGGTCGGCCTTGTTGACCACGTGGGCGTAGAGCGAGGCGGGCCCGGTGTCGAGTGCGCCGGCCAGTCGGCGCATGGTCAGCGCCTCGTAGCCCTCCGTGGCGATGACTCCGAGCGCGGTGTCGATGACCTGCTCGACGGTGATCGGGGCGGTGCGGCGCCGCCGCCTGGTGTCAGCGGGTTCGGCCTCGGGGTTGGGCGGCTGCTGTCGCGCCGCGCGTCGCTCTCTCGGGTTCACCCGACCATCATAGCTTGACACGAACGCTGTTCGTTAATAGAACGGTGTTCGTAACGAGAGACAGGAGCACGCCGTGAATCCGACCAAGGGCATCCAGCAGGACCCGAAGCACGATGCGAGCCCGGAGCCCGGCCCGGATCGGGCCGCCGCTCGGGCTACTGCGCAGGGCACGGGCCCAGGTGGCGCCGAGACCGTGGACGTGACCGTCGTCGGCGCCGGGCCGGTGGGCCTCGTCCTCGCCGCCGAGCTGGCGCTCGCCGGGGCGGCCGTGCAGGTGCTCGAGCGGCGGACCGAGCCGGACGAGTCGATGAAGGCCGGTGGGATCAACATCCCGACGGCCGAGGCGCTCGACCGCCGCGGCCTGCTGCCCGCCGCCGAACAGGTGCAGCGGGAGCTGCTCGCGCGGATGGGGCCGCCCACCCGCCCCACCGACGCTCGGCAATGGCCCGCCGACGGTCGGCACCAGCCGGCTGCCGAACGGAAGGCGGGCGAGACGCGGTTCACCGGGCACTTCGCAGGCATGGTCCTCGACCCCGACCTCGTGGACTGGTCCGACCCCGACCTCGCCGACCACACCGCCGCCGCGGGCGCCCGCCTGGTGCCGCAGCGCGAACTCGAGGCGCTCCTGGCCGACCACCTCGCGCGGCTCGGCGTACCGGTGCGACGCGGAGTCGAGGTCACCGCGTTCGAGGACACCGGCGACGGCGTCCTCGTCGACACCAACGTCGGCCCCCTGCGCACCGGCTGGCTGGTCGGATGCGACGGCGGGCGCAGCACCGTACGCCGCCTCGCGGACATCGGCTTCCCCGGCACCGACCCCGAACTCACCGGCCACCTGGCCGTCGTCGACATCGCCGACCCGGATAAGCTCGCGGACGGCTGGGCGTGGTCCGCCCAGGGCGCGTACCGCTACGGGCCCCAGCCCGGACGGGTCGTCACCGTCGAGTTCGACGGCGCCCACCACGACCGCACCGCCCCCGTCACCCTCGACGACGTCCAGGCCAGCCTCCGCCGGGTCTCGGGCACCGACGTCACACTCACCGCACTGCGCGGAGCCGCCACCCGCTGGACCGACAACGCCCGCCAGGCCGCCTCCTACCGGTCGGGCCGGGTGCTCCTCGCCGGCGACGCCGCGCACGTGCACTCGCCGTTCGGCGGCCAGGGGCTCAACCTCGGGGTCGGCGACGCCATGAACCTCGGCTGGAAGCTCGCCGCAGTGGCCACCGGACGGGCCCCCGAGGACCTCCTCGACACCTACGACGCCGAACGACGGCCCCTCGGCGCCTGGGTACTCGACTGGACCCGCGCCCAGATCGGCGTGCTGCGCGGCGACGCCAAGTCCGCGGCACTCCGCGAGGTCGTGGCCGACCTCCTCGGCACCCCGTCCGGCGCCACCCACGCGGTCAAGAAGATCTCCGGGGTCACCCAGCACATCGACCTGCCCGGCGACCACCCGCTGATCGGACGGTACGCCCCCGACCTCCGGCTGAACGACGGCACCCGCCTCGCCGACCACGGCCACACCGGCGGATTCCTGCTGCTCGACCGCACTCCGGACGGCACCTTCGCCCGCCACGCCGCCCCCTGGGCCGGACGCGTGCGCCGCGTGGCGGACGACGGCCCTGCGACGCCTGCGGGCGTGCTGGTACGCCCGGACGGCGTAGTCGCCTGGGCCTGCGACACGGCCGACCCCGACACCGTCACCCACCTCGACGCCGCCCTCCGCCGATGGGCCGGCGCACCGCACGGGGTCGCGTACGAGCCGGCGTGGGGGTGAGCAACCGAAGCGTGGGCCGGGCGGGGCCGCGCTTGGCAGGAAGGGCTGGCTCCTTGACGCCACTTCAGTCGACCGAAGCCGGCATCGGGCCCGCGACGATCGGTCAAGAAGCAGCGATGCCCCGACCACACCGCGGATCGCAGAGCCTCCTCCCCGCCCACCCGCGGGGGTCAGCCTTTGCCACCGCCCGCCCCACCGGGCCGGGCGGTGGTCACGGGCTCCGCTGCACCGCCCGGAGTTGCGCCGCCCCCGCTACCGGAAACGACCACGCGCGTACGTCCAGGACCTGGTAGAACCGGGGTGGCTCGGGGCACCGGGCCGCACGTTTCGGGAGGCATCGTGTCGGGACCGGCAGTCGGGCTGTGGCTCCACCGACCTCGCGCGTTCGAGGACGTTCTGGCCGACATGGTCCCGTGGTTGGAGACCTTCTGCGAGCCGGTGGAGATCGAGGCCGGTGGCGGTCTGGCCCTACGGGTGCGCGACGCTTCGCCCTTGGGGCTGAGGGACTTCGATCCGGGAAACGCCGGCGGGTTCTTCCTGTCAGAGGACGAGTGCCTGCCGGCGGAGGACGAGGACTACTCGGCCTTCTCGACGCCGCCGGTGAAGGGACTGATCCTCTCCGCCGGCTGCTCGGGACGGGAGAACCATCTGCTGCTCGGGCACCTCGCCCTCGCCATGGCCCGGCGCCTCGGCTCGCCGGTCGACTTCGACGGCGTTCTCGGATACCCCGTCCCGCGCGATGACACTGGCGACGGGACGGACCTGGCCAGGGCGAGGGCGCTGGTTGCCTCCCTGCCGGGGAAGGTCGCCGAGGTCTCCTACGACACGGGCGGCGCCGGCCGCTGGTTCCGGCATGTCGGTGACGTGGAGTTCCTGGCAGCTTGGCTTCGGCATCCCGACTTCCACCTGGTCACGTAGCCGACCTCCGGGGCTCTCAGCCGTCGGCCCGGGCGACGGTGTCCGCGCAGCCTCAGCATCGGTGCCGCGATCAGCACGCCGGCCCGCTGGCGGGCGGGCCACCCGCAGTCCTGGGCGGCCATCCCGAGATCGTCGCCGAGGCCCGGATGGTCGCACCATCCGCGCTCGACACCGAAGGCCTCTGGGCGGAGTCCACCGAGGACATGCAACTCCACTTCCTGATAGCCGATTTGGTGCTCACCGCCGACTGACGTCGACGGAGGCGCAGGCGCCAGGGGGGACCGCCCGTCCCGCGCCACGCCCCGGACGTGACGGTGACCACGGAGACGACCGGCACCACGAGGGCCAGACCCACCATCAGCGCGGCCCGGCGCGGGACCGGCCCGGTGCCCGGGCCCGGCGTGTGGTGATTCCGGGTGAGCGGGACGCGGCGCGTCGGCACGTTGGCGGGGCGGGCCCGCGGTCGGCGGCTAGGACGGAGGGATGCGACTTCCCTCACCGACCGCGCTCCTGGCGCTTCCGCTCGTCCTGCTCGCCGGCGCCGTCCACGGTGCCGCGCCCGTCTCGGCGGCGGCGCCCCCGACCGCCCGCCCCGCACCCTTCGCCCCGCCCGTTGCCGCACCGCCTCCCGTGGTCGCGGAACCGCTGCCGGAGTACCGGTTCACCGGCGCGGGCTTCGACGCCTGCTCGGCCCCGTCCGCGGCGGCGATGTCCGCCTGGCGCACCGCCTCACCGTACGGTGCGGTGAACATCTACAGCAGCGGTAGTCAACGTCACTGTGAGCAGAAGCAGTTGACGCCGCAGTGGGTCGCCACCGTCCGGGCGATGGGGTGGAAGCTGGTGCCCACGCACGTCGGGCTCCAGGCGCCCTGCGCCGAGCGGGACGACAAACCGCTGCGGATCGACCCGGACCGGGCCGAGGAGCAGGGCGGTGAGGAGGCGGGCGAGGCGGCGGCGGCGCTGCAGGCGCTGG
This sequence comes from Kitasatospora sp. NPDC004745, assembly GCF_042873275.1. Classification (NCBI taxonomy): domain Bacteria; kingdom Bacillati; phylum Actinomycetota; class Actinomycetes; order Kitasatosporales; family Streptomycetaceae; genus Kitasatospora; species Kitasatospora sp. NPDC004745. The sequence continues at coordinate 191,814 of NZ_JBIALK010000005.1, read as the reverse complement.
GCCTGGGGCCGGGCAGCCCGGTGTACCTCGACATGGAGGCCTATCCGACGGGCGACGAGGTGTGCAGCCGGGCGGTGGTCGACTTCACCGTCGGCTGGACCGAGGCCCTGCACGCGGCCGGGTACCGCTCCGGCTTCTACTCCAGCGTGAACTCCGGCATCGCGGACGTCGTCGCGGCCGCCCGGGACGGACGTGCGCCGATGCCCGACGCGATCTGGTACGCCCGCTGGGACGGCCGCCCCACGACCACCGGGCAGGCCGGGCTGCCCGACGATCTGTGGACCCACCACCGCATCCACCAGTACCGGGGCGGCGCCGACGAGACGTACGGCGGCGTGACCCTCAACGTCGACCGCGACGCGCTGGACGGGCTGGTGGCCGGCGGCAGCTGAGCCGTACCGGGCGGGGGGCGGGACCGGCCGCCCGCGAGTGCCCCCGCCCGGTGGCCGTGATAGCCACTGCCGGACCATGATCCGCCCCCTTCGTCGGTGGGTCACGGCGTGGCATGCGCGCCCCTCGGCCGGTGGGGCCGAGGGGTTGCGCGTCGGCGTGGGCCGTCGGAAGCTCCGCCCCGCTCAGAGGCTGCGGGCGGTGACGTTGCCGTAGGTGGTGGTCGCGATGATCGTCAGACGGGCGGCGGCCCCGTCGGTGTTGTGCAGCGCGTTGTGGATGCGGCCGTAGGAGGTGCCGGCGTCCAGGGTGGCGGACACGCCGCGGGCGGCGCCGACCGAGATGTCGCCGTGCTCGGTGTGCAGCGAGACGGCGCCGCCGGCAGCCTCGGTGACGGTGAGGTCGCCCTTCTGGGTGCCGAGTCGGGCGGGCCCGCCCAGGCGGCCGAGGTGGATGTCGCCGGACTGGAGGGTGAGGCGGGCGCTCGCCGTCTCGTCGAGGTCGACCGTGGCCTGTGCGCCCTCGAAGACGACGTCGCCGAGGCGTCCGGTGCCGCGCAGCTCGGCGAGGGCGGCCTTCGCCTCGATGTGGGAGCCGGCCGGCAGCTGGACGCTCACCTCGACCTGTCCGCCGTCGCCGAGGATCCGGTTCTGCGCCGGCGCGGCCTCGATGCGCAGGACTCCGTCGGCGTAGGCGATCCGGATCCGCTCGGCCGCCTTCACGTCGCGGTTCTTCGAGGCGTCCGCCGGGCGGACCTCGACCACGGTGTCGCTGCGGTCGGCAGCGGTGAGCCGGATGAGTCCCGCCGGGATGTCCAGGACGGCGGTGACGGGGGCGGGGGTGTCGAACTTCTGCATGATGTCTCTCCTGTGCTTGCGCTCGTCGTTTCTGACGATGGAAAAGCTACGTTGCTTTCCATATTCGGGCAACACTCTCGTTGCGACCGATCAGCATTTGCGCAGGTGAAAGCGCTTAAATCGTTGCAACACTCCTGGATCTAACGCAACGACAGGCAGCTGCCCGTTGCAGTCGACTGCCGATGAACGCTACGGGGCGACGGCTGTGGCACGCGGGTGGCGGCCCTCTCCGAGCGCAGGCAACCGCCCCTCGCCGGAACGCGTCTCGATCTGCGGCGGCGTCAGAGGCCTTTGTGCGCCGCCGCCGTGCGGGCCGCACCGTGCGGCCGCGAGGATCAGGAGCCCTTCATGCCGGACCAGGACGACGTGACCGCCTCCGCCTGGCCGCCCGCCCCGATCAGGACCGAACGGCTCGTGCTCCGCGGGTCCGAGGCCCGGGACCGCGCCGCCTTCATCGAGCTGTTCGCCTCGCCGGAGGTGGGCACCCACGTCGGTGGCGCCCGGCCGCGGGACGAGCTCGAGCGCGCGATGCCCCGGGTGCCCGGGCGGCGCTTCGGCTTCTTCGCGGTCGAGCTCGGCGGCGCGATGATCGGCATGATCACGCTCGACCCGCGCGACCCGGGGCGTCCGGGTCACGTCCGGCCGGAGGGCGGGGAGACCGAGCTCGGCTACATGTTCCTGCCGCAGACCTGGGGGTACGGGTACGCCTCCGAGGCGTGCACGGCGGCGCTCGACTGGTTCACCGGCGTGTTTCCGCGCGAGCCGGTGGTGGTCTGCACCCGGACCGCCAACCGCGCCTCGATGCGCGTCGCGGCGAAGCTGGGGTTCACCGAGGTGGCACGGTTCGAGGAGTACGGCGCCGGGCAGTGGTTCGGCGTACGGTCCCCGGTCACGCCGTCGACATGACCTCACGCACACGAGGACACGGACCTCTCCCGGGCGGAGCGACCCGGCCGCCGCCCGGCTGCCGAACCGGCAGCGACCGGACGGCCCGGCCCGGTCCGCCATGACTGACGCGCCGTGGGCCGCCGCGCGACGCGCACCTCGCAGTCAGACGCGCACCTCGCAGTCAAATGACTGATGTGCGCCCGATGCGGTTCGGCGAGAGTCGGGGTCGCCGGGTGTTCCCCGGCGGCGGGCACGGGGGCGTGCCCGCGCGTTCGTCGACGTACGAGATCGAGGAGTACCAGGATGGCAACCAGTCAGCGGCCGGTCGGAACGTGGAGGACGGCCGTGGTCGCCGGGGCCGCGGCCCTCGCCGTCACCGGAGGCATCGCCGCACCGGCCGGCGCGGCGCCCGCCTCGAGCTCGGCGGCGGACCGCCTGGACATCGCGAACGAGGCCCGGTTCGGCGACGTGCAGCTGGGCGAGCCGGCGCACCCCCGGGACCACCCGGGCGGGCGCCCGCTGATCAAGCACTACTGGGTCGCCAAGCTCGGGTACGCCGCCGTGTCCGCCCTGAACCAGCGGACCAACTTCGGCTGGCAGCGCAACTACAAGGACTGGACGGTCGCCATCGTCGGCAACGACATCCAGGGCAAGCGGGTCACCGTCTACACCAAGATCACCAACCTCTACTACGGCGAGGGCGGCGTCATCGGCGCCCAGACGGCACCGACGCAGCAGGTACTGATCGCCCAGAACACCATCAAGGCCCAGAGCGTCGACGTCGTCACCGAGATCGTCAACGTCCACGTCATCAGCCCCAAGTGGGAGGACGTCTTCAGCGCCGACTGCCGCGCCCAGGAGGACCTCCGGAACGCGGTGAAGGCGCAGCTCGCCTGCACGATGGGCTGAGTCGCAGCCGAACTGCCGGGGTGGCGTGGCTCCACAGCGGGGCCACGCCACCCGGGCCGACGCGGGAGGAAGCGGCTGCCCGGTCCGGCGTCAGTGGCGGGTGCTACGTTCCGTCCGTCGTGACGACGGAGGGATTCCCGATGCAGGAGATCTGGGCGCGGATCGAGGCCGCGCTCGGGCGGATCGCCCCGGAGGTGGTGGCCGCGATGCCGCCCGGTGCCACCGAGGAGGAGATCGCGGCCGTGGAGGCCGTGATCGGGGTGGAGCTCCCGGAGGACGTCAGGGAGTCCTACCGCTGCCACGACGGCCTGCCGGGGGTCCTGATCGGCTGGCACGACGCGCTCCACTCGCTCGCCGCGATGGCGGACGACTGGCGTGAGCGGGTCGTCGACGCCGGGGACCCGCCGTGGGACGAGCGGGAGGAGGACGGCGTGATCCGCCGCGACGTCGCCTGGTCCGCCGGGTGGATCCCCGTCATCGGGATCGGCAACGGTGACGTGATCTGCATCGACCTGGATCCGCCCACGCCGGAGCGTCGCGGTCAGATCATCGACTGGTCGCACGAGGGCTGGCGGGCCCGCTACGAGAGCGCCGGCCTGCGGGAGTTCCTGGAGCGCTTCGCCGCGGACCTGGAGGCCGACCGCTACCAGGTCGACGGGACGGGCGGCGCACGGCGCGGCGGTGGCCTGCCACTGGTGATGCTCAAGGGCTGAGGACGGTCCGGCGGCCGGAGGTGGTCGGGGCTGGCCTCACGCCCTCCGACTGCGCGGGATCGGGGCGGTGGCGACCGGGCCTCGGCTCCCGGGGCGGGTCAGGGGAAGCGCAGGTTCTGGTAGGAGCAGGGTCCGCTGGTGCCGCTGCCGGTGACCGTCCAGCCGCCGGGCACGGCGTAGCCGTAGACCCGGCCGCCGGGCATCGCGCAGGCCACGTCGGCGGTGGCCGTCGCACCGTGGGGCGCGCCCTGGAGGTAGACGACCTGGGAGGTCTGGGCGTCGCCGGACACCGCCACCAGCACCCAGCCGGCCGGGACCGCGGTGTTCGCCAGGACCGCCACCCTGGCCAGGTACGGTGCGCCGCCGAGGTACTCGATGGTCTTCTGGCCGGTCGACTGGCTCTGCCCGATCACCGCCCAGCCCGCCGGGACGGGGTCGTACAGGCCGATCCGGGTCTGCGGGTCCGGGCGGCGCGCAGGGCGTACCCGCGGACCACCGGGTCGGGGTCGGTCAGCCGCTCGGCGAGGAAGCCGGTGGCGCGGCCGGCCGAGGCGGCGAGCGCGGCCAGCCGACGGCCGTACACGCCGTGGCGCTCCAGGCCGGACAGGAGGCCCGTGAGGTCGCCGAGGGCGGCACGCTCCCGGGCCGTGCGGACGACGAGCCGCTGACGCTCCGGGTGGGAGAGCGGGTCGAGGTCGGCGAGCAACTGATCGGCTTGGTGCGGCACGCGGCCATTCTGGACGGGCGCAGCGGGTGCGTCCCACCGGTTTTCCGTCGCCCCCGGCTTTCCCGCCGCATGTCGATCTCCTCCCGTGGGGATACCGCGGGTGCCTCGCCTCCTCGGTTCCCTCTGGGGAAAGGGATTTCCATGCCGCTCGGAAATGCGATCAACAAGGCGCTCTGCAATGGACACGACTGGAAGTCCTGGGAGCGGTACGACGGCAGTTTCGCGCTCTACGGGATCTTCCTGAACTACCGGGGCACCCCTCAGGCGGAGCACTGCCTCTGGTTCAGGCAATGCCGGAAATGCCGGGGCCGCGATACCGAACTGCGCCACACCTGGGGCCCCTTGGAGTTCATCGACGAGTACCTCAGCGTCGACTCCCACAACCGGTTCGACGGCTATCGCTGCGTCTGGTGCACGGCCAGCAAGTCGGCGTAGCGGCGGTCGCGCCACGACGCGCGGGCGCCGGGCGGCGGGTCGCCCCGCCGCCCGGCGCCGGGACGGTCAGGCCGCGAGGCCCAGGCCCAGGGTGACCGCCACCGGGGCCAGGTAGAGGAGCGGGAAGGGCATGGTCCTGTAGGAGCGGACCCGCAGGGTGGTGAGCACGGCGCCGAGGAAGTAGAGGATCAGGGCGACCGCCGCGGCCACGCCGACGGCCGGCACCGCGAGACCGACCAGCAGGCCCGCCGCCCCGGCGAGCTTGGCCAGCGCCAGCCAGGCCCACCACGAACGCGGCACCCCGTACTCGACCAGCGGCTGGGTCACGAACTCGGCGCGCCGCGCCAGCGAGACACCGGAGAACCCGACCCAGAGGGCGCTGACGACGGCAAGGACGACATGGGCGACAGACATGGTTGGTACCTCGGTCCCGTGCGGAGGAGGAGCCGGCGGACGGATCCCGCCGCGCTTCGTTGCGCTTGCTCGAACACTCCACTGACCCGCCGCCCCCGCCGGATGTGACAGCCCGGCCGAAGAATTTTTCGCCGACGTCCCGGGGCCGGTCAGGCGGGGCGCAGGAAGAGCTCGTCGGTGTAGCACCAGGCCCAGTCCTCGCCCGGTTGGAGCGAGCGGGCGATGTGGTGGCCGTGGTGGGCCCGGGCGTGGTGGTAGGCGTGCTGCCCGGGCGAACTGTCGCAGCAGCCGACGTGCCCGCAGCTCAGGCAGGCCCGCAGGTGGACCCAGGCGGTGCCGGCCCGCAGGCAGTCCTCGCAGCCGGCGGTCGTGTGCGCGGGGACCTCCCGGAGCCCGTCCAGGTGCCCGCAGGTCGGCTGGACGACGAGGCCCGGGTCCACCGCTACACGCCACTCATGCCGGTCGTTCACGGCAGACACCTTACGGGCCGGCCACGCGCGGCACGGCGACGGCAGGGCCGGTACGCCGGCAGACGTCCCCGGCCCGGAGCGTCGGCGGGCCGTTCGACCCGGTGACGCCGGCGGGCCGCCCGACCCGGTCACGGCCCGTCGTCGCGCCGTCCGGTGTCGTCCCGCAGCGCGGCGTCGATGGTCTTCAGGGCCCCTCTCAGCAGTTCCTGGTTGCTGCCGACCGCGTCCGCGAAATCCGGTACGAGGTTCTCGCGTCGCAGCTCGCGCGCGTCCACCCACCAGTAGAGGTCCGCCTGCGCCGGGGCCAGCGCGAGGGTCGCACGGGCTCGCAGCCGCGCCGCGACCCGGACGACGGGGTCCGGCTCCTCGGGAACGGCCTGGTCGCGGGCGCCGTCCTGTGGCTCATCAGGTACTGCTTCTCGTAGGAGGGCCGGGGCGGGGCGGCCGATTTCCCCGGACCGCCCCGCCCGTTCGGTTCCGCGGACCCGGTATTCGGAGGCGTCCGGAGGCCCGCCCTCCGCCAACGGCCCTTCCCTCACGCAGCGTTGCCCGACACCGCGCAGCGGGCGGGGCGGCCGCCCCGCCGGCCCGGGGACGAACCGGGGCCGGCCCACCGGGGTCGGGCAGGGGCCCTGCAGGCGGCAGCGGTCCAAGCCCGCGGTGACATGGACAACCTCGTCCTCGTCCTCGAACACGAACGCGGCCTGAGCCGCCGCGGTGCACTCACCGGGGGCCGCGCCGAAGTGGACCGTCGCATCGCCGACTTCCAGCGACTGGCGGCCGAGCTGCCGGACCTGTGCCGTCGGCTCGGTCTCGACCCGACGCAAGTTGGCGCCGTCGAGACGTACGTCCGCGTCATGGGCGCCTGGATCGGCGGCTACCACGCCTGGCAGACCCGGAACGGGCGATTCCGCCGCGGTCGCGGTCCTCGTGCGGTCCGCGCGAACCTTGCCCGTCCGTGGCGCGGACCGGACTGCTGCACCGCGCACGGACAGCCCGTCACCGTCCGGGACGGCGGCGGGCTGCCGGGTCGCCCGCCGTGACGGCGGGCCCGGGCCGTGGGTCAGCGCACGGTGACGGCGAAGACGGGCGAGGCGACGCTCCCGCTGACGATGCGCAGCTCGTTCTGGCCCTTGATGCCGAGCTTGACGCCGAGGGAGTAGGAGCCGTTGCGGGCGGTGTGCACGGAGGCGGGCAGGGTGACCCACGCACCGTGCTGCCTCTGCTGCAGGGTCACCGTGCTGCCGGCCGTGAGGCCGGTGGTGGTGCCGGTGACGCGGAACAGCTGCCAGGCCTGGACGGTGGTGACCGACGGCTTGGCGCTGATGGTGGCGGCGGCGGTCGGGGTGGCGGCGGTCGGGGTGGCGGCGGGGGCGGTCGGGGCGGCCGCCATGGCGGTGCCCGCCGTTCCGACGAGCAGCGCGCCGAGGGTGGCGACGGCGGCCAGGCGCATGGAGTTCCGCTGGGAGACGATCACGGGTGCACCCCTTTCAGGGGAGGTGGTCGTTCGACCCGATGGCACGGTCGGTGCGGTTCGGGTGCTGTCTGTTCGGAGGACGACTCACCCGGCGTCACCGGTTGTGTGCGAAACGTCACTGTCATGTAACAGTCGAACGATCTTCCGTCGTCGACGCACCGTCACGGCGCCGTCATCGAAACGAGGTTCGTCGTCGACGTCGGAGGCCGTCCCGGGGACGCGCCGCCCGCCGCCGCGTAACGCGCCCGTCCCCCGGGAAGCGTTCCGACACACCCCTGCGATGCAAGGCCAGGACCATGTCTGACGACAAGAACCACGTCACCGCCGCCGCGGTACTCCCTCTCGTCGGAGGCGCGGACAACATCACCTCCATCGCCCACTGCATGACCCGGCTGCGGCTCGGTCTGCGCGACCGGTCCCTCGTCGACCGCACGGCCCTGCAGGCCGTGCCGGCGGTGCTGGGCGTGGTCGAGGACGACACCTACCAGATCGTGCTCGGCCCCGGGGCGGTCGCCCGGATCACCCAGGCCTTCGAGCGACTCGTCGCCGAGCAGCGCAGCGCCACCCCGGCAGGCGCCGCCACGACCGACACGACCGCTATGACCGCCGCCACGACCGCCGAGGAGCTGGCCGTGCAGGGCGCGGCACTGCGGGCGGCACGGAAGCGGAAGAACGCCACCCCGGTGAAGCTGCTGCTGCGCCGGATCGCCGATGTCTTCGTCCCCCTGATCCCGGCCCTGATCGGGGCGGGCATCATCGCCGGCGTCAACGGACTGCTGGTCAACCTGGGCTGGCTGCCCGGGATCAGCCCGGCGCTGACGGCGATCGCCTCCGGCTTCATGTCGCTGATCGCGGTCTTCGTCGGCTACAACACCGCCAAGGAGTTCGGCGGCACGCCGGTCCTCGGCGGTGCGGCCGCCGCCGTGATCGTCTACGCGGGCGTCGCCCACGTCTCCGTCCTCGGCCAGACGCTCTCCCCCGGACAGGGCGGGGTGCTGGGCGCCCTGGCGGCGGCCGCCCTCGCCGTCCGGGTCGAGAAGCAGTGCCGCAGGTTCGTACCCGAGTCCCTGGACGTCCTGCTCACGCCGACCCTGACGCTGCTGGTCACCGGTCTGGTCACGCTGTTCGGGCTGATGTTCGTGGCCGGCGAGGTCTCCACCGGCATCGGTACCGGCGCGACCTGGCTGCTGGCCCACGGCGGCGCCTTCGCCGGGCTGCTCCTGGGCGGGCTGTTCCTGCCGCTGGTCATGCTGGGGCTGCACCAGGCGCTGATCCCGATCCACACCACGCTGATCGAGCAGCAGGGCTACACCGTGCTGCTGCCCATCCTGGCCATGGCCGGGGCCGGCCAGGTCGGCTGCGCGATCGCGGTCCTCCTCCGGCTCAGGAGGAACTCCTCGATCCGCGCCACCATCAGGTCCGCGCTGCCCGCCGGGCTCCTGGGCGTGGGCGAACCGCTGATCTACGGCGTCTCGCTGCCACTGGGACGCCCGTTCGTGACCGCCTGCGTCGGCGGCGCCGCCGGCGGCTCGTTCGTCGGCTTCTTCAACATGCTCGGCGCCACGGTCGGCGCCACCGCGATCGGCCCCTCCGGCTGGGCCCTGTTCCCCCTGCTCAAGGGCAACGAGAACCCGGGCACCACCGTCCTGATCTACGCGGGCGGCCTGGCGGTCGGCTACGCCGCGGGCTTCCTGGCCACGTACTTCTTCGGCTTCACCCGGGAGATGCTCACCGGGCTCGACACCGACCCGGCAACGCCCCCCACCGCCACGCCCACCGCCACCGCCCCGGCCGAGCCCGCCACCACTCCCGCGACCGCCCCGCCGACGGGCTGACCGACGGTCTCGAACTCCAGGGCCTCGACCGGGACGCCGTCCTGTGGCACCCGGGGCCCCGGCCCTCCTGCGCGGGAGCGGCGCGGGAGGGCCGGGGCCGAAACGACGGCGCGGGTGCGGCGCGAACCCGTGCGGGCGGGACGGATGCCCGGGACCGGCCGGCGCGTCGACCAGGCGGGGGGCGGGTCTCCGGGGCACGGTGGCGGTGGCGCCTGTCAGTCCGGGTCGGCGTCGCCCGGGAGCGACAGCGGATCCTCGGTGGTCGATCCGCGCGTCGGCCTCGGCGGCTTGGGAGGCTTCGGCGGCTTCGAGGGCACCGGGGCCGAGGTGGGCGTCGGCTTCGGGGGCTTCGGGGGCTTCGAGGGTTCCGGTGTCGCGGTGGGCTTGGGCGGCTTCGGGGGCTTCCCCGTCGAGGTGGGCTTCGGCTTCGACGGTCCCCGGGTCGAGGTGGGCGTCGGCCTCACGGCCGACAGCTCCGAGGAGTCGTCCTCGGAGCTGTCCGGGTCCGCCTGATCCAGGGAGGCCGGTGCGGCAACGGCGTTGCCGCGCGCGTCCTGCGGTGAGGAGGCGCTGGCGACGCTGACGGCCACGCATCCGGTGGCCAGGATTCCGGCTGCCGCTGCTATGGCGATTCCTGCTTTCATCATTCCCTTTCCGGGGATGGGCTGTTGGGCCATGGGACGGGTGGGCCTGGGCCCGGGGAATCCGGCCGCACCGCCGTTCTCGGAAGTGCGCACCGGTCCACGCCGCCACCTCCGGCCGCCCGGGGACGGAGGTGTTCCTCGTCCGGCCCGGCCAGTGCGGTCCTGCGTGATCTTCCCTCAGTCGGACGTCCGGCCCGGCGATCAGGTTCAGTGCCCACCACGATCTGCCTCACGGCGCCGACGCCACGCACGAACGTCCGTGCCCCGCCCCCGGCGCGCCCGGACACCGTCGAGACCGGGGCCGGTGGCCTGCTCCTCCTGGTCGACTCCCCTGCCCGATGCCTCTCACGACGTTCGCGACGCCGCCTCGCCGAGTCCGGTGACGGCACCTACGGCTACGGCCGGGGCTGCGGTACGTGGACCGGGTCACCGCCGAGCGCGGTGTACAGGTCGGTCCAGCGGCGGTCGGTGTCCGTCGGCGGCTTGCCGTCGCAGAAGGCCTTCGTCCCGTTGGCCGTGTAGAAGCGCATCATCTCCAGGACCGCCCGCGGATCGGACGCCTGGCCGCCGGTGTACCGGGTGCCCGGCGTCCGGCTCTGGTGCTGGACGCAGGTCGGGGACGGTGTCCCGGGCTGGGCGTCGAAGCTCCCGTCGGGTTCGCTCCCGCAGCCCGTGAGCAGCGGGGCCGCGGCGAGGGCGAGGCAGACCAGGAGGGACGATCGGCGTACCGGACGTGCTGTCATGGGGGCGCTCTCCGGGGGAATGCGGTTCACAGGGTGGCGGGCAGGCCGCGCAGGACCAGTCCCAGCCCCACGGCCAGGACGAGCAGCGCCGTCAGCAGGGCGCTGTACGGGGCGATGCGCCGCAGCCGGCCGACGACGGGGCCGTCGGCCGCGACGGTCAGGCGGTCGCCGAGGCGGACCAGGAGCAGGCCGACGGCGGTCAGGGTGGCGGCCATGCCGAGGCCGTAGGCGACCACGAGGGCCGCGCCGAAGAGTGTGCGGCCGAGGGCGACGGCGCCCAGCAGGACCACCAGGGCGGACGGGCTGGGGACGAGGCCGCCGGCGATGCCGAGGCCGATCAGGCTGCGGCGGCCGGGTGCGGTGTGGTCATGGTGGTGGTGATGGTGGCCGTGTCCGAACAGGCCGTGCCCATGACCGCGCGAGCGGCCGGACTTGTGGTGCATGTGATCGTGCGTGTGATCGTGCCCGTGGTCGTGCCCGTGCCCATGCCCGTGGTCGTGCCCGTGCCCATGCCCATGCCCGTGCCCGTAGTCGTGCCCGTGCCCATGCCCGTGGTCGCTGTGCACGTGCTGGTGATGGGCCACGGGGTGCGGGTGCGAATGCGGGTGCTGGTGGTCGTGGTGGCCGGTGCCTGCCGCCGAGGCGTGCGCCAGTTCCCTGGCCGGTTCGCCGTCGGTGCCCGACGTGGGTCGCGGGACGTGTCCGTGGGGTCGGAGGTCGTGGCGCCGGAGGGCGTCGCGCAGCAGGCCGGCGCCGACGGCGGCGACCAGGGCACCGCTGACGACGCCCAGCCAGCCGAGCACCGCGTCGCCGGCCAGTGAGGAGAACACCGTCAGGCCCAGGCCGATGACCAGGACGCCGGCGGTGTGGGTCACCGTGACGGTGGCTCCGACGGTGACCGCGTCGCGGATGCTGCCGCGGCGGCCCGCGAGGTAGGCCGCCATCACGGTCTTGCCGTGGCCGGGCAGCAGCGCGTGCCCGGCACCCAGCACGACCGAGAGCAGGACGGCGAGCAGGCCGAGCGGGACGGTGAGCCGCCGGGCGGCGCCGAGTTCGGCGAGGCGGGCGTCCAGTCCGGCGAGCCAGGCCGTGGGCCCGGAGCGGTCGGCCCTGGCGGCCGTTCCCGGTGCCGCGCCCGCGCCGTCGCCGGGCTGCGCGCGGAACTGCGCGTGGGTGGCGCCGCTGGGGCTGTCGAGGAGGTCGCGGGGGTAGTCGCGCAGTTCTGCGGAGACCGACCGGGCCGGGACGTCGGAGTGGTCGAGGGTGGTGCCGTCGCCGCGGGCGGTGATCTCGTTCCACCCGACCCGGCCGGGGTCGATGCCGCTGGCGACGGTGAGGGTGGTGCCGGCGGCGGGAACGTGCAGCCCGGTTCGCAGGACGCATTCGAGGCGGCTGGTGCGCAGTCCGGCCGCGCCGTCCTCGTAGCGGAACTGCGCCGATTCGGTGCTCCAGGGCAGGGGCGCGGCGGGCGCCCGGTCGGTCGTCACCCGGAGGCGCTGCGCGGTCTGCGCGCACTGTTCCCGGGCCCAGGCGGCGCGTTCGGTCTCGTCGACGGTGCCGTCACCGTCGCGGTCCAGCTTCGGCTGCTCCTGGAGGGTGGGGATCTCTGCGGCGTCGGTGACGGCGAGGACCTCGAGGGCGTCCGGGTGGACGGTGAAGCCGTAGTAGTGGTTCAGGGAGAAGTTCCCCAGGGGATGGGCGCCGGCGAGGGGTGCGGCGAGACCGAGCAGGAGCAGGGCGCCTGCCACCGCCGTGCCTGTCCGGACGAGGGATCGTGGGACCGCCACGCTGGGCCTCCGGGGACGGGGCCGCCGCCACGGCGGCGACGCCCGGACCGGCGGAAGTGGGATGCGGGCCGGTCGGCCCGACGCACACCATCCGGTTCCGGGGGCGACTCCGGATTGGCACCACTCCGTCGCGGTCGACGGCACCACCCGGCTGGGGCAACACCTTCGGACGCCCGTTCCCGCCCCCCGAACACCTGACGGATGATCGACCGCTCGGACCGGCAAGCACCGGCGACCTCTCCGAGAGCCCCGGCGCCTCGACCGGCGACCGGCCCCCAGTTGCAGTATTACTGCAACTACGAAGGCAGCGCGCCCGGTTGTGCCGCGACCGGCCGGGTGACATCGCTGGTCCGTGCGGGTGAGACGACCAGGCCGCACGCGCCCCGCTCGCGAAGGGGTGACGGGATCCGGTCCACAGTGCCCCATGCGGCCCCTCCGGCCGATCCCCCGCTCCGGCCCGACCCGGGCCCGGTGCGGTCGACGCCCGTCATGGAAGCGAGCACAGCACCTACATGAACGTCACCCGCCGCCCTGCCCGCAGAAGGTCCACCGCCCGCGCCGCGGCGCTCCTCACCACCATGAGCCTGGCGCTGGCCAGCAGCGCGCTGCTCGGCTCCGGGGCGGGCGTCAGCTCCGCCTCCAGCCACCGCGAGGCCCCGCTGATCGCCGCCGACCCCCAGGTCGACAACACCGACGTCTACGCCTTCACCAGCCCCGACGACCAGGACACCGTCACCCTCGTCGCCAACTGGCTCCCGTTCCAGGAGCCCAACGGCGGGCCGAACTTCTACCCCTGGGCCGACGGCGCGCACTACGACATCAACATCGACTCCCAGGGCACCGGCAGGCCCGACCTCACCTACCGGTGGACCTTCCACACCGAGGACCAGCGCGGCACCAACACCTTCCTCTACAACAACGGCGTCGTGAACAACCTCACCGACCCCACCCTGCTGTTCCGCCAGTACTACACGCTCCAGGAGCTGCGCCCGGGCTGCGAGCCGGTCACCCTGGTCGAGCACGGCACGGCCGCGCCGTCCGACACCGGCCGCGCGTCGATGCCCGACTACGGCCGGCTGCGCAACCAGGCCACCGTCCAACTCCCGGGCGGCGGACAGACCGTGGCGACCCAGGCCGCCGACCCGTTCTTCCTCGACCTGCGGGTCTTCGACCTGCTCTACGGCGGCAACCTCTCCGAGGTCGGCCAGAACACCCTCGCCGGGTACAACGTCAACTCCCTCTCCATCCAGGTGCCCAAGAGCCGCCTCGCGTACAAGGGCGACCCGACCCGCAACCCCGTCATCGGGGTCTGGTCCAGCACCGAGAAGCAGACCCTCAAGCTCAGCCCCGGCAAGGCCGAGCCGGCCGGCAAGTTCGTCCAGGTCTCGCGACTGGGCAACCCGGTGGTCAACGAGGTCGTCCTGCCCGCCGGACTGAAGGACGCCTTCAACTCCCTTCCGCCGTCAGAGGACCACAACCAGCCCGCCGTGGTCGCCAAGGTCCTCAACCCTGAGGTGCCGCAGCTGATCCAGTCGATCTACGGCCTCCCGGCGCCGGCCACCCCGCGCACCGACCTCCAGGAGATCTTCCTCACCGGCATCGCCAAGGCCACCGGCGGCCCCTTCCAGGTCGACCTGAACTCGCAGCTGATGAACCAGGACGTCAACCCGAAGAAGTTCGTCCCCGCCGAGGAACTCCGCCTCAACATGTCCACCCCGGTCACCGCGCACCCGGACCGCCTCGGAGTGCTGAACGGGGACTTCCAGGGCTTCCCCAACGGCCGCCGCCTGACCGACGACGTCGTCGACATCGCCCTGCAGGTGATGGAGGGCGCCACCCCGGGCCACCTGATCGGCGCCCTCGCCGCCGGCGACAAGGTCAACACCGCCGACAAGCCGTTCGGCCCCGCGTTCCCCTACGTCGCGCTGCCCTACGACAAGGCCGTCAACCAGCCCAACTGACCCTTCCCGCCCTGCGGGTGGCCCGCGCACTGCCGCCGGCCACCCGCACGGCCCCCCTTCCCCCAGCACACCACCGAGGACACCCATGCGCCGCCTGCCGCTGCTGCTCACCACCATCGCGCTGTGCGGCGGCCTGGCCGCGTTCGGGGCGCTGGACCGCGGCCACGCCGGCGACGCCCGGCCCTCGCCCGGGGCCGGACGCCGGCCGGGCAGCGCGCCGGTCGCCGGCGGTTCGCTGGCCGGGGCGATCGCCGCGGACCAGCAGCGGCTGCGGCAGCTGCCCGGCGACGCGGCCGGCTGGGCCCGGCTGGGCGCCGAGTACGTCGAACAGGCCCGGCTGACCGCGGACCCCTCGTACTACCCCAAGGCCGACGAGGCGCTGCAGCGCTCGCTCACGCTGTCCCCCGAGGGCAACGCCGACGCCCTCACCGGACTCGGCGCCCTCGCCAACGCCCGTCATCTGTTCGACCGGGCACGCGACTTCGCCGACCGGGCCATCGCCGCCTCGCCCGCGCACTGGCCCGCCTACGCCGTCCTCGCCGACGCCCGCACCCAGCTCGGCGACGACGCCGGCGCCACCGAGGCCGTCCAGCAACTCCTCGACCGCCGACCCGGCACCGCCTCCCTCACCCGCGCCGCGTACGACCTCGAACAGCACGGCCGCGGCGAAGACGCCCGTGCCGCCCTCCGACAGGCCCTCGGCGGCGCCTACGACCCCGCCGACAAGGCCTACTGCCAGTACCAGCTCGCCGAACTCGACCGGAACTCGGGCCACTTCGCCGAGGCCCTCACGGGCTACCAGCAGGCCCTGGGCACCGACCCCGCCCACACCCCCGCCCTCGCCGGCCGGGCCCGCACCGAAGCCGCCCTCGGCCGCACCGACGACGCCGTCCGCGACTACACCACCGCCATCGCCGCCGTCCCCCTCCCCCAGTACCTGCTCGAACTCGGCGAACTCCACGAGTCCCTCGGCCACGACGACCGGGCCCGGGAGCAGTACCGGCTGCTCACCGCCGAGCAGCGACTCGCCGCCGCCAACGGCGTCGTCGACGACCTCACGCTCGGCCAGTTCCAGGCCGACCACGGAGACGCCACCGAGGCCGTCCGCCTGCTGCGCGCCGAATGGGACCGCCGGCACAGCGTCCTCGTCGCCGACGCGCTGGCCTGGGCCCTGCACCGCACCGGCGCGGACACCGAGGCGATCGGCCTCGCCGAGCAGGCGGCCGCCCACGGCTGGGACGACAACGCCCTGTTCCTCTACCACCGCGGCGAGATCGAACGCGCCCTCGGCCGCACCGGTGAGGCCCGCACCCACCTGGCGAAGGCGCTCGCCACCGACCCCTCGTTCAACCCCCTGCAGGCACCGGCGGCCCGCGCGGCCCTCACCACCGTCGGCGGCTGAAGCCCGCCCCCGGGGCAGCGGCGGGAGCAACGGCCGAAGCGGCGCCGGTCGTCGCGGCGGCGCACGCGGTCGTGCCGGCGGCGGGAACGAACGGGTGGGGCCTGCGAGCGGGCGGGCCGGCCAGGGCCGCGCTGCGTCGGCGGATCGGGGGGCGGTCGGCTCCCAGCGCCCGGCGGGCGGCGGCGGTGAGGGCGGCGAGGGGGTCCGGGGCCGCGAGGGCGGTGCGCAGGCGATCACGTGGTCGGGGCGGACCAGCAGCGCGCCGTCGTGGAGGCCGGTGCCGCAGCGGAGCGGACCCGGCCCCCGGACACGCCTAAGGGCCCATGTAGGGGCGGTAGGGGGGCTCGTCGTCCGGCGGGTCGCCGGCCGTCCGGCTGCCGGCCCGCTGGTGGACCGCCGATCGGGCGGCGACGACCTCGGCGTGCTGGCGGAGTCCGGCTGCGGCGAGGTCCTGGGCGAAGGCGGTCAGCAGGTCTGCCGCGGCGGCCGCGGCGCCGGCCCCCTCGTGCAGGGCCACCGCGCGGTCGACGGCTTCCGCGGCCTCCTCCCAGCGCCCTTCGGCCGCCAGGCCCCGGCCGAGCTCGGCGAACACCACGGCGCCCCCTGCCCAGTCTCCGGCGGCCTGGCGACGCGTCACGGCCTCTTCGACGGAGTCGGCGAACACCATCGTGCTCCCCTGCCAGTCCCCGATGCGGCGCTGACGGTCCGAGGCCTGGTCCGCGGAGCCGCCGAGCCCGCCGGCCCGCCCCACCGGCTCGGCCGTCCGGTACCCCTGGTGGAGCGCGAGCCGCGCCGCGGTCTGCCGGACGGCGGCGGCGCGTTCCGCCTCCTGGCGCTCCTTGCGCCGCGACCTCCGCGCTGCAGGCCCCGCCTGCTCCGACGGCCCCGGCTGCCCCTGCTGTGGCCGAGGGGTGGCGGGCGTCCGGGCCTTGTCGCCGACCAGGACGCGGTCGAGCCACCCCCGGAAGGCGCCGCTGCCGCCTGCTGCGTTCCGGCCCTCCGACGTGCCGTCGGCAGTCCCCGGCCCTCCCGTGCCGACGGCACCGGACGCGGCACCGCTCGCGGCGGCGGGTTCCGGGTCCTGCCCGGCGCCTCGGGGCGGGGACGCCTCGGCGCCGCCCCCGCCCTGGGCCCGGATGCGTGCGAGCTCGGCCGCGCTGCGCCGCGCCCGCTGTTCGGCGGCGGTCCGGTCCTGTCGTGCCCGGTCGAGGGCCCGTCGGAGCTCGTCGGCTTCGGCCTGGCGGCGGGCGTCCTCCTGACGGCGTGCGTCGGCCCCGGCCTCCGCCTCGTCCAGGCGTCGTTCGGCGTCCGTCTGGCGGTGTTCGGCCTCGGCGGCCCGGGTCCGGGCCGCGGCCAGGGCGTGCTCGAGCTGGTCGACGTAGCCGCGCAGCCGGTCGTGCTCGGCCCTCAGGTGCTCGTTGTCCTTGCGGGCCAGGTCGAGTTCGACGCTGTGACCGGCCGTCCGGGCGTTCAGGTCCGCGATGGCGCGGCGGGTCTCCAGGGACCAGCGTCGGGCCTGCTCGTGGGCCTCCTCGAGTGCGGCCTCCAGCATGCGGACGGTGCGCGCCGCCGCCTCCGCCCTCTGGTGGGCCGTGGTGACCTCGTCCCGGAGCCCCTGCAGTTCGGCGGTCCTGGGTGCCAGGTGGCGCTGCGCCGCACGGTGGGAAGCGCGGACGGCCTCCCGACCGCCCCGGGCCATCGGCGTGCCCGACTGCCGTTCCGCGTCGTCCATCAGACGCTCGACGAAGTCCGCGCCCGGTAGTTCGATCCCGCTGAAGTAGCGCGAGAGCGTCGAGGTGCTGCGGTTCAGGCTCGCCGCGTAGGCGGTCATCGACGTCTCCAGCTGCCCGGCGAGCAGCCGCAGGGCGACGGCCAGTTCCCGTACGGCCGGTGCGAGGTCGTCGGAGAGTTCGCTGGTGAAGACGATCCGCCGGCGCCGGCGCCGCTCCGGAGGGCCGGCCTGCGGGGCGCGCGGTCGGCCCTCCACACCGGGCAGGCTCCGCCCGGCCGACTCGTCCGTCCCCCGGTCCTGTTGCTCGTCGCTCATTGCGCTTTCCCTCCCGTGCTCATTGTTGCGCCTTCCTCGCAACGTGTTCGCGCGTACCGCAACGTGTTCGCCCTTACCGCAGCGGCTCGGGCGCGGCCACAGTGAGCGGCGCAGCAGCAAGCGGTACACGGAGTCACGGTCAGCGGGAAGGGTCGACGATGCGCCGACGGTCGGCAGGTACGGGTTTCAGCGATCGGGCAGGAGGAGCCGTCTCCGCGGCCCGCCTGTTCGCCGGGGTGGGCGTGACCGGGGGCGGCTCGGCCGTGGCCGCGTTGAGCGGTGCCCCGTGGTGGGCGGTGACGCTCGGGGTGATCGCCTCGTCCGGCCAGGTTCTCGCCGCCGTCGCGCTGGGGATCGTGCAGAGCATCGCCCCGCAGGACTCGGGTGACCGGCGCCGGGTGTGGGAACTGCTCCTCGGGGACCGGCGGCCCCGGGGCTCGTCCGACGATCCGTCACCGCAGGCACCCGGGAAGTAGCCCGGCGCCGCGCCCAGGCGGGCGGCGTTGCGCCCGCCGGACGGACCGGCGGGCGGTCTAGGCTCGGCCCGTGGGACAGCCCGACCAGCGCGCCGAGGGCGCGGGACCGTTCACCACCCGGCTCACCTGGCACCCGCCCGGCGGCGGCACCGCCGTCTGGGAATCACGGCTCGCCCGGCGCCGGGGGCTCATCGCCGTGCACCCCGCCGGGGCGGCCACCGCCCGGCACGCCAGGGCCGACGGCACCTCCGTCGCGCGCCTGCGCCGGCTCAACGCGATCGCCGCCACCGCCTTCGTCATCGGCGGGGCGCTGTTCGCGGCCGGCGCCGCCGTCGCCCAGTTCGGCTCCGGCGACGCCACCACCTGCGCCTGGATCTACTTCCTCGGCGGGCTGTTCTTCAACACCGGCGGCTACGTGTCGCTGCTCCAGGTCGTCAACGCCCCGCGCCACGTGCCCGGGGGCGCGGGCGCCCTGGTGACCCGGCGCTGGCGGTGGTGGAGCTACGAGCCGATGCGGGTGGACTGGCTGAGCGCCTTCGTGCTGTTCGCCGGCACCCTGGTGTTCGCCGTCAACCTGCTCGACTCCTTCCTGCAGGGGCTGAGCGTCCAGCAGGTCAACCGGCTGATCTGGACTCCGGACGTCATCGGCTGCGTGCTCTTCCTCGTCTCCGGCCACCTCGCCTTCGTCGAGATCTGCCACGTGCACCGGCCGTGCGTCCGACGGCGCGACCTGGGCTGGTGGATCGTCGCCGTCAACCAGCTCGGCTCCGTCCTGTTCATGGTGTCGGCGCTCGCCGCCTTCACCCGCCCGGCCACCGACGCCCTGATCAGCGCCGACGTCGCCAACTGGGGCACCCTCACCGGCGCGCTCTGCTTCTCGATCGGCGGCGTCCTCCAGCACCTCGAACGCCCCTGAACCGACCCCTGGCCGGCCCCGGACCGTTAGCGGCGCGGGCCCGCCACCGCGTACAGCAGCGTGCCAACCCCCAACAGGAGCCACGGCGTCCCGGTGGACAGCGCCGTTTCGGGCTGTAGGACCATCCAGGCGGCCACCTCCCCCACGGTGCCGCCCGGCGGCGGGACGAGGAGGGTGAACGTGAGCCAGCCGGTCGGCAGGATCCATGCGAACGGGGCCCCGCAGAGCACCGCCCCGAGCGCGGCCAGGCCGGCCAGGCCCGCGCCGTCCCGGACGACGAGCGCGGTCGGGACGGTCCCGTGCCCCGCCGCCTGAACCGCCGCCAGCGCCGCCGCCCCGGCGACCGCGCCGATCAGCAGCACGTGCACCACCCGGCGGGGCAGCCACCGGATCGCGGCCGTCCGGTCGAGCGCGGTGTCCTGCCCGCCGAGCCCGGCGGAAGCGGCCGCCACGCTCGCGGTCAGCAGCATGACCGCGATGTGGAGCTCCGCGCCCTTCACACCGCCCTGTTCCAAGGCCCACGCCGCCAGCGCGGCGAGCACGACCGCAGCGGCCGAGACGGGCATCCGTCGGGAACGCGCGTACAGCACCAGCCACCTCATCGGGTCGCCTCCCCCGTCAGCGCCGCGAGCCCGTCCTCGCAGGAGAGCGCGGCGGCGTGCGCCCGGGCGATCCGGGCGCGCTGCTCGGCCGGCGGCAGGGCCGACACCTTCGCCCAGGCGGCCTCGGCCTTCTCCCAGGTGGCCTGCGCGTAGCCGTCGGGGTCGGGCAGCCGCAGCGGTTCGAGCCGTTGGTCCCCGAGGGCCAGGCTCGTGGCGATGCTCTGCGCGGGCAGGTCGATCAGCCCGCCGCCCTCCCGGGTGGTGCGCGGACGGCAGTTCGGTGCCAGGCCCTGGCCGACCAGGAGGCGGGTCAGGTCGATCCGCGCCGACGGGGCGAGCAGCGGGTCGTCGAAGTCGATCAGCACCGTGTCTCCGGAGAGCGTGCGGTCGTCGCCGACCGCGCGCAACCCGGTCTCCTCGCGCACCGCGGTCGGTGCCTGGTCCCCCAGGGCGTCGTGCAGCACGCGCAAGGCCTCCTTGCCGTGCCGCGCGACATCGGGCAGCTGTGCGCCGTGCGCCCGCGTCACGCACACCGGCCCGTCGCAGACCAGGGCGGCGGCCGCCCGGTCGACGACGTACGAGTCGCGCTCGGAGGCCGGGAGGACCAGCAGCGCCAGCGCCGCACCGACCAGCACGGGGGCCAGCGCGATCAGCCGGGCCCGGCGGGTCGCGGCGCACAGCAGGGCGAAGCCGGTGCCGAGCAGTCCGAGCAGCCAGAGTGTCTGGCCGAGGTGGACGGCACCGGACAGGGTCAGCAGCATCTCCCGCGGCATGTCGGTCGCGGGGGACAGCAGGGCGAACCGGTTCGGCACCGTGCCCGAGGGCAGCTCGCCGTCCGTGAACTGCCGCAGCAGGACGTTCGCCATGAGGAAGACCAGCACCAGGAACGGCGGGGTGAGCACGGAGGGCAGCGCCCGGGCGACGCCCATGCCGAACACGGCTCCGGCGACCAGGGCCAGCACCGCCACCAGGGAGATCGGCAGCCAGCCGAGGGTCTGGTAGGCGGTGCCGCCGCGCGCCACCTGGACCGCGCCCCAGAGCACGAGCAGGCCGAAGGCCGCCGCCAGCGAGACCGCCGTCACGCCGGCCGGCACCGCCGCCCGCCGCCAGGCCGGCCGTGGTGTGGTCGCCAGCAGTTCGGTCATCCGCGAGCGGGAGTCGCGCAGCCCGTGCAACGCCCCGAGGCCCACGGCGATCGGCCATCCGAAGGCCAGCATGACCCGGGTGGTCAGCGCCATCGTCGTCCACTGGGCCGTCCAGGCCGCGGCGCCGTACCACCAGAGACCGTTGATCAGGTGGATGAACGCCAGGCTGCCGCCCAGGATCAGGAGGCCGGCCCACGGGGCGGCGGAGCGCTTCAGTTCGATCCCCAGCACACGCCCGCTCACCAGGCACCCACCCGCGCCTCGGAGGTGTGCAGCAGCGCCGAGTAGCCGCGCTCCAGGGGGCTGTCGCCCGGGTACTCGTCGCCGCCCGCCGCGGCGAGGTCCGCCGGCGTGCCCTGGAAGACGAGGCGGCCGTCGGCGAAGAGCACCACGTCGGAGCAGGCGGCCGCGACGTCCTCGACCAGGTGGGTGGAGACGATCACGCAGGTGTCCCGACCGAGTTCCTGCAGCAGCTCGCGGAAGCGCAGCCGCTGCGCCGGGTCCAGGCCCGCGGTCGGCTCGTCCAGCAGCAGCACCGCGGGGTCGTTGACGATGGCCTGGGCGATGCCGGCGCGCCGCACCATGCCCCCGGACAGGGTCTTCATCCGGTGGTCGGCGCGGTCCGCCAGGCCCACCCGTTCGACGGCCCGCTGGACGGCCCCGGGGACGTCCGCCTTGGGCACCTCCTTCAGCCAGGCCATGTACTCGACGAACTCCCGGACGGTGAAGCGCTTGTAGTAGCCGAACTCCTGCGGCAGGTAGCCGATGCGGCGGCGCAGCGCCCGGTGGTCGCCTCTCCCGTTCACGGATTCGCCGAGCAGCTCCAGCTCGCCCTCGGCGGGGCGCAGCACGGTGGCCAGGGCCCGGATCAGGGTGGTCTTTCCCGCGCCGTTGGGCCCCAGCAGGCCGTGGGCGCCGGTGCCGAGGGCGAGGTCGAGACCGTCGACGGCCATCTTCCGGCGTCCGGCCCGGACTTTCAGGCCGGTGGCCCGGATCTCCCAGGCGTAGGTCTTCGGCGCGGTGTCGGCCGCGCTCGGTACGGGTGTCATGCGGTGGTCCCTTTCGAGGGTCGAGCGTGGAGTCACAGCGCCGAGTAGGCGTGTCTGCGGGCGATCACGGTGCCGGTGCCGAGGACGAGGAGCGTCCCCCACAGGGGCAGTCGGTCCGCTGCCAGGACGACGGGGATCTCGTCGGTGCCCCAGGCGGGTGCCGCGACGACGACCGCCCAGGCGGCCACCAGCCCGGTGGCGGCGCGGGTCACGCCGATCACGCTGCCCAGCGCCAGGGCCGTGGAGGTGAAGGCGAGCGAGGGCAGCAGCCACTGGGCGGCCGTCGTGGTTCCGGTCAGCCGGCCCTCCACCAGGAGCGCGGGCAGGACCACGGCGAGCACCGCGATGGTGCGTCGGAGCATCAGGGGCAGGCCGGCGCGGGGGGTGGAGGCGGTGAGTTCGTGCGCCGGGTCCAGGGTGCGCGACCAGGCGGCGGCGACGGCGCACAACGGCAGCACGGGCGCGAGGAGCAGCGCGGGCGAGGTGGTCCCCAGGACCGCCGGCGCCCCGACCGCGGCCAGCAGCAGCGCCAGCAGGGTCACGGTGACGGTCATGGCCAGCCACGGCGCGACGACCGGGGTCGTCCAGGCGGGCAGCCACCTCGGGCGGTACCGCCGGGAGGGCGCCCGGACGGCCGCGTCCAGGTGCGGTTGCAGTCCGACGCGGACGGTCTCGACGAGCGCGGCGACGGCGGGTGCCTCGGTGGTGACGGAGGCCGCCAGGCGGCCGCGGCACGGCGTGCACGTCTCCAGGTGGGATTCCAGCGCCCACAGCGTGTCCGCGGGGATGCCGGTGTCACCGCGGGCGTAGTCGTCGATCAGCCGTATCGACGCGTGTGACGAGTGTGTCGGGTATGACGGGTGTGACGGGTGTTCGGCGGTCATGCCAGTGCCTCCCGCATCGCGATCCGGGCCCGCCGGGCGCGGGTCTTGACGGTTCCTTCGGGCAGTCGCAGCAGGACGGCGGTCTCCCGCACGGACAGGCCGTCGAGCACCATCGCCTGCAGGACCTGGCGCAGTTCCGGTGCCAGCCGCAGCAGGGCGTCGCCCACGTCGCCGCCGACGGTCGCGGCCAGCGCCTCCTCCTCCGCCGCGGGCACCACCACCCGCTCGGCGGCGGCGAGCGGCGGCTCGGCGTGGTGGGCCCGTCTGCGGAACGCGTCGACCAGGCGGCGCGCCGCGATGGTCCACAGCCATCCGACGGCGGTGCCGCCGACGGCGCTCCCGGCGAACGCCCCGGCCGCGCGCCACACCGCCAGGAAGGTCTCCTGCATGACCTCGGCGACGATCTGCTCGTCCGCGCAGCGACGGCGCAGCCGCACCGCCAGCCACGGCGACGTGCGCCGGTACAACTCCTCGAACGCCCCGCGGTCACCCCGGGCGACCAGCCGGAGGAGGCGTTCCTCGTCCAGCTCGTCCAGTGCTCTCCTGCGTGATCTCACACCAGCCAGACGCCCGCGACCGGGCTCAGGTTCTGTACCGGCTGTGACCTGCGTCACGGCTCCGGGCGCGGGATCGGTGGTCCCCCGACACCCGGCGCCCCGGCATCCGGCCTCCCGGTGTCCCGAGGTGCCGGCCCGTCACCCGTGGTCGCGGCGCCGCCCCGGCGCGTCCGGGTGCTCCTCGTCGGCCGCGACGCGGGCGGAGGAGGCCAGGCGGTCGGCGAGGGCGGCGACGAGGGTGCGCAGTTCGTCGGGGCGTTCGATGACGAACGGACGGTCGAGTGCGGCGAGCAGCGGCGGCAGCCAGTCGAGGCGCTCCGCCCGCAGCTCGACGCGCAGCCAGCGTTCGGCCGCCCGGCCCTCCTCCGTCACGGGTGCGCACTCCTCCAGGCGGGCGATGCCCGCGGGGAGGTGCGCGCGGAGGTGGTCGACCGTCGCGTGGATCCGCAGGGTGACCTCGTGCCGGTAGGCGGCCGTGGCGAATCCCGTCAGCAGGCGCTCCGCCGGGTCGGCGTCGTCGGGTGCTTCGAACGTGCCGGGCAGGGTCCGCGCGTCGGCGATGCGGTCGAGGCGGAAGGTCCGGTCCTCGCCGAGGCCGGCGTCCTGGCCGGTGACGTACCAGCGGCCGCCGTGGGCGACGAGGCCGGTGGCGTGCAGGGTGCGTTCGCCGGTGCGTCCGTCGCGGGCGGTGTAGCGGATGGAGACCGGCCGGCGGTGGCGCACCGCGTCGGCGACGGTGAGCAGGACCCCGGTGTCCGGGGCGGCGGCATCGGGGGCCCCGGGGCCCGGGGCGTCCCGATCCGCGGGCCGGTCCGTGAAGGCGAGGGCCTCCAGGAGGGTGTCGAGGCGGTGGGCGAGGTGCCCGGGCAGGACGCGCCGGATCTTCGCCGACGCCGTCTCGCTCGCGGTGCGCTGCGCCGGCGTCAGCCCCGCCCGCCGGCTGGCGACCAGGCCGAGCAGGACTGCGAGCGCCTCGTCGTCGCCGAGCATGAGCGGGGGCAGGCGGTACCCGGGGGCGAGCCGGTATCCGCCGTAGCGGCCGCGCACCGATTCCACGGGCACGTCCAGGTCGATCAGCTGATCGACGTACCGCCGCACGGTGCGCCCGTCGACGCCGAGCCGGTCGGCGAGTTCGGCCACCGTCCGGGTGCCGCCCGACTGCAGCAGTTCCAGGAGCGTCAGGACGCGGACGGTCGGTCGGGACATGTTCGCAGACTAGTACGAATACCGGACCGGTTCTGTCCGGTATTCCTCCTAGCCTGCGACGTGCACGCCTTCCGCACGACCAAGGAGATTCCCGTGGAGTTCGTCTCGATCCGCATCATCACCGGCGACGTGGCGCGCCTCGTCGCGTTCTACGAGCGGGCCACGGGGGCCCGGGCGGCGTGGGCCACCGAGGACTTCGCCGAGCTCAGCACCGCGGGCGCCACCCTCGCGATCGCCGGTACCCGCACCGTCCCGCTGTTCGCGCCGGGTTCCGCCCGCCCGGCGGACAACCACAGTGTGATCACCGAGTTCCTCGTCGACGACGTGGACCGCGTCCACCGGGACCTGACCGGTGTCGTCACCGACTTCGTCGCCGGGCCCACCACGATGCCCTGGGGCAACCGGTCCCTGCTGCTGCGCGACCCCGACGGCAACCTCGTCAACTTCTTCACGCCCGTGACCCCTGCGGCCGTCGCGAAGTTCGCCCGCTGACGACGCGCACGGCCGACCGGCGGACGACGCACGTCACCGGCCGCCCACTCCGCGGGACCGCGGAACCGCGGGGTGGGCGTCGGGCGCGGGTCAGAAGTCGAGGTACCGCTCCAGCCGCACGGGCTCCCGGCAGCCTGCCGCGAAGACGTCGGCCGTGACGGTGAACCGGCCTCAGGCCGACAGCTCCAGGGCGAAGCCCGTCGACCGGTCGGTGCTCACGCGGTCCGGTTCGGGGAACGTCGGATGGAGGTGGTAGACCACCCTGACGACCCGGTCGAGGGCCTCGGCCGCCCCGTCGAGGAAGACCCGGACCCGGTGGAACGGACCGTCGCCGCCCGTCGGCACCCGGTCGGGCCGGGCGGTGTGGGCCAACCGGACCCCGGCCACGGGATCGGCCCCGGCCGGCGGTTGCCGGAGCCGCTCGTACACCTCCTGCGCGGAGGCGGGGCGCCGCGCGGGGTCGCGGGCCAGCAGTCGCGCGACCAGCGCGGCCAGGTCCGCGGGAGCGTCCGGCCGCAGGGTCGCCAGTCCGGGGGCGTCCTCGTCCTGTTTGCGCGCCATGACGGCCCAGGCGTTGGGCCCGGTGAAGGGGGGCCGCCCGGTGAGCATCGCGAACAGGACGCCGCCGAGCCCGTACAGGTCGGACCGCTCGTCGCCCCGCTCGGTGCGGAACTGCTCCGGGGCGCCGTACGCCACGGTCCCCGCCGGAGCCAGCAGCGAGGAGCGGACCAGGGAGAGGGTCGTCCGGAGGAACCCCGCGATCCCGAAGTCGAGGACCTTCACCCGCCCGTCCGTGGTGATCATGACGTTGCGCGGCGTGATGTCGTAGTGGACGACGCCCGCCCGGTGGGCGGCGGCCAGCGCCGCGGCGATCTCACCGGCGATCGACAGCGCCCGGGGGAGCGGCAGCGGGCTCTCCCGGTCGATGACCTCGGCCAGGGTGACGCCCTCGACCTTCTCCATGACGAGGAAGAGCAGGTCCTCGTGCACACCGCGCTCGTGGAGCGTGATGACGTTCGGATGGTTGATCCGGGCCGAGGCCACCGCTTCCCGCGCGAAGCGGGCCGGCAGCTCGCCCACCCCCTCCTCCCCGGTGTGGAGCAGCTTGAGGGCCACCGCGCGGCGGAGGTCCCGGTCGTGGGCGGCCCACACCTCCCCCATGCCTCCCCGCCCGAGCCGGCTGACCAGCTCGTAGCGGCCCGCGATCACGTCACCAGGTCGCATCGCCCACCCCGTCGTCCGACATCCCCGTGCCGGAACACCCTACGGGCGAAGGCGGACTGACGGCCCCGGCCCGGCGGGATCGCGGTCAGCCCCGCCGGCCCGCCGCGGCCCGCCACGCCGCAGCCGTGGGGGGCTCCGGCGCGGCCCCGACCGCGCAGCGTCCGCGGACGCGGACGAGGTCCGGCACCCTGGTGGGTACCGGACCTCGTCCGACTATGGAGCGCCAGGCCCGGGTTGCACGGACTCTCCCTACTGAAAGTAGGACGTGCTCTGGTAGCACCGCTGACGCCTGACGAGGAATCATCTCCCTCGCGACGAGAAGAAGACTAGCAGGTCAGCGGCCCGGCACCGAAACCGGACGGACGATCCCGCCGTACGGCCCGGCCCCGCCGCCGGTGCGCGGGGCCCCGTCCGTGGTGGTCTTCTGGGTGCGACGCGTCGTCCGCGTCCGATCCGAACCCGATCCGGTCCAGCCCGCTCCCTGGAGGAATCCGCCGTGTCCAAGCCCCTGATCGTCATCACCGGTGCCAGCTCGGGCATCGGCGCGGCCACCGCCCGGCTGCTGTCCGCACAGGGCCACCCGTTGTTGCTGCTCGCGCGCCGACTGGAACGGCTCGAGGAGCTCGCCCTGCCCGAGACCCTGTGCCGCAAGGTCGACGTCACCGACCGCGAGGCGCTCCGGGAGGCGGTGCGCGAGGCCGAGGAGCGGTTCGGGCCGGCGGACGCCATCGTCAACAACGCCGGGGCGATGCTCCTGGGCCGGATCGCGGACCAGGACTCCGAGGAGTGGGACCGGATGATCGACCTGAACGTCAAGGGGGTGCTGTACGGGGTGCGCGCCGTCCTGCCCGGCATGCTGGCCCGTGGCGCCGGCACCGTCATCAACGTCAGTTCCGTCGCCGGCCGCAAGACCTTCCCGAACCACACCGCGTACGTGGGGACGAAGTTCGCCGTCCACGCGATGTCGGAGAACCTGCGCGAGGAGGTCGCCTCCTCGGGAGTCCGCGTGATCACCATCGCCCCGGGGGCCGTGGAGACGGAACTGCTCTCCCACACCACCGACGAGCGGATCAAGGAGGACTACCAGGCGTGGAAGGAGGCGGCCGGCGGCGCCCTGGACCCGCAGGTCGTGGCCGAGGCCGTCGTCTACGCGTACCGCCAGCCGCCGGAGGTCACCATCCGCGAGATCGTCCTCGCGGCCACCGGCCAGCAGGGCTGAACGGGCCGGACCGCCGGCCGGCAGGGCTGAACGGGCCGGACCGCCGGCCGGCAGGGCTGAACGGGCGGGCTCGCTGGCCGGCAGGGCTGAGCGGGCCGGCTCGCCGACTACGGCTACGGCTACGGCTACGGCTCGGCGGGGGCGCTGTCGCTCCCGGTCCGGACCGCGGCGCCGAACCGCCACGCCTCGATGTCGCGGTAGCGGATCGGCCCGGGGCCGCGGCCGAAGTTGCTGCCGACCAGGTGGAGTCGCTCGGCCGGCCACGGCCTGCCCACGAACCCGGCGAGCCCGGCCGCGGCCTCCGGCACGCTGGTGGGATCGTCGCGACGGGAGCGCGCCAGGGTCAGGTGGGGGCGCAGCGGGCGGTCGGCGAACTCGATCCCGCAGGACCTCACCAGCTCCCGGACGTCGGCGGCGAGCCGGTGCAGTCCCTCCAGGTCCCCGTCGATCCCGCTCCACAGCAGTCGCTCGTCGAAGTGGCCGCCGCCGCGCAGGCCCAGCTGCAGGGCGGGGTGCGAGGCCGCCCGGCCGGCCAGCACCGCCCGCAGCGACGGCACTGCCGTGGACGGCAGTTCACCGAGGAAGGCGAGGGTGATGTGCCAGTCCTCGATCCGGTTCCAGCGCAGCTGCGGGTACCTGGCGTAGGCGGGCTGCAGCGCACGGGCCAGCTCGTCCTTGGCCTCGTCGGGCGGGGCCAGCGCCACGAAGACGCGCAGGGTCGAGGGCTCGGGGGAAACGTCCACGAGGGGGGAGGGTAGCCGAGGGCGGGTCGTCCGCGCCGCCGGTGCCCGCCCGGTCCGCCGCGCCGGGGGCGTCCCGACCGCCCGCCCTCGGGTCTTCGGCACCGAGGGGCACGCAGCCCGCCGCGCAGGCCGGACACGCCCTACGGCCCGGTTCACGGCCGCCGTCCGCCGGGCCCGCGATGATCGGGGGACGGACCCGCACCGCCCGGCGGTTGCGGCGCGCAGCCACACAGAAGGGACGGCCGATGGCCGACGACCAGGACACGGGCAGGCCGGCGTCCCCCGCCCCGCCGGGGCGGACCGCGGCCGGCGGAGGCCGGGAGCCGGGGCACCCCCTGGGCGGGGGCCGGGAGCCGGAGCACCACTTCCGAGCGGACGACCGGAGCCGCCGTGCGTCGACCGGCGCCGACGGCGCGGGCCGGCCCCTCGGTCGGGCCCCCGTCGTCGCCGAGCACTGAACCGACCGACCCGCTGTCCGCGCCCCCACCAGATCCAGGCCCGTGCGACCGGTGTTCCCGGCGGGCCAGCCGTCGAGGAGACGATGCACATGCCGGCCCGACCCACCCCCACCGGTCCGACCGGGCCCGCCGCGGCGTCACAGGACCCGTTGGCGATGGTCCGCTCCCCCGGCTACCTGGTGGTGCTGGCGCTCTCGGCCCTGCTCGGCGTCCCGATCTCGGCCGGCGCGTTCGGGTTCCTCGCCCTGGTCTCCGAGCTGCAGTCGCTCGTCTTCGACGACCTGCCGAAGGGCCTCGGCTTCCACGGCACCCCCGACTGGTGGCCGATCCCGCTGCTCGCGGTGGCGGGCGTCCTGGTCGCCCTGACGATCCGGTACCTGCCGGGTGGCGGGGGCCACCGGCCCGCGGAGGGGCTCAAGACGGGGGGCACGCCCTCGTTCACGTCGGTGCCTGGCGTGGCGGTCGCGGCGATCGTCTCGCTCAGCCTGGGGGTGGTCCTCGGTCCGGAGGCCCCGCTGATCGCCCTCGGCGGCGGGCTCGCGGTCGGCGCGGTCCGACTGCTGAAGCGGGACGCCCCGCCGAGCGCCGTCTCCGTGATCGGCGCGGCCGGCAGCTTCGCGGCCATCAGCGAGCTGCTGGGCTCGCCGCTGGTCGGCGCGTTCCTGCTGATGGAGGCGTCCGGCCTGGGCGGGCCGGTGATGGGCGTGGTGCTGGTGCCCGGTCTGCTCGCCGCGGGCATCGGGTCGCTGATCTTCACCGGTCTCGGCACCTGGACCGGCCTCGGCACCTACTCCCTCACGTTGAACCAGGTGCCGGCCGCCGGCCGGCCGACCCTGGGCGAGTTCGGTTGGGCGATCCTCGCGGGCGTGGTCGCCGCGCTGCTCGGGGAGGCGATCCGCCGCTCCTCGCTCGCCCTGCAGGGCGTGGTGGACCGCCACCGCCTGCCGCTCACCGTCCTGATGGGCGTCGCCGTCGGTGTGATCGCGCTGGTGTACGCGGTGATCACCGACCGGCCGGCCACCGGGGTGCTGTTCTCCGGGCAGGACGCCCTGGGGCCACTGCTGGACCAGAGCGCTGGCTACACGGCCGCCACCCTCCTCGTCCTGCTGGTGTGCAAGTCGCTGGCCTACTGCGCCTCGCTGTGCGCCTTCCGCGGCGGCCCGGTCTTCCCCGCCGTGTTCGTCGGCGCGACCGGCGGCCTCGCCCTGTCCCACCTGCCCGGTCTGGGCACCACCGCCGGATTCGCCATCGGGATGGGCGCGATGACGGTGGCGATGCTGAAGCTGCCGATGACCGCCACGATGCTGGCCACCCTGCTGCTGGGCGAGGCCGGTCTGACCGTCGTCCCGCTGGTGATCGTCGCCGTGGTGGTGGCGTACGTCGGCACGCTCCGGCTCGCCCGGCTGCCCGGCGGGCCCGCGCCGGAGGCGTCATCGCCGCCCGCTCCCGCACCCGCGGCCTGACGTCGGGGCCGTCCGGGGACCGGGACCCGAGGGCCTGAGGACCCGAGGCCTGAGGACGTGCGGCGCGGGCCCTTCGTCCTGCGGGGTGCCGGCGGTCAGGCCGCGGTGAAGCGGCTGCTCGCCTCGCCCCGGAGCCGGCCGGCCGGAAGCCTGCGGCCGAAGGCGAGCAGGAGGAGGTCCTGGGCGGTGCCGTACACCGGGACGCCCGAACCGTACGACCAGTCCAGGTCCTCGGCGCACAGCCGCACCCCGTCGACGTCCGCGCCGAAGAACCTGAGGCCGGCGGGGCGGATCCCGTCCAGCAGGACCCGCAGCCGCTCCTCGGGCACGCGCCGGTCCAGGCCGAGGGGGACCGTGACGTCCAGGCCGTGCACCACGTCGTGGCCGAGCGCGGCCCGGATCCCGCCGACCGGCGGCGTCCAGGGGTGGTGGGCGCCCTCCCGCAGGAACGCGGCGAGTTCGGTCGCGGAGCAGGCGGCGGCCTCCCTGCGCGCGACGCGGTCGGTCATCCGGTGCAGGCTTCCCCGGGCCCTGACCAGCTCCCGGATCGTCGCGGGCAGGGAGAGCCGGAACCCCGTCGACATGTGCGCCGCGACCTCCCGGACCCGCCACCCCGCGCAGAGGCTGGGCTCCTCCCACTGGTCGGGCCGCAGGCCGTCGAACAGATCGGCCAGTTCCCGGCGCTCCTCCGCGATCATGGCCCGGATCCCGGCCTTCCCGTAGGTGTGAGTCGTCGCGTTCCCCATGGGAGCAACCCTGCGGCAGGCCTGACCATCCGTCCAATAGACGGACATGATGCGGTCCAGCACCAGCAGTGATGGATCCCGCCGGTCGGGCCCCGGCGGTCAGGCCGGCTCGGCCCCGTTCGCGGCCACGACCAGCCACTGGGCGGGCAGGTCGATCCGCCGGCCGTCGGGGGTGAACTCGGTGGTGGTCAGCGGCAGGTCACCGGTGGCGAGGACGGTGAGACGGGCGGTGCGGAAGAGCTCGGCGAAGGCCGCGTCGGCGACCTCCGCGGGAGCCAGGCCGTGGGCGAAGACCGGGCGCAGCTTGGGAGGCGGCCCGGCGGGGCCCCGGGCGAGGTCGGCCAGGACGGCCTTGGCCGACTCGCGGAGTTCGACGACGAAGGCCCGGCCGCGCTCGCCGATCAGGGTGGCGATGGCCCGGGCCACGGGGAGACGGTCGGCCGGTTCGCTCTGGTGGATGACGCCGCGCACGTACACGTTGGCGTCGCCGAGGCGGTCGTGGAGCGCCTGGACGGCCCGGGTGTCGGTGGCGTCGAGGGGCGCGAACTCGGCCCGCCCGGGCGGGTTGCGGCGCCGGGCGAGGTCGAGGGCGGCGGTGGAGAGGTCGACCCCGACGGCTCGGGCGAACCGGTCGGCGAGGAAGTGGGTCTGGGTGCCGTTGCCGCAGCCCAGGTCGACGACGGGCAGACCGGGGTCGGCGAGGTGGCGGTCGAACAGTTCGAGGTGGCGGGCCGCGGTGAGGCCCGGTTCGGCGTCCCAGATCACCGCCCCCGGCTCCTCGGGGGCGTCCCGCCAGAAGCCCTCCCAGTTGTCCCGGTACCGATTCGTCACGCTCATGGGTAGACCTCCCGGTTTCACGCACGGTGTCGGGATGGTGTGTAGCGGGCCGGGGCCCGGGAGGCAAACGGGGTTCGGGAGGCGCACGAGGGCGGGGTGGCGCCCCGGTGGGCCGTTCCACGCCGAACCGGATCACTCGAAGTGAGGACGGCCGTTCCCGCCGCACGAAGGGTGACGAAGGCCGCGCGGGACGGCTCGCACGCGTCGACCGGACCGCCGGAGCCGTCGGCCTCACCCCCGGACGGGCCGGATGCGAACGGGAACGCGGACGAGGTCCGGCCCCTGGTGGGGTGCCGGACCTCGTCCGACCGTTGAGCGCCAGGCCCGGGTTGCACGGACTCTCCCTACTGAAAGTAGGACGTGCTCTGGTAGCACCACTGACGCCTGACGAGGAATCATCTCCCTCGCGACGAGAAGAAGACTAGCAGGTCAGCGGCCCTCCGCCGAACCGGGTGGACGGACCGCCCGGCCGCGTGACCGAGGCCGGTGGGCGGCACCGGCGCACCGGATGCCGCCCACGAACGTCGTCGACCGCAACGGCCGGCGGACGGTCAGCCCTGCGGCACCGGACCGTACGAGCCCGACTCGACCTCGGCGACCGCGCCCGGACGGTCCGGCCGCCACCCGAGGATCGTGCGGGCGGCGGCGCCGCTGACGCTCTGGTCGAGGGCGAGCGCGTCCGCGAAGAGCGGGCCGAAGACCTCTGCGGCCTTCTCCACCGGCACCGCGTGCGGGGCGGCGGCCACCCCGGCGGCGCGACCGGCGGCCCGGGCGAGGTCCCGGACCGGGACGGCAGACTCACCGACGCCGTGCCAGACGGTGCCGGCCGCGGCGCGCTCGACGGCCGCCACGAACAGCTCGGCCAGGTCGTCGACGTGGACGGCCGGCCAGCGCACGCCCTCCTCGCCGTAGTACTCGGGCGCCCCCTGCGTCCGGGCCCGGTCCACCAGGATGGCGGGGATGCCGCCGCCACGGCCGTACACGATGCCGGGGCGGACGACGACCGCGCGCACGCCCTCGGCGGCCTCGGCCAGCACCCGCCGCTCGATCCGCGGGCGGTAGCCGACGATGTCGATCGGGTCGGTCGGGGCCTCCTCGCCCACCTCCTGGGCCTCGCCGGTGGCACCGAGCACCCAGACGCCGCTGGTGTAGACGAAGGGCCGGCCGGTGCCGCGCAGCGGGGTGACGAGCGCCTCGATGACGGCGGTGTCGACGTCGGCGTCGCCGCTCGGGGGCGCGAGGTGGATCACCGCCTCGATCTCCGGGGTGACCGCGCCGGCCAGCGAGGCCGGGTCGGCCGTGTCGCCGACCACCTGGGCCTGCCAGGGCCGGTCGGGCTGCGGCTCGGCGCTTCGGGTGAGCGCGACGACCTGGTGGCCGGCGGCGGCGAGGTGCTCGGAGACGACGGTGCCGATGTAGCCGGTGGCGCCGGTGAGCAGGACCTTCACGATGTTCCCCCTATGTCGAACATTTCGATGTCGAAACTATAGTCGGGCTCGATCCGCGATGTCAAACACTTCCATGTCGAAATGTTAGACTCGGAACATGACCGCCCAGCAGCCGCAGTACGACGGCGTCGACCGCATCACCGCCCAGTGGCGCACGGTCCGCCCCGACCTGGACACCTCCCCCATGGCCGTGATCGGCCGGCTCTCCCGGGCCTCGCGCCTGCTGGAGCGCGGGATCAAGGAGAACCTGACCGTCCACGGCGTCGAGCCCTGGGAGTTCGACGTCCTGGCCACCCTGTTGCGTTCCGGCGCCCCGCACGTCCTCACCGCCGGCGAGCTCAGCGCCGCCGTGATGGTCAGCTCCGCGGCGCTCACCAACCGCATCGACCACCTCGTGGCGAAGGGCCTGGTCGAACGGGCCGTCGACCCCGCCCACCGGCGCCGGGTGCTGATCTCCCTCACCGACGCCGGCCGGGAACTCACCGACCGGCTCGTCGAACACCACCTCGCCGGCGAGGAACGCCAGCTCGCCGGGCTCAGCGGCACCGAACGCGACCAGCTGGCCGGCCTGCTGCGCCGCGTCCTGCTCACCCTCGGCGACCACGACGAGGACCCCGCCGCGCGGTGACCGGTCGGCGCTGACCGCCAGGGCTGACCGCCCGGCGGTTCGTGGCCTTCGGGTCGCGGTCGGCGGTTCGTGGCCTTCGGGTCACGGTCAGCGGTTCGCGGTCGGCGGTTCGCGGCCGCAGGATCCGGTCGGCGAGCGGGTGATTCCGTCACCGGGGCGGGTGAAGCAGGACATGACCGCAGCCGGGGCGGGCAGGCGGACACCATCTGTCCAGCCCTGCTCCGGAGGTGCGCATGTCCGCCGCCATGGTGCTGATGGTCGTCCCGCTCGTCGTCGCGGCCGCCGTGACCGCGGCGTCCCCGCGCGCCGGGGAGCGCCGCGCCGCCCGTTCCCGGAGGATCCGGCGTGCCGGAGGTCACCGGCCCCGGCACGCCCGGCCCTGAACACCGGCCCCTGAACACCGGGCCCCGCGGACCGCCGTCCGCGGGGCCCGGCGGCTCCCGTCCACACCCGGCTGCCGCGGCCGGCAGCAGGTGGGAGGCTGTTCCGGGCGACGGCCCGCTCCGGGCGGCTACCTGCTCCCGGCGGATACCCACTCCCGGCGGGGTGAGCCACCGCCCCGTCAGCGCCGTCGAGGCCCGGCCGGGCCCGAGGCCGCCGGCAGGCCCAGCGGAACCAGCGCCGGGACGCGAGCGCGGTAGGTCTCGTAGGCCGCGCCGAACCGCCCGGCCATCATGGCGTCCTCGGCCCGGACCCGCAGCAGCAACCAGGGCACGGCGACGAGGATGTAGGCGATCCACACGCCGAACCCGCAGGCCGCCATCCCCCCGGCGATCAGGCCCAGCAGGCCGGTGTAGATGGGGTGGCGGACCAGCCGGTAGGGGCCGTCGGTGCGCAGCTCGTGCCGCTCCTGGACGGTCGGCACGCTGGCCCACATCGCCCCCAGGACCCAGCGGGCCCACAGGAGGAGCGCGGTGGACGCCACCGCCAGCAGCGCGCCCGCGACGGCGAGCACCGGCTGCCAGTAGCGAAGGTGTTGCCAGAAGTCCCGGGTCCGGTCGAGCAGGGCGAACAGCGCGTAGCCGCCGCCGACCAGCAGGACCCGACGAAGCATCGAACGGCGCAGCCCGCGCAGCCATCCGCGGAGGCCGGAACGAGCCGCGACCGCGAAGTAGAGGACGCCGGCCGTCCAGGCCGCGCAGAAGATCGCGACGCACGTGCAGGTGAGCGCGACGGTTGCCGAATGCAGAGAGCCCATGGCCCAAGGCTCCTCCGCCACCGGAGGGCTCCACCACCACCCGCGGGTGGACCGCAGGGCCCTCCTTCCACCCGGAGGTGGAGCCGCCCCGGAACGCCCACGGGAACGGCCACGGGAGCGCCCACCGGAACGCCTCGGCGCGCCGCGGACCGGCATCCGGGCCGCGCGCACGCCCGATCGGCCGGGTACGCACGGACATCTGAAAGACCGTCACCGAAGGTGTCCGGACCGCCCCGGCCGGGACCCGTGAGCGGCGACCCTCCCCCGGCCCCGGGTCTGATCCTGCCGAGGAGCACGGCCGTCAACGGCGGCACGCGTCTGTACGCCCATGCCTACGGGGCCAGGGCGATCCCCCTCGCCGCCGTCACGCTCGCCCTCCTCGCGACCGGCGACCGCTCCGCTGCCGCCCCGGTCCTCGCGATCGCCGGCCTGGCCCAGATCGGCGACTCCGCGATCGGCGTGCGGCAGCGCAACCCGGGGATGGCCGTGTGTGCCGGCCTGCTGGCCGTCCTCCACCTCGCCTCGGCGTGGTGGTTCCATGCGCGCTGACCGCAGCCGTGCGCGGGAAGTCGGCGGATCCGACTTCCCGCGCACGGAGGGCCGCGATCACCCGTGGCGGCGGGTGCCTCCGACGCCCGCGGCCGGGGCGCCCCGAACGGACGAAGGGACTCCCCCCGCCCCACGACGGGCCCGGCTCACCGGCGCCCGCGGCCTGCTGCCGTCGACGGGTCGCGGGCGGGCCGGCCCGGGGTACGGGCTCCCCGGGCGGTCAGGACGCGCAGTCGCGACAGATGGGTTGACCGTTGCGGTCCTCGCCCGCGAGCTGGGCACGGTGGTGGACCAGGAAACAGGTCATGCAGGTGAACTCGTCCTCCTGCATGGGCACGACCCGCACGGTGAGCTCCTCACCGGACAGGTCGGCGCCCGGGAGCTCGAGCCCTTCGACGGCCTCGGGCTCCACGTCGACGGCGGAGCTCTGCTTGTCGTCGCGCTGGCTCTTCAGCGCCTCGATGCTGTCGTCGCTGCTCTCGTCGCCGGTGTCACGCGGAGCGTCGTAGTCGGTTGCCAAGGTGGTGCCTTCTCCTCAGGGATTGCTTCCGGCGGGCGGGTCGTCCCGCCCGCCGGCCGACGTAGTGCCGGCCGGGCAGGTTCTCATGGCCGATCCGCCCCGTGGCGCACCACCATCCCACCTCGCCGACCGTACGGCGCGCGAAGGCCGACACGCGGCCCCGTCGAGGTGCCGTCGCCCACCCCGGTCCACGGCGTCACGATCCGCCGGGCAGCGCCCCGTCGGCCGCGGCGAAGGTGAGCCCTCCGGAGCCGAGCGGCCTGCGCCCGCCGGCGGCGCCCTGCCGCGGGATGCCGGGCTCCGGAGCCGACGGTTCCCGGAACGGCAGGCGCTCCACCGGGAGGAGCCGCTCGCGCTCCTCGACCGCGGGCTGGTCGACGAGGGGCTCGGAGAAGGGCTGCCACAGCGGGCGCCGGTCGGCGTTCATGATCACCAGTCTGCCAGTCCGCCCGCCCGACCACCCCCGATTTCCCCACGGCCCCGCCGGGAGGGTGGTGTCGGGGTGGTGTCGGGGTGGGTCACTTGCCGGCGGCGGCCAGGGAGGTGACGGCTTCGGGCACGGTGGGGCGGTAGAGGCCCATCGTGGGGTTGAGGACCCGGGTGCCGCCGTCGAGCGGGAAGTTGTGGGTGTTGGCGAGGGGCATGTTGGTGCCGTCCTGGTCGACCAGCACGTTGACTTCGTTGATGCCGGGGGCGGTGCCGGTGGTGGCGCCGCCGGGGTTGAGGTCGATGACGGCATAGGCGTTCTGGCCGGCGGGGACGGGGAAGCGCGCGGTGCCGCTGGCGAGCACCGGCCTGAGGTTCTTGCTCTGGTCGCGCGCGGCGGAGTTGCCGAGGTCGACCCCCGGGGAGGAGCTCAGGGTGCAGGCGTTCGCGCCCGTGTTGTGCACCTCGATCACCCGCTGCGTCGGCGCCCCCTGGCGTGCGGTCACCCGGATCGTGAGGTTCTGGATGTCGCACGGGTGGTCGGCGGCGGGGGCGGCGCCCGTGGCGGGCGGGGTGTGGGTGGCGGGGCGCGAGGCCGTTGCCGGTGCACCCGTCGCGGGGGCACCGGTGGCCGGGGCGCCCGTCGCCGGGGGCGCGGGCGTCGCCGGCGCGGTGGCCGCCGCGCTCTTCGCGGGGGCCGTCGGCCCGGCGGCCGGGTCGGCGTTGTCCGGTCCGCAGGCGGTCAGCACGAGTCCGGCCCCGGCGACGAGGACGGCGGTGGCGAGCAGCGGGCGGCGGTGACGGACGGACATGAGGACTCCCCGGTGGCGGTGCGTGCTGACTGCTTCGGACACCCAGGATGACGACGGGTCAGGCGTGTTCGGTGGCACCGGTGGCGTCACAGTCGTCAGGACATGACAGAGACGGGACCGTGACATTCCGTCAGTCGTGGGGGTGGTGGCGGTGGTGGGGGTGGTGGGCAGGTGCGGACAGGAGTGGACAGTTCCCGCCGCCGATCGCTCTGGGAAGTGGACATCCGCCACCGCCAGTCTGTGCGGCATGAACCGCCGGGCCGGGCACTCGGCCCGAGGAAGAGCGAGGACCTCCCCCATGACGCACACCAGAACCGCCCGCCGCTGGATCGCCGCCGCGGCCGCCGCGATCACCACCGCCAT
Organism: Kitasatospora sp. NPDC004745; assembly: GCF_042873275.1. Lineage (NCBI taxonomy): Bacteria > Bacillati > Actinomycetota > Actinomycetes > Kitasatosporales > Streptomycetaceae > Kitasatospora > Kitasatospora sp. NPDC004745. Next base: position 154,154 of record NZ_JBIALK010000005.1, on the reverse strand, counting down.
CGCCGTCCCGGCGATCGCCCAGCCGGAGGACGGCGGGTACGGAGGCCGGGCGAGCCGCATCGACTGGCACGCCTGTGCCGACACCGACTTCACCGGCATGCAGTGCGGCACCATCCGGGTGCCGGTGGAGTGGTCCCGCCCCGGCGGCGCCGACCTCACCCTCTCCCTGGTCCGCCGACCGGCAGACGACCAGGCGCACCGCCAGGGCAGCCTGCTCCTCAACGACGGTGCCGGCGGCTCCTCGATCGAGCAGCTGCGGCTGGCGATGCACATCGGATTCGCGCAGTTCGCCGGGGACATGACCCGCAAGTTCGACGTGGTCGCGGTGGACCCGCGCGGGGTGGGACACAGCACGCCGATCGTCTGCGGCGAGCCGCTCAAGCCCGCCGGGGTCACCCACTTCCCGAAGGACCGGGCCGCCTTCGACGCACTCGCCGCCCACAACCGGGCCTTCGCCGACGACTGCCGGCGCCGCAACGGCCAGCTCACCGCCAACGTCGACCTGACCAGCACCGCGCGGGACTTCGAGGCGGTGCGGATCGGCCTGGGCGAGCAGCAGGTCGACTGGTACGGCATCCACTACAGCACGCTGCTCGGGCGCACCTACGCCGAGCTCTACCCCGGCCGGCTGCGCAGCATGGTCCTCGACACCGCGCTGGACGACACCGGTGCTCCGCTCACCCGCATCACCCAGGAGGCGGCCGCCGCGGAGGAGGCCTTCGACCGCTTCGCCGCCTGGTGCACCGCCGCGGCGGACTGCGCCCTGCACGGCAAGGACGTCGCAACCGTGTACGACGGTCTCGTCGCCGCCGCCGACCGCTCGCCCGTCCCCACCGGCTCCTCCGCCCACCAGCCGCTGACGGGCGAGGACATCCGCGAGGCCACCCAGGGCTTCCTCACCCTGACGTTCCCCGCCTGGCGGGAACTGGCCGAGGCCATCGTCAAGGCCACCGACCCGCAGCGCCCCAACGCGATCGACTTCACCCACGACTCCGACGACACCATGGACCCGGTCCAGGTCCAGGTGCCGGCCTGCCTGGACAACGCCTCGCCGGTGCGCACCTTCGACGACCTGGCCCGTCTGCAGCAGGACCTCGCCCGGGTGTCCCCGCACCTCGGCGGCGCCGTGCGCTCGTACAAGGCGGTGGCCGGATGCCTCGGCTGGCCCGTGCCGGCCCGGCCGGTCAAGGCGGGCGGCCCGGTCGGCGGCGCGCCGGCGGCACTGATCCTGCAGTCCACCCACCAGGCCCTCGCCCCGTTCCAGGCGGGCGCGGCGATGGCCGGACAGCTGCCCGGCAGTGTCGTGCTCGGCCACGAAGGAGACGACTACAGCCTGTTCCTGGTCTCCAAGTGCGCCGCGGCGGCCACCAACCGCTATCTGACCACCCTCGCCCTGCCCGCGGCCGGCACCGTCTGCACCGACTGACCGGCCACCGCCCGTGCCGCGCGACCCCGCAGCTGCGCGGCTGCGCGGTCTCCGGCCCCGCGACCGGCCGTACCGCTCGACCACCGTGCCGCTCGACCTGACGGCTGCGCGACCGCCCGTGCCGCCGGCCCGGTGTTCCGGGGCCGGCGGCACGGGCGGTCGTCGCGGCTACAGCATGACGAGCAGCTTGGTGTCCGGGACCAGCTTCCGGTTGACGGAGGTCGACTGGACGAAGACGGTGTACGCCGGGTTCTCGCCCGGCTTCACGGTGACCTCCGAGGCCGGCAGCCCGAGGAGCCGGCGGGCGGCCGGGCCGGAGAACACCCGGCCGGTCATCTGCCCGGTGGCCGGGTCCTTCTCCGCCACGGCGAGCTGCTTGCTGCCCTGGATCTTCTCCCGCTTGGACAGCTCGTAGTAGGCGCAGCCCGTCTTGTACGCGTGCCCGGAGCGGGTGACGAAGTCGCGGATCGGGCTCGGCTGGTCGACCGGGACGAGGATGTAGCTGCCGGTGTCCAGGGCGTCGAGGTTGGCCGCGACGTCGGCGGTGTTGAGGTCGTGGCCCATGGTGAAGAGGTTCCTGGTGCCGCGTACGCCCTGCTCGCGGCCGCGCAGGAAGCTCGTGGCGGCGGTCTTGACGGTGCCGATGGCCTCCTCGACGCCCTTGCCCGAGTCGGCGTCCCAGATCGCGATGTTTCCCGCGGGGAAGCCGTACTCCTGGGCGGTGCGCTTGGCCAGGGAGTTCGGCACCAGGATCGCCGACGTCCAGTGCTCGGGCAGGTCGTCCAGGGCGCCCTTGATGCGGTCCTTCCACGCGCTCAGGACGGCGGCGCCCTGGCCGGCCTTCATGCGGGTGTGCATCTGGCCGCTCTCCGAACAGCCGGAGGCGTTCTCCTCGCCGTCGGTGACGACGACCTGGAGGAAGGAGTGCTCCCCGTAGCCCTCCCAGATGTTCTTCAGGTCGTCGACGGACTTCACGGCCGCCTCGATGAGCGCCGTCGCGCCGTTGTCGACCCGGTAGAGGCCCTTCAGGGAGGGCAGGTGCTTGACGTCCATGTCCCAGACGAGGTTCTGCACCTCGTGGTCGAAGGCGTAGAGGCTGATGCGGGTCTCGTGGCCGAGCCGGTCGGACTCCTCCTGAAGGCCCTTCACGAACTCGTCCACCACACGGACCAGCTGCGCCTCGTGCTGGCGCATCGAGCCGGACTTGTCGACCACCAGCGAAACGTGGTTGACCTTGTGCTTGATCCTGTTCGCGGACATGGTCCTACCCCTTTCCCAACGCCTTTCCGGCGCCCCCTCCGACGTTGCTCCAACACTATGGGGAGGCACTGACAGTGCCCCCTGACCTGGGGTTTCACGGGGCCGGAATTCACCGGAGGGGAAGGTACCGCCCCTTGGCGGACCACACGGCCGGAATTGCGCCGGGCGAACGTCGGATCCGCCCGGCGAGGACGGAAGGAGCAATTCTTCGGACGCACTCGCGGGCCGGTTTCCGGGCGCCCGGCGGGCTCCGCCGGGCCGCCGGCGGGGTGCGGCGTGAGAATGGGGAGGCACCTGTTGTTCCACCGTCCCGGGAGGCGTCCCGTGAAGGACCTCGAGTTCGAACAGAAGCGCACGCTGTCGCGTGCCGAGGCCGCCGATCAGCTGGAGGCGTTGGCGGCCGCGCTCAGACGCGGCGGCCAGGCCGAGCTGGAGCTCGGGCCCGGGAAGCTGACGCTGCGGATCCCCGACGAGCTGCGCACCGAGATCGAGGTCGAGCTGGAGGACGGCGAGATCGAGCTGGAGATCGAGTTCTCCTGGCGGACCGGGCAGGCGGACGGCGGTGACTGACGGCGGTGACTGACGGCGGCGGCTGCCGGAAGCCGCCGAGGAGCCCGGCGCGGCCCGCTGCTACTGCGGGTTGCCGTTGGCCGCGAGGCGGGAGCTCATCTCCGCGTGGGCGCGCCCGGAGTGGGCGTTGGCCGGGTCGTGGACGAGCCGCAGGTAGTCGTAGAGCACCTGCACGCACTTGTCCCGGGTCGGGTAGGAGGCGTCGGAGGTCAGCGCGAGGTCGTTGGCGACCTCCATCAGCCGGCCGTCGGCATCGGCGTACACCGGGTGCCAGATCAGTCTGACCGCCGGGTTCAGCGCCATGACCAGGCGCAGTTGCGGGACCTCCTGCGCGATGAGGACGCTCTCGGGGTCGTACGCCCGCAGGAAGATGTGGACGGGGCCGCGGGCGCGGCTGACGAAGGCCTTGGACAGGACGTTCCACATGGGCGTCTTGAGCAGCCAGTCCGGGGTCAGGGACAGCTTGTCGACCACGCCGCCGAAGGGCGTGGACTCCAGCGGGGTGTGGCCCTTGGCGCGGGCGTAGTCGCTGACCTCCCGGCCGCCCGACCACAGGGCCAGCGTCGGCGTGTCGATCTCCAGGTAGTCGCCGACGACCTTCACCAGCTCCTGGTACCAGGAGTTCGACGCGCGGTAGTCGCGCTGGTCCTGACGTTCGGTGAACTTCGCCATCGCCTCGTCGTTGAGCTGCCCCTGTTCGGCGATGCCGCCGAGGACGAGCTGCCAGGCCGTCTCGGTGACGTCCGCGGGGAAGCCCGCCTGGGCCATCATGGCCCGGAACGTGCCCCACTCACCGTGCGCGGTGGGGTCGGCGGCGTTGCGCCGCGCCTCCTCCCGGACCGCCCCCGGGTCCTGCTGGCGCTGGATCCGGCGCGTCACCGCGGCGTTGCCCACCGTCCGCTGGAGCACGCCCAGTCCGGCCGGGCTCGCGGACCGGCCGGCGGCCTGCTGCGAGCCTTGGTGCGGGGCCGCGTCCCGGGTTCGTCGCCGCGGCGCCGTCTCGGGTGTCGGCGCGACCGCGGGTGTCTCCGTCTTCCGCACTCTCCCCAGCCCCTCCACGTCCCTGCGTCCCTGCCCGGCCCCGGCGGGGCCGAGACTAGGGCCTCGCGGCGGCTGCCGGGAGGGCCGGAAGGGCAGTCCGCGGGCACCGGTGGGGGGCGGCGCGGGCGGCGGCGGGGGCAGCGGGACGGGGCGCCGGACGGGAGGGCGGCGCCCCCGGGCAGGGGCGGAGCGAGGGCGGGCAGCCGGACGGCGACGCGGGAACGGCGGCAGGGACGCGGGCGGGGGCGGGGACTCAGGCGAGGGGCGGGGACGCGGGCGGGGGCTCAGGCGAGGGGACCGGCCAGGGTCTCGATGTCCGGTTCCTCCGTCCAGGTGAGGCGCACCAGGTCCGGGGCGGGGCGCTCCCCCCTGGCGACGGTCACGGTGAAGTCCTTGGCCTCCCGCAGTCCGAGGGCGGGTGCCCGCCTGCGCAGGTACTGCATCGCGGCCGCCGTACCGCTGGTGCGGAGGACCTCCCGCAGGGCGATCACCAGCGGGTCGAAGCCGGTGCCGCCCTTGACCTGGCGGAGGTAGCGCTCCTGCCAGTCGTCCGTGTACGCGAGCGGGGACAACCAGTGGACGCTGCCGTCGAAGCGGTCCACCAGGTACGTCCCGCACCAGCCGGTGGTCCGCAGGCGGAGGTCGCCGGTGCGGAGGTACTCCGCCGAGTCCACGGCCAGCAGCCATCCGACCTCGTGCTCCTGCGCGCCGGCCACGGCGAGCTCGGGGAAAGACCATTCGGCCGGCGACTCCTCCCACTGGCGGGCCAGTTGGGCTTCCACGAGCTCGACCGCACGGTCCCTGGTGATCACCGTTCCATGCTCCACCCCGCGTCAACCGGGTTTCCCGGGCCCGCGGGCGCACGGGGTGCAGGGCACGGCGGGCGCTCCGGCGCGGGGGGCGTACCGACCGGAGGAGGACGGCGGCCGGACGGGTGGTCCTGCGGGTGGAGGGGCAGTCCGTCCTGCGGGCTGACGGCGGGCAGTCGGGCGCGCCGTATCGTCGGTGCCATGAGCCGAGCACTGCATCTGGCCACCTACCTGCTGGCCTTCGACACCGAGGCCCGGACCCTGCAGGACCGCGCCCGCGCCGGTTTCCTGGTGCGCGCCGCGGCCCTGGCCGAGCTCGCCCGCCGGGGTGCCGCCGCCGAGGACGACGGGGGCCGGGTCCGGGTCGTCCGCGCCGACCCCACCGGGGACGGCGTGCTCGACGCGCTGCTCGCCGACCTGGGCGGCGAGCAGCGCACCTGGAAGTCGTGGATCAAGCGCGGGCGCGAGGACACCCTGGAGGCCGTCGAGGAACGGCTCGCGGTGCTCGGCGTCATGACCGTGACGGACCGCGACCCCTACGGCCCGGTCGCGCCGCGGCGCGCCGTGGCGATGGAGGACCCGCGCGAGGCCCTGGACCTCCAGGTGCGGGTGGCCGGGCTCGTGCGCGGCACCGCCCCCGTCGCCGACGTGCCGTACGAGGAGGCGGTGCTCGCGGCCCTGGCCGCCCACGGGCACCTGCGGCTGGTGCTCTCCCGCCACGACCGCAGGGAGCACGCCGACCGGATCGCCGCGTTCACCGACCGGGTCGCCGTCGAGGCCGCCCCGGGGCTGGCCCGGGCGGTGTCCGGGCTGAACCTGACCATGGTCGCCGCCCAGGGCGGGATGGGCGGCGGCTGACGGGCGCCCCGGGGTTTCTCCGGCGCCGCGCGCCCGGGTGCGGGTTAGCCTCGGCCGTGGGCCCGGCAGCCCGCCCCGGGCCGCGGGAATGGCCTGACCAGCACGGCAAGCCACCCTGACCACCGCAGCCGGCCGACCGGCCGTCGAGGAGCACCGTGGAGCTCTGGCTGTTGAACCACACCCCGGCCGCGCCCCTGGCGGTGCTGGGGGTCGGGGGCTTCGTGCTGCTGGCCCTGGCGGGCAGCGTCCTGGCCGCGCGCCGGTTCCCGGCGCTCGCGGACGGCGAGCACAACGAGATGGTCGGCGTGGTGCTGGGGATGTTCGGCGCGATCTACGGCATCATCCTGGCGTTCGTCATCGTCAACCTGTGGACCGAGCTGCAGGACACGGGCAGGGTCGTGTCCACCGAGGCGACCGCGGTGTCCCAGATCGCCCGCGACGCCCGGGCCTTCCCGCCCGCGACCCGGGAGGCGGTGTACGCGGCCGTCCACGGCTACGTACACGCCGTCGTCGAGGACCAGTGGCCCCTGATGCGGGCCGGGAAGGGCGACTCCGCGGTGACCACCCGGGCGCTCGACGGGATGTACGGGGCCCTCGCGGACTACCAGCCCGAAACCCCCTCCGAACAGGCCTTCTACGCCCAGGCCCTGGACAGCCTGAACGACGTCGCCGCCCAGCGGCGGGCCCGGATCGCCGTGAGCCACGGCCAGCTGCCGACCCTGCTGCAGGTGCTGATCTTCGGCGGTGCCGTGGTGATCACGCTGACCGCCTTCCTGTACGGCATCCGGAGCCGGCGGATGCGGCTGCTGTTCGTCGGTTCGGTGGCCGCGCTCGTCGGCTTCAGCCTGCTCCTGGTCATCGTCCTCGACCGGCCGTTCTCCGGGTACATGAGCGTCTCCCCGCAGCCGTTCAAGGACAGTGCGCTCGCCCGGTTCTGGTGACCTGGTCTTCGGAACCGGCGTGAACACCCTTTGCTGATGAATCATCATATTGCTTGCACTGCAGGGTGATTGCGGACATCCCTGGCCGGAGCCTTCCCTCCAGGACGGGCTGCGTCCACCGGGTGAGGCGGACGCCACCGCGGACGGCGGCCCGGCGTCCGGCGCAGTGTCCAGCGCCGCATCCGGCCCGGTGTCCGGCGCCGGGCCGGAAATCCGGTGGTTCACCGAAGCCCCGAGGTACAGACTGGCCGGATGCCCACCCTGGAGCTCCTGCGTCCCGACCACGCCGAGGCCCTGCTGGCGTTCGAGCGCGCCAACCGCGCGTACTTCGCCCGTAGCATCCCCGACCGCGGCGACGCCTACTTCGCCGAGTTCCCGGCCCGCCACGCCGCCCTGCTCGCCGAACAGACCGGGGGCACCTGCAGGTTCCACGTGGTGCGCGACGCCGGCGGGGAACTCCTCGGCCGCGTCAACCTGGTCGACCTCGCCGAGGGCGGCGCCGAACTCGGCTACCGCATCGCCGAATCCGCCGCCGGCCGCGGCATCGCCTCCGCCGCCGTCGCCGAGGTCTGCCGGCTCGCCGCCACCGTCTACGGCCTCGACTTCCTCACCGCCGCCACCACCCTCGACAACCCCGCCTCGCAGGCGGTCCTCGCCCGCAACGGCTTCCAGGTCCGGCACGAGTTCCGCCTCGACGACCGGGCCGCCCTCGCCTACCGACGCGACCTGGCCGACCTCCGCCCGACGCCCCTGGCTTGACGTCCGACCAGTCGTGTTCGACCACCTGCTGCGCGTGAAGCGCCTTCCCGGGGCCCGGGGCGAGCTGACGAGGGGTCCGCAGGCGCCGGTCGTCGGTGACGGCTCAGCCGCGCAGATGCGCCAGCAGTCCGTCGCCCGCCGGGTAGGGGCTCTCTGCGGGGAGGAGTCGGCGGGCGGCGTCGAGAGCTCCGTCCCTGACGTGGGCACGGATCGTGTGGGCGAGCGTGGTGACGTCACTGATCGAGACGATCCACTCGTCCGCGTAGCGCTCGGCGGCCTCACCGGCGAGGCCGAGCTGCAGGGAGCGGTGAGCGAGCGGCTGGAGGTGCAGGTCGCGTTCGGGGTCCCACTGCACGCGCGCCGGGGCCCGCTTGAGCCGGCGCTTCCAGCCGGCGCGGTCGGGATGCAGCCCGTGCTCGTAGTGCGACAGGCAGGCGTTCTCCAAGGCCCATTCGAAGCCCTCGCGGGTGATCTCGACCGCGAGGACGGTCTCCTGGCCTTCCTTGGCGGCCCATCCGCAGCGGTACATCATCCAGAGGAACGACGGCTTGATCCACGTCATCCGGTCCCGCCGCCAGGCCGCGGGGAAGCGGCGGCCGTCGAGTGCGGCGGGCAGGCCGATCTCCGGCGCGTACGCCTGGTAGACCGTCACGGTGGTGGGCGTATGGAGGGCGCGGATCTGGTGCTTGGGTACTGACACGGTGACCAGGGTCGATGGTGGGTGCGCTTCGCGCCATCGAATTACCAGGGGATGGAACCGGCCGAGCACCCGGTGAAGGGCGTCCGAGGGCCGGGGCGTCACCGAGCGGCTGTCGCCTCCGGTCGGACGCCGAGGAGGTCGTGCAGTGCCCGGGTGCCGGACGGGGTGACCCGCAGGGCTCGGCCGGAGCCGATCCGTTCCACCCAGGCCCGGTCCAGCGCCGTGCGGCACAGTGCCGCGCCCAGGGCCCCGCCGACGTGGGTGCGGCGCTCCGTCCAGTCCAGGCAGCTGCGCACCACCGGGCGGGCGCCCCGGCGGCCCGCGCGGGGCGGGAGCTCGATGGCCTGCTCGGCCAGCCAGGCGCGGCCGTGCTCGGTGACGGTGAGGCCGGCCTCGTCGGCGAGCAGCCCGCGGTCGAGGAGGGCGTCCGCGACGGCCACGCCGAGGCGGCCGGCCAGGTGGTCGTAGCAGGTCCCGGGCACGGGCCTCGGCACTCAGCCGGGTGGCCTCGCGCAGGGTGCGCGGTGCGGGTGCGCCGCGTTCCGCGAAGGCGGTGAGGTCCTCGATCAGGGTGGCGACGGTCTGGTCGGCCAGCCGGACGTAGCGGTGCCGGCCCTGGCGTTCCTCGGCCAGCAGGCCGCCCTCGATCAGCCGGGACAGGTGCTCGCTGGCCGTGGACGGCGCGACGCCGGCGTGCCGGGCCAGTTCGCGCGCCGTCCAGGCGCGTCCGTCGAGCAGCGCGGTGCAGAAGGCGGCGCGGGTGGGGTCGGCGAGCAGGGCGGCGAAGCGGGCGAGCGACATGCCCCCATGGTCGCGCGGGAACGGTTCGGCCGGGGCCGAAACGACGTGGTCCTAGCGTGGCGGGCATGACGGAACCCATCGTGTTCGACCGCTACGACGACGTGATCGCGGCCCTGGCGGACGCATCCCTGGTGCCGCCTCCGGCCGCGGACGGGCCGCCGGGTGGGGTGGCCTGGTTGCGGGCTCGGGTGGCCCGGTTCGGCTCGGGCGAAGTCCACGCCCGGCGCCGCGCCCTGGTCGAGGCCGACCTCGCCTCCCTGGACCCCGGTGCACTGCGTCGGGCCGCGGCGACCGGGTGTGCGTCCGACGTGCGGCTGCGGGTCGTGCGGGCGCTCGCCGCGCAGCTCGGGCTGGCCGAGCCGGAGGCGGTGGCGCGGGACGTGGTGCTGGTGGCGCGGGCGTACTTCGCGGACGCGCCGGACGATCCGGAGGCGGACGCGGCGGTGGCGAGGCTGCTGCCCGCGATGGGGTGCGGGGAGGCGGGGGCCGAGCAGGAGGACCCGGGGCAGGAGGGCGCAGGAGGGGAGGACACGGGCCAGGAAGGCGCCGGACGGGAAAGCGCCGGACGGGAAGGGGCCGGGCAGGAGCGGGCCGCGAACCGGATCGGTCTGCTCGTCCAGGCCTGCGAGGCCACGGCCGCCCTGGTCGAGCACGCACGCCGGGGGACGGGCCTGGAGGCTGCCCTGCGGGATGATCCGCCGGTGCGGATGATGCGGCGGGTCGCCGCCCGGGACACCGCCGTGGCCGGGGTCGCGCTGCCCGCCGGGACGCCGGTGCTGCTCGACCTCGTCGCCGCCCAGGAGCCGGACCGCGAACCGCTCACCTTCGGGGCGTCGCCCCGCATCTGCCCGGGCCGGGCGCACGCCCTGGCCATCGCCGGCGGCATCCTGCACGGTGCCTCCGCTCTCGGAGAGGAATCACGATGACCCCGTTCGCCGCCCTGCACCACCGGCCCGGCCGGCCGCTGCTGCTCCCGAACGCCTGGGACCACGCCTCAGCGGCGGCCCTGGCCGCCGAGGGGTTCACCGCGATCGGGACCACCAGCCTCGGGGTGGCGGCCGCGGCCGGCCTGCCCGACGGCACGGCCGCCACCCGTGAGGAGACGCTGCGGCTGGCCCGCGGGCTCGGGCGCGGGGGCTTCCTGCTCAGTGTCGACGTGGAGTCCGGCTTCAGCGACGACCCGGAGGAAGTCGCCTCACTGGCCGTGGAGTTGGCCCGGGCCGGGGTGGTGGGGATCAACCTGGAGGACGGCCGGGCGGACGGCACGCTCGGGCCCGTCGCCGTCCACGCGGCGAAGGTCGCGGCGGTGAAGGCGGCCGTGCCGGAGATGTTCGTGAACGCGCGTACGGACACCTACTGGACCGGGCAGGCCGACCCCGGCCCGGAGACCGCCCGGCGCCTCGACGCCTACCAACGCGCGGGTGCCGACGGCGTGTTCGTGCCCGGGCTGGCCACACCCGGCGCCATCGCGGAGCTGGCGGGCCGGCTGACCGCCCCGCTCAACGTCCTCTGGTCGCCCGAGGGCCCGGGTCTCGCCGAGCTCGCCGACCTCGGCGTGGCCCGGGTCAGCCTCGGCTCGCTGCTCTACCGCGCCGCACTGGGTGCGGCCGTCGACGCGGCGAGGGCGGTGCGGACGGGCGCGCCGGTCGGCCCGGTGCCCGGGTACGCGCAGGTGCAGGCGCTGGGCGAACGCTGAGGGGCCGGGGCCACGGGTCGGGGGCCTTCACGGGGGTCCGTCGCCGGGCGAGCCGCGCGGCCGGCCCGGCGACGACGTCGTCGGGGGTGCGGGCGCGGCCGGGCGGGCCGCCCTCGAACCGCACCCGTGCGCCGACGGGTGCGGTGCCGTGGGCGCCCCGCTACCGGGGCGGGGCCACGGGACGTTCTCGCCGTGCTCCGCGTGGATCCGCGTGGATCCGCGTCCAGGGCGTCGGCGGCTGCCGCCTATCCGGCCCGAACGGCCTGCCCGGGCACGCTGGCGCGGAAGGCGCGCCGGTAGGCGGCGGGCGTGGTGTGCAGGGCCTCGTGGAAGCGGCGACGCAGGTTGACGGCCGAGGAGAGGCCGACGCGGCGCGCGATGGTCTCCACGGGCAGATCGGTCTCCTCCAGCAGCGCCCGGGTCGCGGCGATCCGCCGGTCCAGCAGCCAACGGCCGGGGCTGACGCCGAGCTGTTCGGTGAAGCGCCGGGTCAGCGTGCGGGCCGAGACCTGCGAGCGAAGCGCCATCTCGGCGACGCTGACCGGCTGGTCGAGGTGTCCTGACAGCCATTCCAGCAGCGGGGCGAGCGAGTCGGGGACCGGCCCGGAGGTGGGCAGATCGGCGTACTGGAGCTGGCAGCCCTCGCGGTGCGGCGGCATCACCATCTGCCGGGCCACGCGCATGGCGTACGCGGCGCCCTGGTCGGCACTGACCAGGTGCAGGCAGAGGTCCACGCTGGCCGCCGAGCCTGCACTGGTGGCGACGTCGCCGTGGTCCACGTAGAGCACGGCGGGGTCGACCCGGGCCTGCGGGTGGCGGGCGGCCAGTTCGGCGGCCCGGGCCCAGTGGGTGGCGGCCCGCCGGCCGTCCAGCAGTCCGGCGGCGGCGGGGACGAACGCTCCCGAGCAGAGGCCGACGATCCGCGCGCCACGCCGGTGCGCCCGGCGGACGGCCTCCACCACCGCGGGCGGAACCTCGGTGTCGGCCGGCCGTGGCCAGCCCGGGACCAGCACGGTGTCGGCGCGTTCCAGTGCCTCCAGGCCCGCCGTGACCACCAGGTCGTAGCCGGCCTCGGTGCGCACCGGGCCGGGGTGCTCGGTGCAGACCTCGAAGGCGTAGCGGGCGGGGACCGCGGGGCCGTGGTCGCCGAACACCTCGCTGGCGCAGGCGAGCGGGAAGGTCGGCTGCGGGGGCTGCAGCAGGGCGACGACACGGTGCAGTTCCGGGGGCTTCGGCGGCGGACGGAGCGTCATGGCGTGAAAGTACCCGATCGTGTCGGTCGGGACACTGGGGCCGGGCAAGTGGTCCAGACCAGTATCGGTGCGTGACCACCGCACCGACTCCCCGACCCCGGCCCCTGCCGCTGCCCCCGGCGCGGCGCCGACCCCTGGCCGCGGGCCTCCCCGCGACCCAGCCCGCGGCCCGACCGTCGGCCCGACCGGGGCCCCCGGCCGCACCTCCGGCTCCGCCCGCACCGCCGCCCGGCCGGCCCCCGCTGTGGGACCGGCGCTTCACCCTCTACTTCACCGCCCGCGCGGTCTCGCTGCTCGGCGACGCGATGATGCCGGTGGCCGCCGCCCTCGCGGTCGGCGCGCTGTACGGGGTCTCCGGGGTCGGCTTCGTGCTCGGCACCTGGACCGCGACGGTCGTCGCCCTGGTCCTGTTCGGCGGAGTGCTCGCCGACCGGATCGGCGCCCGCCGGATGATGGTCGGAGCCGACCTCGCCCGGGTGCTCACCCAGGGCGTGCTGGCGGCCGCGTTCCTCGCCGGCCCGCCGCCGTTCTGGCTGCTGGTCACCATGGCGGCCCTGGCCGGTGCGGCCACCGCGATGTTCCAGCCCGGCGTGAACGGGATGGTGCCGCTGGTCGCCCGCGAACCGCAGCGGGCCAACGCCACGCTCAAGGTGGCCGACGCGCTCGCCCAACTCCTCGGCCCGGCCCTGGCCGGGCTGCTGATCACCCTCGCCGGCGCCGGTACCGTGTACGCGATCGACGCCGGCACCTTCCTCGTCAGCGCCCTGTGCCTGGCCCTCGTGCGGGTCGACACCCGGACCGGCGCCGACTCCCCCGGCCGCGGCGGCGGATCGTTCCGGAGCGACCTGCGCCAGGGCTGGCAGGAGTTCCGCGCGCGCACCTGGATGTGGGCGGTGATCCTGATCTGGGTGGGCTACGGCGTGCTGCTGTTCGGCCCGTTGGTGCCGCTCGCTTCTGCCCTGGTCGGCACCCGCCTCGGCCCCGACGCCTACGGGCTGGCGGTCTCCTTCCTGGGCGTGGGGACGGTGCTCGGCGGCCTGCTGGCGCTGCGGCTGCGCCCGGCCCGACCACTGGCCGCCGGTGCGGCGGCGATGGTGCTGTACGCGGTACTGCCGCTGGGCGTGGGAGTGCGCGCGGGGCTGCCCGTGCTGCTGGTGTGCCACGTCCTCGGCGGCGGCGCCTGGGCCTTCTGGTCGGTCATGTGGGCGACCAGCGTGCAGACCCACACCCCGCCCGCGGTGCTCAACCGGGTCACCGCGTACGAGCTGGCGGGCTCGGTGTCCGGGATCGCGCTCGGCCAGATCCTCGCCGGGCCGGCCACCGCGTTGGCCTCCCCCGCGCACCTGCTGCTGGTTTCGGCGCTCGCCTGCCTGGCCGGCTGCGTGGCGCTGTTCGCGATCCCGGCGATCCGCACCCTGCCCGCCGTCGCCCCCGCTGTCGTCCCCGCTGTCGTCCCCGCGGACGGCGAGGCGGGCGACGAGGTGGACGGCCGGCCTGGCGGCGGGGCTGGTGGCGGCCCGGACGGCCCTGCGGACCGTTGACACCGCCGGACCGATCACACCGCCGGGCGGTCGGCGCCGCCGGCCGGTCCGCCGGACCGGCGCGGATCGCGGGGTCGAGCGGGGCCGCCGTCCGGCGGGCCGCGGTGCACGGACGGGCGCGCCGGTCGGCCCGGTGCCGGGGTACGCACAGGTGCAGGCGCCGGGGTACGCGCAGGTGCAGGCGCCGGGCGAGCGCCGAGGACCGGGGCCTTCCGGGGCCCTCGGGTCACGCGCCCTGTTCCTCCGTGAGGCGCCGGAGCAGGGTGAGCAGGGTCGCGCGCTCCGCATCGGGCAGGGGCGCGAAGCACGCGGCGAGCACCTCGTCGGCGACCTGGTGGCCGGCCGCCAGGACCTGCTCACCCGCAGGGGTGAGGTGGTGCTCCAGGCGCCGACCGTGCCCCGGCCTGCGGTCGACGAGGCCCTGGGCCGTGAGGCGGCCGACGAGCGTCCCGAAGGCCTGCTCGGTCTGGAAGGTCGCTGCGGCGAGCTCGCGCCCCGAGGCGCCGGGCGATCGGCTGATCGCCCGCAGGGCGTCCCATTGAGCGAGGGTCGTGCCGGTGGCCGAGAGCGCGCTGTCGAGCGCCCGGTGCTGCCGGTACTGGGCCTGCTTGACCGCCCTGCCGAGTTCTTGCAGCTCATTACGCATGGGGCGAGTCTACCGAACAACCAAGCTAGCTTATATAAAGATATTTAGTTACAGTGGAGGCATGCCCACAGACACCCCGCACGCACCCGCCGGCCCGCCCTCGGACCTCCCCCTCCGGCTCGACGAGTCCGGAACCGGCAGGCCCGTCCTCGTCCTCCACGGGGGCGGGGGCCCCGCCACCGTCGCCGGCCTCGCCCGACACCTCTCCCGCACCACCCGCACCATCACGCCCGTGCACCCCGGATGGGACGGATCCCCCCGCCCCGCATGGCTCACCGGCATCGACGACCTGGCCCGCGCCTACCTGCGGCTCCTGCACGACCGAGCGCTGCGCGACGTCCTCGTCGTCGGCTCCTCGCTCGGCGGCTGGACGGCCGCGGAGATGGCCGTGCGCGACACCGCCGGAATCATCACCGGCCTCGTCCTGATCGACGCGGTCGGCGTGCACGTCGAGACGGAACCCATCGCGGACGTCTCCGCCCTCGACGCCCGCGGCCTCGCCGAGCTCTCCTGGCACGACCCGGACCGCTACCACGTCGCCGACCTCCCGGCCGAGGAACTCGCCCGCAGGCAGGCCAACGCCGCGACCATGCGCCTGCTCGCCGGCGACCCCTACATGCACGACCCCGAGCTGCTGCAGCGGCTCGGCGGCGTCCAGGTGCCCACCCTCCTGCTCTGGGGCGCCAGCGATCGCGTCGTCACGCCCGCCTACGGCGCGGCCTACGCCGGCGCGTTCGGCAACGGCCGACTCGAGGTCGTCCCGGAGGCCGGCCACCTGCCGCACGTCGAACAGCCGGAGGCCACCTTCGCCCTGATCGACGCCCACCTGCAGCGGACGGGCACCCGCACCGTCACCATCGGGTAGCCGGCGCCCACGGCGGCCCGGGGCGGGTCGGTCGCGCCACCACCGGATCGGTCGGGGCGAGGCGGGGGCGGTCGGGGGAGGTCCGGGCGATGCCGGGGCGGCGCCCGGGGCGCCCGGGGTGTCTCGGGCCGACGCCCCACTACGGGCACGCACCCACGGCTCCGCCCCCGCCCCGGTCCCCGCCGCCCGGGATCGGTTCGGTGCTCCAGCGGGCCCGCACCACGCCGTCGGGGTCCGGCAGGACTGCCGTGAGCAGCGGCGCACGCTCGTCGACGTACACCGACAGGACGGCGGCTGCCCGTGCGTCGGCGATCCGGGCGGCGACGGCCTCGAACTCGTCCTCGTCGACGACCACCCCGGTGATGCGGCCGTCCTGGTCCTCCCAGACGACCTCGACCAGGGAGTCCTCGCCGGTGAGGGCGGCCAGCACGCCGGCGACGTCCGGGGACAGGTCCGGCCAGACGGCCAGTCGTGCCCGCGGGGCCAGTCCGGCCCGCACCGCGGCGACGGAGCCCTCCGTCAGCCGGTGCCAGCGCGAGGCGTTGTCGACGTGCACCTCCTCCAGCAGCGCCGCCCGGCCCGCCGCCACGCTGCGCCGCACCCGGGCCCAGAAGGCGTCGTCGGCCGGGTGCCGCTCGCCCCGGCCGTCCGGTTCGACGTCGTACGGGGACGCGTCCTCCGGCTCCGGGAAGAGCCCCAGCGCGCGGGTGCGGGCCACCGCCGCCGGGCAGGGCCGGGCGCTGCCCACGTACACGTACTGGTCCCAGCCGACGTGGACGGCGAAGGCGCCCTCGGCCTCCAGGCGGCACCAGGCGCCGCTGTCCCGCAGCATGGCCCGCACCAGCTCCAGGGCCACCGGCAGCGGCACCCGGGCCCCGTCGTGGTAGCCGGTGAGGTCGGGCGGGAAGAGGCCGGCCAGGCCGTGGCCCTCGACCGGGGGCTCCAGGCCGAAGTGCGTGAAGCCGGGCGCGACCTGCGGCTCACGGACCTCCAGGTGCCGCACCCCGCTCTCCTCCGCGAAGGCGGCGATCGCCGCGAGGTAGGCGGCCTCGACCGGGCCGTGGTCACTGACCGGGTCGAGCGTCCCGACGTAGGCGCCGCGATCGTCCCGGTCGGCGGGGTCGTACTTGGTGATCCGGTGGACGTGGGGCAGCACGTCACCACCCCCCGGCGGCGGGGAGGGACGTCGCCGCGCGGGGCGCGAGGGACTGCTGACGAGCACGGGGAGAATTCACCGGGCCATCGTGCCGGAAACCACCGCAGCACGTCCCGACATATACCGATCGCGAATTGTTCGGGCAGCCCTAACTCGCCAAAACAACAAGGCCGTTCGCGTTTTTACAAGTCAGTCGATCCGCCGGTGGGCGAGGCTTGCGCCGAAAGCCTGAACCGTCCCCGACTCGTCTTCGGAGAAACGGATCCCTCATGCGTCTCAGGAAAATCGCGGCCGTCGGCCTGCTCGCCCTCACCGCCACGGTCGCCAGCGTCGGAACGGCCAACGCCGAGAACGACTGGATCTACGGCGCCTACGGCTACCACGACCCCAACCGGCACATGTTCGGCATCGGCGACACCGAGGCCGACGGCCAGTACCCCTACGTGCAGTGGAAGGTCAACGGCGTCTCGCAGGACCCCATCCCCAACTACAACGGCAAGGGGAGCTGGCGCGACGAGCCCAACCCGAGCTACATGTGGGGGCAGAGCCTGGCCTGGCGCATCTGCCGCTCCAACGGCTCCTGCTCGCGCTGGCACTACGAGACCGTCTGACGGCCGGCGCCCGCACCGTGCCCGCACCGCCGCTCCCCACCCGGGGCGGCGGGGCGGGCCGTTCGCCGTACGGCGGACTTTCCACATCCGCATTCGAGGGTCCGTCGGCTGTCGCGTTCGGCGGCTGAATCGACGACACCGCAGGAATTCCCCCCACGGGACGGGAAGGGGGCGTTTCGATTCCGGATCCGACTGCCGGCCGGATTCGGTCCGGGTGAGTCCCGCCCGGCCCCGCCCGGTCCGGACTGGGCCGGTCCGAACTGGGCCGGTCCGAACAGGGCCGGTGCAGCCGGGAATTCCCGCTGTTCGGCGGATTCGGCAGTGGCGCGGGCGATGTGGCACGACCGGGCCCGGGGCGCGAGCCGCCCACCGTCGCCGCACCGACCCCGCGCCCCGGCTCCCACCACCCCGCACCGCCCGTGGGAGCATTCCTGGTCAACGGCAGGCCCGCCCGGACGAGGTGCGGTGACCGCCGACGACACGGCAAGGGGTTGGCAGCACCATGGGGGACATCCCGGCCGAGCAGCGGCGCATCCTGCAGTCGCCTCCGCCCGAACTCGTCGCGGAGGCCGCGGCGAACCCCGGCGGGTCGATCGCGGCGATCGACTACGCCTACATCGGCGATCCCGACGGCTACGTTCCGGCCGAGGCCGTCCGGGGCGTCTGGCGGGTCGGCCCGGACGGGAAGCTGACCGGCGAGTTCGAGGAGAACCCGGGCTACGGCCCGCCCAAGGACGACTTCGCCAGGCTCACCGACTCCGACCACTGGCTCGAGTGGCTCGGCGATCCCGCCGCCGCGGTGCGCGGCTCCATCGTGGACTGCCTGACCAGCCAGGCGCCGGGAGCGGTGGTGGAATGGGTCAAGATCCTCGACGATCCGCGCTACCTCACCGGCGGGCCGCGCAGCCCCGAACGCGACGACCTGATGATCGTCCGGCGGGCCGGGCTGGCCGCCTCCTTCGCCCTGGCCGTCACCGCGCCCGGACGCGAGCGGGACGTCCTCACCGGCGTCTTCAGCTGGGTCGCGGTCGGGCTCGACCGGCCCGGGGAGCGGAAGGACCGGGTCTGGCTGGACCTCCGGGCCGACCTGGACTGGGCGGCAGCGGAACTCGGCAAGCGGATCCACCTCGTCGGCGAGCCGGAGCAGGAGCCGGGGGCCTGAACCCCCGTCCGGTGTGGTGCGCGCTCAGCTCAGGAGTTGGGTGAGGGCGCCGGCGACGACGGCGGCGAGGGTGAGCACGGCGGCGAAGGCCGCGGCGGCGCGGGTCAGGGCGGTCGGGTGGGTCGCGCCGTCCAGGCGGGCCAGGACGGCCGCGCCGACGGCGGCCAGCAGCGCGAACACGACGAGCACGCCGGCGGCGAGCAGCAGGAGGGCGAGACGGGTCACGGTGGTCTCCCTTGAGGCGGTGGGGTGTTGACGTGCCCTACGCTTCCGGGAGCGGTGTTCGCCGTGGTGCGCACGGACGAGGACGAACACCGTCGAACACACCGTCCTGGGGGTGGAGATGCCGTACGAGGAGGACACCGGCCGGGCGGGCGACGGCCCGCTCGCCGAACTGCGCAGGCACCTGGCCGACGGCCGGGCCCTGGCCGGGCTGAACGTGACCGAGCTGGCCGCCCGGGCTCGGCTGGGCCGCACCACCGTGCACGAGGCGCTGCGGGTCGGCGGGCCCGTTCCGACGACCGACACCGTCGCGGCGCTGGCGCGCGCCCTTCGTCTGCCGACCCGGGAGCTGCTGGACCTTCGACGCGCCGCACTCCGGGAGGCGGATCCCGGGGCAAGCACTGCGGCCGGCGCGGGCACCGGCACGGGCACCGGGACGCCCGGTGCCGGGCGGCAGGGCACCGGCGGGGTGTGGGTCCGCAACGAGCTGAGCGGCACCGTCCACGGAATGGTGATCCAGGCCGGGACGGTGCACGTCCACCCCGGCACCGGCGGAACGACGGACCGGGACGGGGACTGACGTGGCGGACACGGCCGACGTGACCGCAGCCGCCGGCGCGGCCGGTGTGACCGGCCTGGGCGGTGCGGCCGACCTGGACGTCGAGCGGGCGCGGGTGCTCGCGGAGGCCTTCCTCCGGGCGAGGGTGGCGCGCTGGGAGGAGCTCGGCTGCGAGGTCCTCCCCGCACCGGGGCTCGCCCTGGACGGCTCCCACCTGTTCGCGTTCCGGGCCGCGCCCCACCCCGTCGCGGGGCGGGTGCGGGGGTTCGGCGGGGCCTTCCCGGTGGTCGTCGACCGGGCGAGCGGAGCCTGCCGGTTCGTCACGGGCCCCGAGGAGTACGAGCGCCTGCGGCGCAGGAGGGGCCGACGCGCCCGGGGCTGGGTCCGCTCGCCGGGCCCGACCGCCGGCCCCTGAACGGCCCCCGGCCAGTCCGCGACCGCGGGCGCCCGGCCGGCCGGCCCCTGCGCGGGGGCCTCCGGGAGGAGACCTCCACGAAGGGGCCGGCGGCCTGGGCCGACCGCTACCTGAAGAGACGGTCGCCGCTGGTGGCCATGCGGTGGGTGGAGCTGTGGCGGTTCACCCAGTCGCGCACGAGGTTGACGGCGTTGGCGCACTGCCAGCCGTTGTCGTACTCGCGGACTCCGGTGAAGGCGCCGTACCCGGCGATGATGCCGTCCACGCGGGCGTCGCCCAGCAGCTTGTCGACGTACCACGGGTCGTTGTAGGTGGTCGTCCAGGACAGCGTCGCCGCGAGCCGCCCCGCCGAGCGGTCGGCGGCGCCCTTCTTCAGCTCCGCACAGGTGTTGTAGGTGGCCTCGGTGCAGTTGCCGAAGCCCTTGGTGATGTCGCTGTCGCCGTAGTCCATCGCCCGGTGGCCGGTCGGGAAGCCCGAGCCGGACCGGTCGAAGGCGCCCTGGGCCTGGTCGCGGGTGCCGGTGGTGGTGATGCCCTCCAGCGGGCCGAGCCGGCCCTCCAGGCTCTTCCAGCCCCGCCCGCCGACGTCCGGGGTGTTGCCGCCGTGGTACTCGAAGAAGCCGTAGAGCACCTGGATGCCGGCGGCCGTCAGCCGCTGCGCCTTGTCGCGCAGACCGGCGACGCTGCACGTGCGGTTCGGCTGCTCCCCGCAGTAGTTGGGGTCCTTGATGTCCAGCCAGACCAGGCTCAGCCGGCGGCCCGCGTTGGCGTTGGAGAGGATGCGGTCGATCATGCTGTCGAAGCTGGGGCCGTACCGGTTGTCGCCCGCGGAGGAGCAGTCGTGGTACGCCCGCCATTCGTTCGGGTTCCACCAGGCGCAGACGTCGATCTCGATGCCGTTGGCGCCGTGGCCGAGGGCGGCGTCCACGCCGTCCAGGGTGTCGACGCGGTGGGCGATGGCGTAGATCGCGTGGCGCTGGTCGGCCGCCGCCGCGGGGGTCGCCGCGACGGTGGTGGCGCCGAGGATCCCGCAGAGCGCCGCGATCAGCGCCAGTAAGGTCCGCGGGCCTGCCCCGTACCTGGGGTGAGTGGTCAAGGAGGTGCTCCTTCGCGCGTCGGGGGTCCCGGTCGCCGCCGGTGCGGCGGTCGGGCGACGGGAGGCAGCCGGGCGGGGCCCGTCCGGCGGCGGTCCGGCTTGCGGATTCCCGGCCCCGGCGGGGCTGACCATCCGTAGGCCGACCTTCCGTGGACCGACCGTCGGTCCGGGCGTGCCGGCCCTCCCGGTGACGACACCCCGACTCTGGATTCGTCATGGACACCTCAGTGTGCCACCGGCGCGGGCGACGCACGGGGGAAACGGCACGAATCGGCCTAGTTCGACCACTGTCGAAAGTCGCTGACGGAGGCTCGGCAGTGCGGTGGCGGCCCCGGCCCCGGTCCCGGGTGCCGGCCCGGAGCCCGGCCGGACCGCGACCGCGACCGACCGGGACTGGACCGCAACCAGGACCAAGACCGAACCCCCGGGCCTACTCGGGCCATGCGGAGCCCCGGATGACCTCGACGAAGTCGGCGCGCTCGAAACCCGGGACGAAGTGCGCCAGGACGTCGGCCTTGACGTTGCCGAAGGTGGTGGCGGGGCGGTCGGCGATGCCGCCGGCGAAGGCGGCGGGGATGCGGTTCTTGAAGTCGGGGCGGGGCCCGGGGTGCGGCACGGGCCGCGGGGGTTCGGGCGGGCGAGGAGCTCGGGCCGGCGTCCGCCGCTCCGGACAGCCGGGGCCGGGGCGCTCCGGTTCAGGCCGACGCCTGCGGGCGGGCCGGGTCGAGGTGGTGCACGGCCGTGTGGTCGGCGTGCGGGGTGAGCAGGCCCCGCAGTCGACCGACCGCGGCCTCGAGGAGGTGGCCGTCACGGGTGGCGTGGAGGGTCTCGAGGAGGAAGACGACGCGGGTGGAGTCCTCGGTGACGCGGGTGCGGTGGGCGTCCCGGTGGTTCCAGTGGCGGGTCAGCACGCCGACGGCGTCCGCGTACACGACCTCGCCGGGCGCGGGGTGTTCGACGGTGTCGGGTTCGCCGAGCGGGGTGAAGGCCTCGGTGCCGTCCGCGCGCCGGATGACGACGTCACCGGTGACCCGGTCCAGGTCGAAGGCGCCCGCGGGCAGGCCGTGCCGGACGGAGACGGCGTTGTAGGAGTCCACGGCCGGGTTGATCCGCGGCAGGGCGCCCCGCTTGGCGAGGCGGCGGCCGAGGGCGTCGACGCTCGGGCGGACCCGGCGGGGGTTGGTGCCGAAGGAACGGTAGGCGAGGTGCCAGGCCCCGATGCGCGGGTCGCTCTCGTCGGCGGGCTGCCAGGTGCCGTCAGCGACCTGCCGCTCCAGGTCCGCCAGGGCGGCTTCGGTGGCGGGCCAGGGGTCGCGGCCGCGCAGGCCGGTGGCGGTGACCAGGGCGACGCGGGCGTCGGGGAAGGCGTCGGCGACGGCGGGGTCGAGGCGGAAGTCGGGCACGGGGGGTCCGTTTCGTGGGGGCTCGCGGGGCGGCGGGGCTCGGTTCGGGGCGCGGTTCGGGGCGCGGTTCGGGGCGCGGCGGCCAGGAGTCGGGGGCGGGGGGACGGGGTCAGGAATCGGGGCCGGGGTCAGGAGCCGGGAGTCAGGACTCGGGAGCCGGGGTCAGGCCAGGGCGAGGAGGCTGACGGCGAGGGCCGCGACGCCCAGGCCGAGGAGCTGGCTCCGGTGGATCCGCTCGCCGAGGACGGCGCGGGCGAGCAGGACGGTGGCGGCCGGGTAGAGGGCGGTGACCACGGCGACGACGGTGAGGTCGCCGCTGCGGACGGCGAGCAGGAAGAGCAGGTTCGCCACGGAGTCCAGGACGCCGGCCGCGGCCGACAGCGCGTACGCGGGCCGTTCGGTGCCCAGCCTGCGGCGCAGCAGGGCGGCCGCGGCCAGGGTGACCGCGGAGGAGACGGCCCGGCCGACGATCAGCGGGCCGACGCCGCTGCCCGAGGGGGCCTGGTGCAGACAGACCAGCTGGAGGGCGATGGCGGCGCCCGCCCCGAAGGCCAGCAGCAGCGCGGTGCGGGAGGGGCGCGCCGCGCCGGCGCCGTGTCCGGCGCTGACCAGCACGACGGCCAGCAGCGCCAACGGCAGGCCCACCAGCCCGGCGGCGCCGAGGTGCTCGCCCTGCAGCAGCCCGACCGCGACGGGCAGGGCGGCGGACACCAGCGCGGTCACCGGGGACAGCACGTTCATCGGCCCGATCGCCAGCGTCCGGTAGAGCAGGGCGAACGCGGCGGCCGAGGCGACGCCCGAGGCCGTGCCCCAGCCGACGGCTCCGGCGTCGAAGGAGGCACCGAGGACGGGCCAGAGCAGCAGCTCGACCGCGAGACTGGCCGGGGCGGCGATCAGCACGGTCCGCAGTACGTGGGCCTTGCGGGCGCCGAGGCCGCCGAAGAAATCGGCACACCCGTAGGCGAGGGAACTGCCCAGGGCCAGCAGCAGAGCGATCACGGTGCATCCCCTACGATGTCAGTGGAACGACCACAACGTACAACAGATCGACCGCGCGGCACCAACGGAGTGACCGCACGGTGCAGCGGAATGGTCTACGCGAGCAACGTGAGGAAGGTGGCCAGGTGACCGAGACAGCGGCGGCCCTGCGGACGGTCGCGCACAACGTCCGGGCGGCCCGCACCCGGGCCGGCCTGTCCCTGGAGGAGCTCAGCCGGCGCGCCCAGGTCAGCAAGGGTGCCCTGGTCGGGCTGGAGAAGGCCCAGGGCAACCCCAACCTGGCCACCCTCGTCCGCCTCGCCGACACCCTCGGCATCTCCGTGTCCGCCCTGATGCAGGGCCGGGCCGAGGGCCGGGTGCGCGTGGTGGCCGCCGAGGACGTGGCGCCGCTGTGGACCGGCGAGCGGGGCGGCGAGGCCCGGCTCATGCTCACGACCTCCGGCCCGGCCCCCGTCGAGGTCTGGCGCTGGCGCCTGGAACCGGGCGAGGAGTACCCCAGCCACCCCCACCAGGCCGGGGTCGTGGAGACCGTCAACGTCACCGCGGGCCGGATGACCCTGGTCGTGGACGGTACCGAGCACACCGTCGAGGCCGGCCAGACCGCCACCTTCGACGGCGACGCCGCCCACACCTACCGCGGTGCGGGCACCGGCCCCTGCCACCTGGTGATGACCGTGCACCTCCCGCCCGGCCCCGCCACCACGGGCTGACCCGGGGGGTCGGGCACGAGGCGGGGCGGGGTCGGGCACGGGGCGGGGCGCGGGCACCGGCCGGTCACAGCTGCAGGAGTCCGGCGGTGGTCGGCCGGAACCCGCACCGGGCGTAGAACGACTCCAGGTGCGGCTCGTAGTCGACGTGCAGCCACTGGGCGCCGCGGGCCCTCGCCTCGTCGGCGGCCGCCCGCACCAGCCGCACGCCGAGCCCCCGTCTGCGTTCGTCCGGATGCACCGTCGTGTCCAGGACGAAGGCCTGCAGGCCGCCGTCGCCGGCCACGTTGACGAAGCCGACCAGCCGGCCGCCCCGCCGTGCCGCGACCCACGCCAGACTGCGCGACAGCACCGGCGCGAACGGGACCGGCCGGTGCCCGGGCCACGACATCCCGAACAGCTCGTTCAGCTCGGCGTCCGTCAGCTCCGGACACACCGTCAACACCGCACCCCGCGTCTCACGGCCTGACTCATCCGACGCCTCACGGCCTGCCTCATCCCGCGCCTCACCCCGGGCCCCGCCCGACACCTCGCCCACCACCCAGTCGCCGGCCAGCGGCGCGTCACCGATCTCCATGCGCAGCAGCCTGTCACGCACCCCCGGGCCCCGATGATCACCCCTCCCCCGTTCCCGCCCCGCGTCCGGGGAGGGAGGGACGAGGTGGCGCAGGACGAGGTCGCCGGGCACGACCGGCCGGCCGGTGCCGGCGAGGTGGTCGTCGAGGAGGCCGTGCACGATGCGGTGGTCGACGATCAGGGCGCGTCGTGGCCGAGGTCACCGGGGACGACGAGACCGCCGTCGCGGACGTCCAGACCTGGCCGGGAATCCCGATGGCGGTCGTCGGGCCCGCAGCGATCGCGGCGAGCACGGCCGCCGGGAGCCCGGGGTTCTGCAGCGTGGGCCGCGGGGGCCCAGGCGGCAGGAAGCACAGCGAGCCCGTGCCGACCGGCACCCTGACCGCCATGGCGGCAGGCCGAGTGTCCGGGTCCGGTTCAACACGCCAGGAACCCCCCGCCGATGGTCCCGCCGGAGTCTCGTCCCGCAGCCCGAGCGGCTTGACGAACCGTAGGAGCTTCGACCCCGCCCACGGGGCCCTCCCCCGTTGCGTTGCCGCCGGGGCCGGTCACCGGGACCGGCGCCGAGGCGGGGTCAGCCGGCGAGCAGTTCGACCAGGGACGACACCCCCTCCGGGCCGTGGCCGGCCGTGGCCGCCCGCCGGGTGAGGGCGAGGGCGGCGTCGAGGACGGAGGTGTCGAGGCCGCGGGACCGGGCGGTGTGGGCGACGTGGGCCAGCCCGGCCTCGGCGGAGGCCACGCTGCTGCGGTCGCCCGGGTGGTGGCGGTCGTCCGCGCGGCGGGCGAAGTCCTCGATCAGGGGAGGCAGCAGGAGCGGCAGCCCCTGGGCGTACGGGGCGAGTTCGGCGCCGCGGATGCCCTCGGCACGGGCCAGGGCTAGGGCGTGGACGTAGCCGTGCACGGTGGTCCAGAACAGGTCGAGCAGGGCCGCGTCGAAGGCCGCCGCCCGTCCGGGGTCGGAGCCCACGTGGTGGACGGTGCCCAGGGCCCGGAGCGTGGCGCCGTGCGCGGCGTGGGCCTCCGGGTCGCCACTGACCAGGATCGTGGCCCCGGGGGTGCCGATGGTCGCGGTCGGGGTGAGGATCGCGGCGTCCAGGAGGCGCAGCCCCCGGGCCTCGGCGTCGGCGGCGTTGGCCCGGGCGTCGTCCGGGGCAAGGGAGGTGGCGTTGACGACGGTCCGGCCGCGCAGCGCCTGACCGGCGGCGTCCAGGACGCCGCGGGCGGCCGTCTGGTCGCGGACGCAGAGCAGGACGAGCGGGGCGTCCGCCACCGCGGCCGTTGGGCTCACGGCGGATCGGGCGCCGTGAGCGAGCAGGTCGGCGTCCCGGCCCGGCGTGCGGTTCCACACGGTGACCGGATGGTCCGCGGCCAGCAGTGCCCCGGCCAGCGCCCGCCCCATCGGGCCCAGGCCCAGCACGGCAACGGCGCTACGGAAAGGGGTGGTTGAGGAAGATCGTCGGTTCGGCATGGCGGTTACGCTAGACCTTCACGCCGGCGGCAGGGTCAAGTCGGACGTCCGGGTCCGGCGGCCCGGACCCACCGAACCGACGGCCCGGCAGACCCGGTGGACCGGCGGACCGGCAGACCGACAGCCCGATGGACCGACAGCCCGTCGCCCGACCACGGAGGTGCCACGATGCGGATCGGAGAGCTCGCCCGGCGCACCGGGGCCACCCCGCGCGCCCTGCGCTACTACGAGGAGCAGGGCCTGCTCCGCCCCGAGCGCCGGCCCAGCGGCTACCGCGAGTACGACGAACGGGACGTGGACGCCGTGCACGCCATCCGCACCCTGTTCGCGGCCGGACTCAACAGCGCCACGATCGCCGAGATCCTCCCGGGCCTGCCGTCCCCGGGGCACCGCCGCCCCGGCCCGACCTGCCCGGAGCTGCTCGCGGGCCTGGCCCGGGAGCGCACCCGGATCACCCGGCAGATGGACGAACTCGCCTCCGCCCGGGACCTGTTGGACACCATCATGGGTGCGCAGGCGCCGAGCGAGGTGATCCGCGCCCGACCGCAGGCACCGGCCGCGCCGCGCTGACCGACCCCTTCGGGGGGCGCGGGCGGGGCGGCGGGCGATGCGGCGGGCGATGGGGAGTCGGTCCGCCGGGCGCGGGTCGCGCTGCGCTTCGCCGGCAGGCCTGGTCAACCGGCGGCCTGCTGGAGACCGTCGAGGACCAGGTCGAGCCCGAAGGTGAACTCGTCGCCGTAGGAGTACCCGGGGCGCATCACGTGGGCGGTCGCGATCTCGGCCAGGTACGGGTATTGCCCGTCGGCGAAGCCGGCCGCGATGGACTCGGCCAGTGCGGCGGTCTCCTCCGGCGTGTCGAAGGGCAGCGTCTTCTCCTGCAGGGCGAACCCGTAGATGTAGCTGTCGAGGACCGAGACGGCGTGGGCGGTCAGGGTGAGGGAGAACCCGGCACGCCGCAGGCAGCCGAGGACGGCGTCGTGGTGGCGCAGGGTGGCCGGGCCCGGGTTCGCCCGCGACTCCATGAGCCCGATGGCCCAGCGGTGGCGGGACAGCACCAGGCGCATGGAGTCCGCCCGTCGGCGCATCGCCTCCCGCCAGGGCTCGCCCGGGGCGGGCAGGTCGACCTCGCCGAAGACCAGGTCGACCATGCCGTCGAGCAGGTCCTCCTTGTTGGCCACGTGGTTGTAGAGGGACATCGCCTCGACCCCGACGGCTTCCCCGAGCCTGCGCATGCTGAGCGTCTCCAGGCCGCCGGCGTCGGCGAGCCGGACGGCGGCGAGCAGCACCCGCTGCCGGGTGAGCGCCTCGCGGGGCTGGGGCGGGGTGGTGCGTCGGGTCACAGCGGCGATCGCTTTCTGTCGTGGCCTCGGGGGCGGTGAGGGACTCTCGCGGGCTGGTCGGGCGGTCACAGGAGGTTTCGGGCGGTTTCGGGCGGCCGCGGGCCGGCCGGGCGCCCGCGAACTCCCGGCATTGACGACCTTACGCCGTAAGTGCTGTACTTACGGCGTAAGTGAGACTTACGCCGTAAGTTCGCAAGGGCGCGGCGGCGGAGGCGGGAGCAGGGACGATGCAGAACACGACCAGACGGACCCCCACCAGGACGGCCGGGTCGATGACGGCCATCGCGCAGGAGTGCTACGGCGCCGAGCCGGAGGCCGTGCTGCAGGTGGCACGCCTGGCCCGGCCGGATGCCGGACCGGGCGAGGTGCTGGTACGGGTACGCGCCTCCAGCGTCGACCGGGGCACCTGGCACCTGATGGCCGGCCTGCCGTACGCGGTGCGGCCCGTGAGCGGACTGCGCCGGCCGAAGCTGGCCAACCCCGGCCGCACCATCGCCGGCGTCGTCGCGGCCGTCGGCCCCGGCGTGAGCGGGTTCGCACCCGGCGACGAGGTCTACGGCACGGCACCGGCCGCCTTCGCGGAGTACGCCGTCGCCCGCCCCGACCGGATCGCCACCAAGCCGGCCGGGCTCTCCTTCGAGGAGGCGGCGACGGTACCGATCAGTGCGCTCACCGCGCTCCAGGCCGTCCGCGACCGGGGGCAGGTCCAGGAGGGCCGACACGTCCTGATCACCGGGGCCTCCGGCGGCGTGGGCACCTTCGCCGTCCAACTCGCCCACGCCCTCGGAGCCCACGTCACGGCCGTCGCGAGCACCCCCAAACTCGACGCCGTACGGGCCCTGGGCGCCGACCACGTCATCGACCACACCCGCGAGGACTTCCTCGCCGACCCGCGGCGCTACGACGTCATCGTCGACATCGCGGGCAACCGCAGCCTCAGGGATCTGCGCCGCGCCCTGTCGACCCGCGGCAGGCTCGTCATCACCGGCGGTGAAACGGAAGGCCGTTGGCTCGGCGGCACCGACCGGCAGTTGCGCGCCCAGGCGCTCTCTCCCTTCACACGCCAGACCCTGGGGACCTTCATCGCCTCCGAGCACGCCGACGGGCTGCGCGACCTGACCGCCCTGATCGACGCGGGCACGCTCAGCCCCGTCGTGGACCGCGTCTACCCGCTCGCCGAGGCGGCGGCCGCCGTCCGGCACCTGCTCCACGGCCGCGCCGTGGGCAAGGTGGCCATCGCCGCCCCCGCCGGGTGATGCCTCGGGTGACGCCCTGGTGTCATCGCACCTCCAACTCGGTGTGGTGGACGGTGAATCCGCCTCGCAGGACCGGTGCGAAGGGGGCAGGTGCCATGCAGGTGCCGACCACCGGCTGGTACGGCTTGCCGTCGGCACCGACGTCCACGTTCCCGACGCCCCAGGAGAACCCGAGGCGAGCACCGTCACGGCCGCCGCTCCCGCCGCTCCCGTCGACGCGGCCCCCGTCGCGGCCCTGGTAGATGCTCAGGCCTATGCGCTGACCGACCTCGCCGGTGTCCGACCTGGTGACGACCGCCGTCAGCGTGGCGACCGGGCCACCGGTGGCCAGACAGTCCACCTCCGCGTCGGCGGTGTAGGTCCGCCCGGTCTCGGCGCTGCGGTGGGAGAAGTGGACGGCGCCCCGGGCGTCGGTGGGCAGGCCCTTCTCCAGGCGGGTGCCGGGGAAGAGGTGGGTGTACGGCTCCGCCCGGGCATCGACGGTGAACCAGATCTCGTCGTCGGGGAGGCCACCGACCTCCTGCGCCCCGTGGAGGAACTCGGAACGGGCAGCTGGTCGGAGACCCTGAAAGCCGCCGCCCTGCTCGGAACCGAGGCACGGCACCGGGCTGTCTCGGACGGCCAGGTCCGGGCCCACGGAGCACCGGTCGACGACACACCGGATCCGACGATCCGATGATGCGATGCTCCGAACGAGATCGCCTAGCCGCGGACCGGGCCGGGCCCGGCGGTGGCGGGTGAGTCGGCGGCCGTGCCGGCGTCGGCGGCGGCCGGGGTGCCGGCGTCGGCGGCGGCCTGGGGAGTTTCGGGCCTGGTGTAGAGCACGTCACGGGCCTGTTCCGCGGCGCGGACGATGCCCTCGGAGACGAAGTCGAGGAAGCGGGCGACGTTCTCCAGCCGGGTGGCGGCCGGGGTGCCGGGACCGAGGACGCCGACGCCCTGTCGGGCGGCCTCGCTGAACGTGGCATTGTCCCGGGCGCTGCGGATCATCGACTGGTACCAGAGGTCGTCGTCGACGATGTAGCGCTCGCGGCGGCGTTCGTCGCGCTGCCGGCGGATGAGCTCCAGGCCCTCCAGGAGCGTGACCGCCTTGGAGACGGACGCCGGGCTGACCTGCAGGCGCCGGGCGAGGTCGGCGGCGGTGAGGCTGCCCGCGTCGGTGGTGTAGAGGCAGGCCAGCACCCGGGCCGTCATCTTGGGCAGGCCCGAGTGCATGAGGATGGTGGTGAGCGACTCCTCGTACTCGCGCACGGCCTCGGGGTCGCGCCCGTCCGGCTGGGGTGCGGACTCCGGACCCCGGGGGGCCACGGGCCGGCGCCGGTGCGCGCGGTGCTCGGTGGCGCGGTGGGCCAGGTCGGCGCGGTAGGAGGTCGGGCCGCCGTTGCGCATCACCTCACGGGTGACCGTCGAGGTCGGGCGGTCCAGGCGCCGGGCGATCTCGGCGTAGGGGAGGCTGTCGGCCAGCCCCAGCGCGATCTGCTGGCGTTCCTGCTGGGTGAGCCTGCCTCCCGGCATCGCGGTCTCCTCGGTGTTCCTCGACGGTCTTCGACCGTGTTCGACGGTTCGTGACGGCCGTTGGCGGACGGCGCACTTCACGACCCCTGGCGGTGTTCCTCGTGGCCCTCGGCATCCCTCGGCGCCCCCCGGTTCCCCTTCGCCGGGGCCCTGCGCCCTCACCATAGCGTTCACCTCCAACCCATTGCAATGCCGCGAGTCACTGGCGTTGCGTTAGGCGAGAGACCATTGCAATGAAAACTGTCACTTGACCTGCAGAGTAGGAGTTTTTGCGCAACAAGCACGTTGCCGAGACATGGAAAGCAACGTAGCGTTTCCCTTGTCAGAAAACAGCACGCAGGCAACCGAGCACAGGAGCGCACGATGCAGAAGTTCGACACCCCCGCCCCGATCGCCGCCGTCCTGGACATCCCGGCCGGGCGCGTCCAGTTCATCGCCGCCGACCGCGGCGACACCACCGTCGAGGTCCGGCCCGCCAACCCCGCCAAGGGCCGCGACGTCCAGACCGCCGAGCAGACCACCGTCACCCACGCCGACGGCGTCCTCCGGATCAGCACCCCCGAACCGGCGAACCGGCTCTTCGGCCCCTCGGGAGCCCTGGAGGTCACCGTCAAGCTGCCCGTCGGTTCCCGCGTCGAGGCCAGGACCGCCAGCTGCGAGCTGCGCGGCGTCGGCCGCCTCGGCGACGTCCACTTCGACGGCGCGTACCGGCAGATCAAGATCGACGAGGCGGCGAGCGTGCGCCTGACCGCGGTCGACGGCGACGTCGAGATCGGCCGCCTCACCGGCCCCGCCCGGATCAGCACCGCACGCGGCGACATCCGGATCACCGAGGCGGTGCGCGGAGCGGTCGTGCTCGGCACCCAGTCCGGCGACATCACCGTCGGTGCCGCCGCCGGCGTCTCGGCCACCCTCGACGCCGGCACCGGCCACGGCCGCATCAGCAACGCCCTGCGCAACGACGGCACCCCCGGACTCGACATCCGCGCCACCACCTCCCAGGGCGACATCACCGCGCGCAGCCTCTGACGGAACACCACCGGGGCGCCCCGGCACACCGGCACGACCCGACCCGGCCCGGCGCAACGCGGCGCAACGGCAACTCGGCGCGGCCCGACGCAACGCAGCACGACTCGGCACGACACGACTCATCACGACACGGCACGACACGACACGGCACGACACGACCAGGGGGAACACCATGGCGAAGAACAGCAGCACCTCGACCGCCCGGCAGTGGACCGGCATGGTCCCGGTCGACGACACGGCCCTGGCCGTCACCGACAGCGGCGGCCCCGGCATTCCCGTGCTCTACCTCAACGGCCAGTTCGCCACCCAGGGGTACTGGCGGCACGTCATCACCGACCTGGGGACGGACTGGCGGCACATCACCTACGACGAGCGGGCCCGCGGCCGGAAGTCCGGTCGCTCGTCCGACTACTCCTTCGAGGCCGCCGTCCGCGACGTCGACGCCGTCCTCGCGGCCCGCGGCGTGGACCGGGCGCTGGTGGTGGGCTGGTCCTACGGGGCGTTCGTGGCGGCGCACTGGGCCGCCAGGAACCCGCAGCGCGCCCTGGGCGCGGTCCTGGTCGACGGCGCCTTCCCGTACGACTGGCTGGACGAGGCCATGGAACAGCGGATCCGCAAGCAGTTCCGGCAGTGGAGCTGGTTCCTCCCGCTGGCGCGCCCGACCGGCCTGACCCCGCGGATGACGGCCGACGAGATGTCGGACTGCAACATCGAGCTCGGGCGGATCTCCCGCGAGAGCGCTCTGAGCCCGGTGCTGGACGGCATCACCGTCCCGGTGCGGTACGTGGTCGCGTCGGGGTCCTCCCTCGGGAGCCGCGGCGACGAGCAGGAGCGGATCCGCACCAGCCTCGACGGCGTGACCACCCGCAACCCGAACATCGAGGTCAGCGCGAAGGTCGCGAGCAACCACGGGGCGATCCTGAAGAAGGACCACCGCGCCGTCGCCGACGCGGTGAGCGAGGTCGCGGCCGCCGACCGTGGCGGGCGCTGACGGTCGGCCCCGCGTCCGACCGCGGGGCCGACCGCGGGGCCGGAGACGGCCGGCCGGCCAGACGGCCGGCCGGCCGGGTGGGTGGGGCGCCGGGGACGCCGGGGATCAGGTGGCGGCGGCCGCGGCCTCCCGGGCCTGGCACTTGTCCACGTACTCGGTGACGGCCGAGAAGAAGCGGTCCGGGTCCTCGAACGGCAGGCCGTGCCCGCCCGGGACCTCCAGGTACTCGGCGCGGGCGATGGCGGCGGCGAGTTCGCGCTGGTGGTGCGGCGGGATGACCCGGTCGTCCGCGCTGGCCAGCACGAGGGTGGGCGCGCTGATGCGGCGCACCGCGTCGCGCAGGTCGACCCGGGCGTCCAGCTCGATCTGGCCGAGGATGCGGTCGTCGAGCATGGCGGTGAAGCTCGCGGCCATCTCGGCGAACTGGGCGTCGTCGAGGGCGGCGAGGAGGTCGGGGCCCATCGCGGTGAGGACCAGTTCGCGGGCCAGTAGGTCCCGGTCGGTGCGCAGCAGGCGTGCCCACAGGTCGAACATGAAGGCCTCGCGCGGGGTCGTCCTGACCCATCCGGCGTGTAGGACGAGCGAGGCGACGGCGCCGGGGTGGCGGGCCCCGACGGCGGTGGCGACGGCGGCGCCCACCGAGTGGCCGACCAGGTGGAAGCGGTGGAGCCCGGCGGCGCGGGCGGTGGCGACGACCCGGTCGGCGAGGTGGTCGAGGTCGAGGGGGTCCGGTTCGGGGGCGGTGCCGCCCGCGCCGGGCAGGTTCGGGGCGACGACGGTGTAGCGGTCGCGCACCGCGTCGATGAGGGGGCCCCAGTTGGAGGCGGCCTCGGCGCCGGTGCCGTGGATGAGGACGAGACCCGGTCCGGTGCCGGCGACGATGCGGTCGAGCGGGGCGTGGCTGGTCACGGTCGTTCCTCCGGGCGGGGTGGCGCAGCATCAGGTTCAACAGAGACCTTACATGTATCAGGGCCCTGATATGCAATGGGGTGCGACGACGACACCCGGGGGTGGGGGGGCGGTACGCCGCCGGGGATGGGGCCGCGACGACGCCCCGGACGGGGGCGGTACGGCGCCCGGCTGACGGGTGGTCATCCGGCGGACGGCCCGGCCACGGGTCCGCCCCCGCGTCGAGGCAGGCTCCTCGGCCCATGACCCGCGAGAAGACGACCGTACCGAATCTTGATCATCACCTGGCCCGGGGTTTACCCGTGCCTGCGTAGAGTTCTCGCGCGTCGGCGGTCCGGGCACGTGTCCGGGCTGTGGGGGACGGGCCCTGTGGCATTGTGCTGGGGCCCGGTCCGACGCGGATCTGGGTACTGGGCGTCCGCCGTGCCCCGCCCTCTCCCCTCTCCCCTCTCCCCCACGAGCTCCGCCCGCGAGCACTTCCCCAAGGGACCGGTCCGCCTTGACCCTCCGCACCACCTCCCCCCGCATCCGACCGGCCGCGGTCGCCGCCGGCGCCGCCCTGGCCCTGGCCGCCGCCCTGCCGGCCGCCCCCGCCTCCGCCGCCGGCGGCAGCTTCGGCAACCCGACCTCCAGCACGCTGGTCAACGCCAACTCCGGCAAGTGCCTGGAGATCGCCGACTGGCGCACCGACGACGGCGCCCCCGCCCGCCAGTGGGCCTGCACCGGCGGCGCCAACCAGATGTGGGACTACGTGCCCGACAACGGCGGCTTCGAGCTGGTGAACCGCAACTCCGGCAAGTGCCTGGAGATCGCCGACTGGCGCACCGACCCCGGGGCACCCGCCCGCCAGTGGGCCTGCACCTGGGGCGGCAACCAGCACTGGAACTACGCCGGCACCCTCGGCGACCGCGGCGAACTCGCCCTCGCCAACTTCAACTCGGCGCTGATGCTGGAGATCGCCGACTGGCGCACCGACGACGGCGCCCCCGCCCGCCAGTGGCCCGGCGCGTACGACGGCGTCGCCCAGGCGAACAAGGCGTGGATCACCGCGATCAAGCGCTACTGAGACGCGGAACCGCGCGACGCGCAGGCCCTGCCGGGACGGCGGATCCGGCAGGGCCTTCGGCGCGCCGGGCCCGGGCGGGTCAGTCCTCGTCGAGGCCGGACAGGGCGTCGGTGATCAGTCGGGTGGCGAAGTCCTGGTCGCCGCCGGACATCCGGTTGATGCGCTCCGCGAGCAGGGCGGCCGTGGCCTCCAGCGGATTCATCTCGGCATCGGTCCAGGGCCCGTACTGCGCGCGCCACAGGTTGGGGCTCAGACCACTGCCCGCGGCGACCAGCAGGCCCGCCATGGTGGGGACCACCTCGGGACGGAAGGTCAGGGGCATCATCCGCATCGTGGCCACCATGCTGGGCACCACGTACTCGATGACGTCCTCGTCGTGGTTCTCGCAGACCGTCCGCAGCCAGTTCATGTACATGAAGATGAGCGTGCAGGCGCCGTCCAACAACGCGTCGAACCCATCGGGGCCCAGCGAATCGGCGAACTGGGCGACCAGCCGCTGCTGTTCGGGGTCGGGATCGGTCCTTCCCCCGTACACGGCCCTGAGCCGCGAGTCGATCACCATGAGCGCCGCCCCCACATCACCGACGGGGGCGTCCTGGGGGTCGCAGGACGATGACACGGGCTCCTCCTCGATTCCCTCGGACGGCCTCGGCCGGCACCCGGCCCGCCCGTTCGCAGCGTAGGCCGCCCGGCCGCCGCAGTCCGCCGAATCCCCCTCACACCCCCTGTTCGGGTGACGATCGGCGTGCGGCGGACGAGCAGGGCACCGTGAGCAGAACGCCCTCTGCGGTCCTGCCCGGTGCTACCGGCGTCGCGTCACCGTCATCGCCGCCTTCTCCTTCGGCTCCGCTCCGGTCACTCCGCAGATCGGCGGAGAGGAAGGGGGCGAGGAGCGCGAACAAGGCGTCCGGGCGGTCGAGGGGGATGATGTGGCCGCAGTCCTGGAGCTGGTGTCCGACCAGGTCATCGGCGACGGGACGGAGTTGGCGTTCGAGCCCGGTGCCGACGGGGTGCGAGCCGACGGCCATGGTGGGCATGGTCAGCCGGGCCGTCGCCACGGCGTCCTGGATCTGCTGCGCGCTGGTGGGCAGGGCCCGGTAGTGGCACCGAAGCCTCGCAGGTCCGGGGCGATGACCCGGTACCGCCCGGCCAGCCGGCCCATGATGCCGCCCCAGAGCCGCCAGGTGTGCGGGAAGCCGTGCAGCAGGAGGACCGCCGGTCCGTCCCCGGCGATCGCGACGTTGAGCCGGACGCCGTTCGTCACGCGCTCGCGGGGCTGCGGACCTGGGCGGAGGAGCACATGGCCGAGATCGACCGCGCCAACGAAGCCGTCGGCCAGGAGACCGATGAGGGATAGGCGGGCCGGCGTCTCGCGGTGGCCCGTGGGCTCCGGAACGGGCGGGGAGGGGCGGCGGGTCGAGGCGGATCCGTCGGCGCGGCCGCCGGTGGGCGACGGGGTGGTGACGGCCGGGCGCGGGGCCCGCGGGTACGGGCTGCCTCCGGGTGCATTGGGGGGTTAATACCACCGACCCGGGCCACCACGCGCGGTTACTGTCGTCGGGACGGCTCCGGACAGGAGCGGTCATACGGGGTTTTCACGGGACGAACGCGCACGATGTGCACGATGTGGGGGGAACTGATCATGGGTCACTACCAGCGTTACGCAGGGGCGCTCGCGGTCGGCGGGCTGGCGGTCGGGGTGCTCAGCGCCTGCAACCCGGTCGGGACGAGGTTCGACGACGACGCGACCGTGTCGGACCGGATCACCGCCGTGCGGCTGGACACCTCCGCCGGGGACGTGACCGTCCGCGGCAAGGCCGGCGCCACCCAGGCCGCGGTGCACCGCGCGATCACCTACCGGAGCGACAAGCCCGGCGCGACCACCCGGGTGGAGGGCGGCGTGCTGGTGCTGGGCGGCTGCGGACGCAACTGCTCGGTGGACTACACCGTCGAGCTGCCGCCGGGGCTGCCGATCAGCGGCGGGACGTCCTCGGGCGGGGTCAAGCTCTCGCAGGTCGGAGAGGTCACGGTGCACACCAGTTCGGGCGACATCGCACTCGACGACGTCGCCGGGGCGGTCGACGTGCGCACCGACAACGGCGACATCAAGGGGACCACGCTCAAGGGCGACAAGGTCCACGCCAAGACCGACAACGGCGGGATCACGCTCACCCCCGGCAAGGCCCAGGACATCACGGCGAGGACCTCCAACGGCGAGATCAAGGTGACGGTGCCGACCGCCGCCTACCATGTCAGTGCCTCGACCGACCTGGGCGAGAAGCACATCGGCGTCCAGAACGACCCGAACGGCAAGTACCGCCTGGACCTCGGCACCGACATCGGCGAGATCACCGTCAAGACGGGCTGATCGGACGGCCGGTGGAGCGGTCCGCCGCCACCGCGGACCGCTCCGCCCCGCCCGCGCCACCCGCACTCCGGGGACCGGTCCGGACGTCCGGACCGCCCCGGGTTCGGCCCGACTGCACGGCATGCGTCGCCGGCGCGCGCAGGATCGCACGCGAACAGGCACCTCGTGGTGGTGGCACCCTGAATTCACGCTCCGGGCACGAACCTGCCGGGCACGAACCCGACCTACACCAACCCGACTTACACGAACCCGACCGGTACGAACACCGCCGGTGCGAACCTGCCGGGCGCGAACCCGGGGGAACCGGTCAGAGGGCGACCTGGACCTCGGCGCGGTGGCGGATGTACTCGTCGGGGTGCGAACGCGCGATGGCCACCGCGGTCTCCACCAGGGCGTGCAGCTGCGCCGGGTAGGCACGCGGCACGAGGGGCAGCCCGGGGAGGATGGAGCGCCGGACGTCAAGGTCCTCGTTGGCGACGAACTCCCGCAGCGCGGCCTGGTACCAGGCGTCCCGGACGGTCGACCCCTCGTCCTCGGCGGCCCGGTTGCGGGCGTCCCCGACGGACAGGGACGTCCAGTACCAGGCCCGGGCGGCGCCGGCCCGCTCGGCGTTGGTGCCGGTGTGCAGGTAGCCGAGCAGGGTCAGCCGGACCCTGCGCTGGCCGAAGGCGAGCAGCGCCGGCTCGACGAAGCGCCGGTTGAAGCTCGGGTTGGGGTCGTGGACCGCGGCCTCCAGCAGCGCCTGGAAGTACTCCTCGGGCAGGTCCGACCGGCCCGCGAGCGCCTTGTGAACCTCCCACCGCGCCGCGCTCGGGAAGTCGGGCCCGTAGGCGGCGTCGACCCCGAGCAGGCCCAGCAGCCGGGTCAGCCGCAGGTCGAAGTCCTGCGCGGCGTCCGCCGGACGCCCGGGCAACGGCTGGAAAGTCCGCACCTCGCCTGCCGTGTCCTTCGTTTCCACGACCATCCTCCTCATCCTGAGTCACCGGCAGACTACTCGCGGATACACCAGTTCGGAGGACGTTTTCGGGCAGGCTGAAGGCCGAATCATTAACATTCGGCCAGACTTTGACGATTTCTCGGATCAGGATTCGACCGTGTCGCGACGGGTTATGTCACGGCGGTGGTGCCGCCACGGAAGCGGTGGTGCTGCGCCGGTGGTGCCACGGCGACGGCCGGCGCCGGTCAGCTCGGCCGGCCGGGCGGAACCAGACCGGACTGGTAGGCGATGGCCACGAGTTGGGCGCGGTCCCGGGCGTCGAGCTTGGCCATCGCACGGTGGACGTGGGTCCGCACGGTGAACGGGCTGACGAACATCCGCTCGGCGATCTCCTCGTTGGTGAGTCCGGTGGCGGCCATCGCCATGACCTCGCGCTCGCGGGCGGTCAGCACGGCCAGCCGCTCGGAGGCGCCGCCGGCCGCCGGATCGGGCTGGGCGAGGAGCTGGTCGATCACGGCGCGGGTGGCGGCCGGGGAGAGGAGGGCGTCCCCGGCGGCGACGGTGCGGACGGCGGCGAGCAGCTCGGCCGGGTCCGCCCCCTTGCCCAGGAAGCCGCCGGCGCCCGCGCGCAGCGCCTGCGCCACGTACTCGTCGATCTCGAAGGTGGTGAGGATGAGCACCCGGGTGCCGCTCAACTCCTCGTCCGAGCAGATGGCTGCGGTCGCACCGAGGCCGTCGGAGCCCGGCATCCGGATGTCCATCAGGACGACGTCGGGGCGGGTGGCACGGGCGAGCTCGACGGCCTGGTGGCCGTCGGCGGCCTCCCCCACCACCTCCATGTCCTCCTCGGCGTCGATCAGGACCCGGAAGGCGCCGCGCAGCAGTGCCTGGTCGTCGGCGAGCAGTACCCGGATGGTCATGCGTGGCCCCTGTCGTCTGGAACGGAACGGACGGGTCGAACGGCTCGGACGGACCGGGCGGCTCGAACGGACCGGGCGTCCTGGTCCTCGCCCCCGCCGGCGCACCGCGCGACGCCGTCCCGCAGCGGGCCCCGCCGAACGGCGTCACCGCCGACGCCGCCCTCCCGGGCCGGGCCGTCGTCGCGGGCACCGGTGCGCAGCGGGAGTTCGGCGGTGACCAGGAAGCCGCCGTCGGCGCACCGGTCCGCGGTGAGGCGGCCGCCGACGGCGGCGGCCCGCTCGCGCATGCCGATCAGGCCGAAGCCGCTCTCCCCCGGGGCCGCGTGCGGCGGCAGGGTGGGCCGGGAGTGCCCGTCGGCCGGCGGGCGCCCGTTGGCCACGGTGACGGCGACCCGGCTGCCGCGGTACGCCAGGGTGAGCTCCGCGCCGGCGCCCCCGGCGTGCCTGGCCACGTTGGTCAGCGCCTCCTGGACGATCCGGTAGGCGGTGAGGTCGACGCCGGGCGACAGCGCCCGGGCCTCGCCCTCGACGGTGAGCCGGACCGGCAGGCCGGTGCGTTCGAAGGCGCCGATCAGCTCCGGCAGCCGGTCCAGGCCGGGCGCGGGTTCGAGCGGGGCCCGATCCTCGGCGCGGCGCAGCAGGCCGACGGTGGCGCGCAGCTCCTGGAGCGCGGAGCCGGTGGCGTCGGTGATGTGGCTGAGCACCTCGCGGGCCTGGGTGGGGTGGCTGTCCATGAGGTAGACGGCGATGCCGGCCTGGGCGTTGGCGAGGGCGATGTGGTGGGCGACGACGTCGTGCAGGTCGCGGGCGATCCGGATCCGCTCGTCGGCGACCCGGCGGCGGGCCTCCTCCTCGCGGGTGCGCTCGGCGCGTTCGGCGCGCTCCTCGATGGCGGCGAGGTGGGCGCGGCGGTTGCGGATGGAGTCGCCGAGGGCGCCGGGGAGCAGGGCCCAGGCGAGGACGCCGAGCCGCTCGCCGATCGGGCCGACGCCGTCGGCCAGCACGGACAGGCCGGTGAGCAGCGCGGCGGTGGCGATGGAGGCACGCAGCGCGGTGGCGCGGTCGGTGCGGACCGCGAGGAAGTAGAGGGCGACGAGCAGGGGGGTGGCGAGTCCGGAGGTGAGCCGGGGGCTGGTGAGGGTGAGCGCCATCGTGCAGAGCAGGGTGACGGCGACCACCGCGCGCGGGTGGCGGCGGTGGGCGAACACCGTGACGGCGGAGAGCAGCGCGATGATGCTGGTGAGCGGGCGGAAGCCGGTGTAGTGGCCGGTCTGGTCGACGGTGGCGCCGACGCCGGTCATCAGGATCAGCGTGGCGCCGCCGGCGACGTCGAACAGCCGGGGGTGGTCGCGGCGCAGCCGCTGCCAGGTGTCGCTCATCGTGGTGCTCTCCGGGTCGGGGGTGCCCTGGCGGCACCCTCGCCGGGGTCTGCCAGGTCGTGCCGGGCCGCGCCCGGGTGGGCGGGGCGGGCCGGGTCGAGGGGGGCGGCCGCGGTGGCGCCCCGACAGCAACGGTAACGGTACGGGCTCGAACCGGTGTCCGAGCCGGGGCCCGCCCCCGTGAGGAGGGGCGGGCCCCGGCTGAGGGACCGGAGGGGCCGGCGGGCCGGACGGGTCAGCGGGCCGGAGGGGCCCGCGGATCAGACCGGACCGCCGGGTCGGGCAGGGCGGGACGGGCCCGCCCCACCCGGAGTGCGGCGCTACACGCCGACGGACTCCCGGACCGGGGTCGGCTCCGGGGCCGCCGTCTGCAGCTTGCTGCCCTCGACGTCGACGTCCGGTATCAGCCGGTCAAGCCAGCGCGGCAGCCACCAGGCGTGGCGGCCGAGCAGGGCCAGGACCGCGGGCACGATCGTCATCCGGACCACGAAGGCGTCGAAGGCGACGGCCGCGGCCAGACCCAGGCCCATCATCTTGATCATCGGCTCGCTCATCCCGATGAACCCCGCGAAGACGGCGATCATGATGAAGGCGGCGGCGGTGACCACCCGGGCGTTGTGGCGGAAGCCGGTGACGATGGCCTCGGCGGGCCGCTCGCCGTGGACGAAGCCCTCGCGGATCCGGGTGACCAGGAACACCTCGTAGTCCATGGCGAGGCCGAAGACCACGCCGATCATGAAGATCGGCATCATGCTCATCACCGGCCCGGTCTGCTCGACGCCGATGAGGTCGGCCAGCCACCCCCACTGGAAGACCGCGACGACCGCGCCGAGCGCGGCGGCCACCGAGAGCAGGAACCCGAGCGCCGCCTTCAGCGGGACGAGGACGGAGCGGAAGACCACCAGCAGCAGGATGACGGCGAGGCCGACGACCACCGCGAGGTAGGGCACGAGCGCGTCGGTGAGCTTCTGCGAGACGTCGATGTTCATCGCCGTCGTGCCGCTGACCAGGACCGTCGCGCCGGTGGCCGACCTGAGGCCGTCGGCGTGGCCGCGGATGGCGTGGACCAGGTCCTTCGTCCGGGCCTCGCTGGGACCGGTGGCGGGGACCGCGTTCAGCAGGGCGGTGTCGCCCGCCTTGTTGAACATCGGCGGGGCGACCGAGACCACGCCGGGCAGCGCGGCGACCGTCTTGGCGACCTCGCCCGCAGCGGCCTTCGGGTCGGCGGTGCCCTTGGCGTCGACCAGGACCGTCAGCGGCCCGTTGAAGCCGGGGCCGAAGCCCTCGGAGAGCAGGTCGTAGGCACGGCGCTGGGTGGTGGAGACGGGCTTGGACTCGTCCCCCGGGAGGCCGAGCCGCAGGTCGAGCGCGGGGGCGGCGAGCACGCCGAGGCCGATCACGCCGCCGAGCAGCACGGCGAGCGGGCGGCGCAGCACGAACCGCGCCCACCGGGAGCCGCCGTTCTCGCGCTTCGACTCGACCGCGCCCCGGGCCTTGCGGACCTTGCGGGGCAGCACCCGGCGGCCGATGAAGCCGAGCAGCGCGGGGACCAGGGTGAGCGCGACCAGCACGGCGACGACCACGGTGCCGGCGGCCGCCATGCCCATCTTGGCGAGGATCGGGATGCCCACCACCGAGAGCCCGGCGAGGGCGATGACCACGGTGAGACCGGCGAACACCACCGCGGACCCGGCGGTGCCGACGGCCCGGCCGGCGGCCTCCTGCGGGGTGCGCCCCTCGGCGAGCTCGGCCCGGTAGCGCGAGACGATGAACACCGCGTAGTCGATGCCGACCGCGAGGCCGAGCATCATCGCGAGCGTGCCGGTGGTCGAGGAGAGGCCGAGCATGCTGCCGAACGCGGTGATCAGGGCCATGCCCAGGCCGACGCCGACCACCGCGGTGAGCAGCGGCAGCCCGGCGGCGACCAGCGAACCGAAGGTGATCACCAGGACCACCGCGGACAGCGCCATGCCGATCGCCTCGCTGCTGCCGCCCGCCTCGGGCTTGGCCGTCAGCGCGTTGCCGCCGACCTCGACCTTCAGCCCGGCGTCCCGCCCGTGCTGGGCGGCCTGCTGCAGGGCGTCGGTGGCGCCCGTGGACAGCGTGCCCGCCTTCACCGAGTAGCTCACCGTCGCGTAGGCGGTGGTGCCGTCCTTGGAGACGGCACCGGCCTTGAACGGGCTGACCGTGCCGGTGACCTCCGGGGCGTGGGCGAGCTCGGCGACCGTCCGCTCCACCGCCTGCTGGTTGGACTCGGCGGTGATCTTCTGCCCGGACGGCGCGACGAAGACCAGCCGGGCCGAGGCGCCGTCGGCGTGCCCGCCGGGGAAGCGCTCGTTCATCAGGTCGAAGGCCTGCTGCGCCTCCGTGCCGGGCATCGCGAAGCCGTCGTCGGGCGCGGCGGGCGCCTTGGCCGCCAGGACTCCGCAGACCGCCAGCACGGCGACCCAGAGCAGGGACACCAGCCGGCGCCGGACGAAGGCCCATCGGCCCAGGCGGTACAGGAACGTGGCCACGGAGAGTGGACTCCTTCAGGATGTCGGGCACAGTGCGCGCCGCGGCCGGATCGACGCCTCACGGCGCGGTCCGCCCGCAGCATGACCAATCCTTGATCGCCGGCCCCTCCTCCGTCGTCGTCCCTGCGCAGGCCGTTTGCGTACTGCGGACGCAGTACACCCCTCCCCCGGACGGCGGAGCGCACGGCCTGCGGCGGAAGCAGTCGTACCTACTCCCGGAGGTGTCTCGGGCGGCCCCGCGGGGCCCCGGCGGGCGGGCCGCCGCGGCCCCGGCGTCACCCGTGCGGGCGGCGACGACGGGCCGCGGGCAGCCCGGCGAAGTAGCGTGATGTGCCTGGCCCGGACCGATCTGCCCCGGTCCGGAGCGACCCGTCCCGATCGGTGCTGACCCCAGCCCGCCGCCGGAGGTGCCCATGGGCGTTCCAGCCGCCCGCATCGTGTTCGACGAGAGCGACCGCGCGGCCGTCGCGGACGCGGTGACGGAGATGCTCGCCACCGGCGCCCTCACCCTCGGCCCGTGGACCGAACGCTTCGAACAGGCCTTCGCCGCCGAGCACGGCGCCTCGCACGCCGTCGCGGTGAGCAGCGGCACCGCCGCGCTGGAGGTGATCCTGCGCAGCGTCGACGTGCGGGGCCGCGACGTCGTCGTCCCCGCCGTCACCTTCTACGCGACGGCCGGCGCCGTGCTGCACGCGGGCGGACGCCCGGTGATCGCCGACGTCGACCCGGCCACCCTCGCCCTCTCCCCCGCGACGCTGTCCGCGGCGCTCACCCCGGACACCGCCGCCGTCGTGCTGGTGCACATCGGC
The DNA here is from genome assembly GCF_042873275.1 of Kitasatospora sp. NPDC004745. NCBI lineage: Bacteria > Bacillati > Actinomycetota > Actinomycetes > Kitasatosporales > Streptomycetaceae > Kitasatospora > Kitasatospora sp. NPDC004745. The sequence continues at coordinate 111,579 of NZ_JBIALK010000005.1, read as the reverse complement.
GGGCTGGTCACCCCGGAGGTCGGCGCGCTGCGCGCGCTCTGCGACCGGCACGGGATCCCGCTGGTGGAGGACGCCGCGCACGCGCACGGCAGCAGCCACGACGGGCGCGCCGCCGGGACCTTCGGCCTGGCCGGGGCCTTCTCCTTCTACCCGACCAAGGTCACCACCAGCGGCGAGGGCGGAATGGTCCTCACCGAGTCGCCGGAGCTGCGCGACGAGGCCCGCACCTACCGTGACCAGGGCAAGGGATCCTTCACCACGAACCACCACGTACGGCTCGGCTACTCCTGGCGGATGAGCGAGCTGCACGCCGCCGTCGGCGCCGTCCACCTGCGCCGGCTCAAGGAGTTCATCGAGACCCGCCGGGCCGTCGCCCGCCGCTACGACGAGGCGCTGGCCGGGCTGGACGGCCTGGAGCCGGTGCTCGAACCGCCCGGCTCCCGCGGCAACTACTACAAGTACGTGGCGCTGCTGCCCGCCGGGGTGGACCGCGCGGCCTTCAAGCGGGCGGTCTCCGAGGAGTACGGGGTGCGGCTGTCCGGCGAGGTGTACGACCTGCCGCTGCACCTGCAGCCCGTGCTCGCCCCCTACCGGCGCGAGGCGCTGCCCGTCGCCGAGGACGTCTGCGCGCGGCAGGTCTGCCTGCCGGTGCACTCCGACATGACCGGGGACGAGACCGAGCAGGTCATCGAGGCCGTCTCGGCGGTCCACCGGCGGCTCGCCGGGTGACCGGACCGCCCGCGGCCCGACCGCCCGGGACCGAAGGGACCGCCGAGGCCACCGGGACCGCCCGGGCCGCCCGGCTCGCCGGACAGGCCCACCGGACGGGACCGCCCGGACCTCCGACCAGGCCGACCACCCTTCGACCACGCAGAGACCACGCACCGACAAGGGCTCGACAAGGAGAGAGATCGTGCGCATAGCCGTCACCGGGGGATGCGGATTCATCGGCTCACACGTCGTGGACCACCTGATCGCGGCGGGCCACGAGGTCCTCGCGGTCGACACCACCGACAAGTACCTCAACCCCGACGCCGAACACGCCAGGATCGACGTCCTCGACCTCCCGGCCCTCACCGCCGCCCTGGCCGGCAGCGAAGTGGTCTACCACCTCGCCGCGATGGCCGACGTGGAACAGGTCTCCGCCGACCCGGTGCGCGCCGTGCGCACCAACATCGACGGCACCGAGACCGTCCTGGAGGCCGCCCGGCGCAGCGGGCTCAGCCGCACCGTCCTGGCGAGCACCGTGTGGGTCTACGGCGCCGCCCTCACCGACGAGCAACTCGACGGCGGGGAACAGGAGCTGGACGAGCACGTGCCGATCGAGCTGGAGCACAGCGGGCACCTCTACGTGGCCACCAAGCTCGCCGCCGAGATGCTCGTGCACAGCTACCGCGAGCTCTACGGGCAGCACTTCACCATCCTGCGCTACGGCATCCCGTACGGGCCCCGGATGCGCGACGAGCTGGTCGTCGCCCGGTTCGTCCAGGCGGCGCTGACCGGACGGCCGATCACCATCGCCGGGGACGGCCGGCAGAGCCGCAACTTCGTCTACGTCGAGGACCTGGCCGACGCCCACGTCCGGGCCCTCTCGCTCGCCGCCGAGGACCAGACCTTCGCCCTGGAGGGCTCGACGGCCGTCTCGGTGCGCGACATCGCCGACACCGTCGACGAGCTGCTCGGGCCCGTCAGCATCGAGCACATCGACGGCCGCAAGGCCGACTACGCCGGGCGGCGGATCTCCTCCGCCCAGGCCAAGCGGCTGCTCGGCTGGTCCCCGCGGACCAACTTCGCCGAGGGCGTGCGGCGGTACGCGGACTGGTACCGGGCCACCGCCGCCACCCCCACCGCCTCCTGACCGGAGCCGTCCGTGCCGCACGCGCTGCTGGTCTCCGGCTCCCTCGGCCAGGGCCACGACGTGATGGCCCAGGCCTGCGCCGACACCCTGCGGGCCCGGGGCTGGACCACCTGCACCGTGGACGCGATGGCCCTGCTCGGCCAGCGCTCGGGTGCCGCCGGGGAGGCCGTGTTCCGGCGGCTGCTCGACCTCCCCGGCGTGTACGACGCCTTCCACTTCTCGGCGCTGCGCCCGGGCGCCCGGATCGCGCTGCTCGCCGACGCCGCCGCCCGCGCCCGGCTGCTCCCGGCCCTGCGGGAGCTGGTCGCGGCGCAGCGGCCGCAGCTGGTGGTGTCCGTCTTCGCCACCGCCACCTCGGCCGTCAACCGGCTGCCGGAGCGCGGCTTCCGGCACTTCGTGTTCTGCACCGACGTGACGCCGCACCGGCTCTGGGTGCAGGAGGGCACCGACCTCTTCCTGGTCACCTCCGAGGTCGCCGCCTGCGCCGTCCGCCGCTACCGGCCGGACGCCGCCGTCTCCGTGCTGCCCGCGCCGCTGCGGGAGCCGTTCTACCGGCCGCCCGCACGTGCCGCGGCCCGCGCCGAACTGGGCGTCCCGGCGCACGGGCCGTGCGTGCTGCTGATGTCCGGCTCCTGGGGCCTCGGGCCGCTCGCCCGCACCGCCGCCTCGCTCGCCGCGGCCGGCCCGCACGTGCTCGCCGTCGCCGGCCGCAACCGGGAACTGGAGGACCGGCTGCGGGCGGCCGCCCGCCGGGAGCCGCGGCTGCGCCCCTTCGGGTACACCGACCGGATCCCGGCCCTGATGGCCGCCGCCGACCTCGTCGTCACCAGCTCCGGCGACACCTGCAGCGAGGCCCGCGCGCTCGGCCGGCGGCTGCTGCTGCTCGACGTCGTCCAGGGGCACGGGCGGGACAACCTGCAGCACGAACTGGAGCTCGGGCACGCCGACGTCGTCACCGCCCGGCCCGCCGACGTGGTCCGCAACGCGCTCGCCGCCCTCGACCGCCCGGAGCCGCCCCCCTCGCCCGGCGCCAGCCCGGACGGCTGGAACCGGGGCTTCGCGGCCGCGCTCGAACGGGTCGGGCTCGACTGAGGGAGCGCCGGTACGCCGTCGGGTCACGCGAGTCGAGGGCGCCGGCTCCGGACCGGGTGAACCGGACCCGGCCGTTCAGGGCAGCGGGATGCCGTGGTCGCGCAGCGGGCCGAGGGTGAGCCCGTGCTCGCGGCAGTGGGCCGCGATCAGCGGGAGCGCGTCGAGCGTCGCGCGCCAGGAACCCGGGGCGGAGGTGCAGTCGGAGTCGTGCAGGAGGAGGGTGGCGCCGGCGGTGAGGCCGGGGCGGGCGGTCTCGAGGACGGTGCGCCCGGTGGCCTCCGCCGTCCAGTCCCGGCCCCACGCCGTCCAGAGCACACTGCGCAGGCCCAGGCGGCGCGCGGCCAGCGCGGGCCCGGCGGTCAGCACCCCGTACGGCGGGCGGTACCAGAGCGGGCGGGCCCCGCACAGGTCGGTCACCGCCGCCCCGGCGCGGCGCAGTTCGCGCAGGTCACGGGCCGGGGCCGGGTACCACTGAGAGCGGTGGAACCAGCCGTGCACGGCCACCTCGTGACCGCGCGCCACCAGCTCCGCGCCGAGGGCGGGGGCGCGTTCCAGCATCGAGCCGAGCAGGAAGAAGGTGGCCCGCACCCGGCCGGGCCCGGCCAGGGCGTCCAGCGCGTCCAGGACGTAGGGAGTGCTGCGCGGGTCCGGGCCGTCGTCGAAGGTCAGTGCGACGTGGCCCGGGGCGGTGCCGTGGCCGGCGGTGCGGCGGGCCAGCGTGCGGCGCAGCACCGGCAGGCGGACCGCGGCCGGGGCCAGGTGCAGGAACTCGGCCGCCGCGGCGGCGGCGAGCACCCTGGTCGCCGTGCTCACCCGGAGCTCACCCGAAGCGGGAGGCCATGCGCCGGAACACGCCCGGCGCCACGCCGTGGATCCGGGCCGGGAACCCGAGCCAGTGCGGCACGTACAGGCGGTCGCGCTCGGTGGTGATGGTCGCGACGACGGTGGCCGCGAGCCGCTCCGCCGGGACGGGCCGCGGGCGCTCCCGCTGGTAGGGCGTGCCGCGCCGGTCGAAGAACGGCGTGTCCACCGCTCCCGGCAGCACCAGCCGCACTCCGACGCCGGTGCCGCGCAGCTCGTACCAGAGGCTCTCCGCGAACATCGCCAGCCCGCCCTTGGTCGCCGAGTAGCCCGACTCGTCGCGCACGCCCACCTGGCCGGCGATCGAGCCGAGCAGCACGATCCGGCCGTGGCGGCGCTCCAGCATGCCCGGCAGGAGGAGGCGGACCAGCCGCAGCGGAGCGGCGAGGTTGACCTCGATCATCCGGTCCAGGGTGTCCGACGGGGTGTCGGCGAAGGCGCCGCGCCACCCCAGGCCGGCGCTGGCCACCAGCGCGTCCACCCGCCCGGTCTCGGCGACGGCGGCCTCGGCGAGGCGGGCGGGGCCGTCCGGCTTGCTGAGGTCCTCGGGCAGGGCGACACCGCCGGTGCGGGCGGCGAGCTCCTCGAGGCGGGTGCGGTCGGTGCCGGAGAGCAGGGTGTGCCAGCCGGCGTCGGCCAGCCGGACGGCGGTGGCCCGGCCGATGCCGGAGGACGCCCCGGTGACGAGGGCGACGGGGCGCTCGGCGGGCCCGGAGCTCCGGGGGCCGGGTCGGAGGTCGTCCCGGTCTTCGTCCGCCATCGCGCACCTGCCGATCCATGGGCGTCTCGCCGTCCGATTTGTCCGGCAAGTCACCTTCGCACGGCGGCGCCGTCCGGGCTACCGGGGCGGAACGGCCCGCCTTGCCCGCCGGTCCCCGTCCGGCCGCGGACCGCCGTCGTCGTCCGCGTCCCCGTCCGGCTCCGGACCGCCGGCCGCCTCCGGGCCTCCGTCCGCGCCCGTCCCCGTGCCGGCATCCGTGCGGCCACCGGCGTCACGGGCCGCGCCGGCGAACGCCTCGGCCGACTCGCCCTCCAGCTCGCCGAAGCGGGACAGCAGGAAGGTGCCGCCGACGGCCACCGCGAAGCCCGTCAGCGCGCACCACTCGAATCCGGGGCGCGCCGCGTCCCCGAGCGCCGCCACGCCGACCAGCGCGGGCCCGAAGGTCTCGGCGACCGTGCCCGCGGCGGTCGCGGCCGTCACCGTGCCGCGCTGCAGCGCGAGCGCGTACGCGAGGTAGCCGCCGAGGCCGCCGACGGCCAGTGCGTACGCCGCCGGATCGGTGAGCACCCCGACCGCACCGGAGGTGTCCAGCACCCGCACGGCCAGGCTCGTCACCCCGAAGCCCACCCCGGCCAGCAGCCCGAGACCGGCCGCGGCCGCGTTGCCCTCCCGGCGCACCAGCACGAGGGTGAGCAGGACCATCACGGCGGTCGTCGCGAGCAGCGCCCAGTGGAACGCAGCCGGGGCGTACTCCCGCCCCTCCCGGCCGGAGCCGAGCGCGAGCAGGCTCAGACCGACGACCACGCCGAGGATCCCGGCCGCGTCGCCCCGGCGCAGCCGGGCGCCCAGCAGCCAGACGGCGGCGAGCGCCGTCACCGCCAGGCTGGCGTTGGTGACGGCCTGCACCAGGAAGAGCGGCAGGCTGCGCAGCGCCACGATGCTCAGCAGGAAGCCCACGATGTCCAGCGCCGTCCCCACCAGGAACTGCCAGGACCGCACCAGCGCGGCCAGCAGCCCGGCCCGCACCCGGTCCGCCCGCGGCGCGGAGCGCGCCCCGCGGGCCTGGAACACGGCCCCGAGGCCGAAGCAGACGGTCGCGACCAGCGCGGTGGTGAGTCCGAGCAGCATGCCTCTCCCAGCCTCGCCGGCGGCATCGGTCCACCACCAGTCTGGGCCCGCGGGGGCACCGCCGCACGGGCCCGCCCGGCGGGCCGCGGGGCGGCGCGCGCAGCCGGCCGCGGGGCGGCGGGGGCGGGCCGGCCGCGGGGAGGCGCCGCCGTCAGGGCCGGAGGGCCACCGCGGCGTAGGCGCAGGCCTCGGCGGCGCTGACGGGCGGGTCGGCGGGGGTGGGCCGCCAGTGCGGGGTGGGGACGGCGCCGGGGGCGATCAGGGTCCAGCCGTCGAAGAACCGGGTGAACTCGGGCAGGGTGCGGGCCTGGGCCGCGGTGCCGGCGGACTCGTAGATGCGCACCAGCCGGCCGATCTCCTCCGGGGCGAACTCGGGGGTGACGTGGGTCATCACCAGGGCGCTGCCGGGGGCGAGCGCCGACTTGAGGTGCTCGACGATGCCGTAGGCGCCGCGCGCGTCGGGGACGAAGTGCAGGAGGGCGTTGAGGGAGAGCGCGACCGGACGGTCGAGGTCGATGGTGTCGCGCACGCCGGGCGAGGCGAGCACGTCGGCCGGGTCGGTGACGTCGGCCTCGACGTAGGCGGTGCGCCCCTCGGGGGTACCGGTGAGCAGGGCCTGGGCGTGCGAGAGCACGATCGGGTCGTTGTCGGCGTAGACGACGCGGGCGCGCGGCTGGACGCGCTGGGCGACCTCGTGGAGGTTGGGCGAGGTGGGGATGCCGGTGCCGATGTCGAGGAACTGGTCGATGCCGGCCTGGGCGAGGGCGCGGGTGGAGCGGTGGACGAAGGCCCGGTTGGCGCGGGCGGCGGCGCGCAGCCAGGGCGCGACGGCGAGGGCGTGGCCGGCGGCCTCGCGGTCGGCGGCGAAGTTGGTGAAGCCGCCGAGGTAGTAGTCGTACATCCGGGCCGAGTGCGGCACGTTCAGTCGCAGGTCGACTCCGTCGTAGAGGCTCATCGCGTTCCCCCCTTGGGCCGGTGCGGGCACCTGACGATTGCTGCCCACCGTATCGAAGGGCCAATCCCGCGCCGCGCCGCTCAACTGGTCACCAGATACCACGAGATGACAATCTGTATTCGGATTGCAGCCTGGAGTGACAGGCCTGGTGGAATGAGGATGGGCACGGACAGCCCGACCCTCGAGTGGCCCGGCGGGCAGCCGTCGGCCACGGAAAGCAGGCTCGATGACGATCGACAGGGGTGCGCCCGTGCGCGGGTACCGGGGAGCCGCCACGGTGGAGCGCACCGGCACGGCCGGGCCGGACCGGGGGGCCGGCACCGACCTCGGCCAGCGCTTCGACCTCACCTACGCGGCGTTCTGCGAGACGCACGAACCCGCCTGGCACGCCCTCGCGTTGACCCGGATAGGCAGCCGGACCGACGCCGAACTGCTGGTCGACGCCGTCAAGGCGGACCTGGCCCGCTGCTGGCCGCAGGTCCTGCGCTTCGAGGAGCCGGCCGCGTACGCCTGGCGGCTGGCCAACCGGCACGTGGCGGACTGGGTGGCCGCCGAGGAGCCGGTGGCGGTCGAGGCGGTCACCTTCGCGGCGGTGATCGGCGCGTTCAAGCAGGTCGCGAACGGACTGCTGCACAGCGAGGCGGACGAGGTGCGGCTGTACGCGGCGATCCTCGAACTGCCCGACCGCCAGCGGGACGTGGTCATCCTGCGCTACCTGCTCGGCTTGCACGTCAAGGTGATCGCCGCGTACCTGGGACGGCCGGTGGCGACGGTGCACTCGAACCTGCGGCACGCCCGCGAGCGGCTCGCCCGGCGGCTCGGGGTGGGCGAACTCCCGGACCACGCGGGGGACCTGTGACCCGCCGCCCGACCACCGGCCGGCCCGACGGGAGGCTCGGCGACGACCCGGCGGAACCGGCCTACCCGGCGGAACCGGCCCACCGGACAGACCCGGCCGATGGAGCGGAACCGTCCGACGGGACCGAACCGTCCGACGGGGCGCAGGCAGCGGACGGACCACGTCCCGCCGACCGCGTGTGCACCGGGGACGAGGCGTGCCCCAACGCCGGGGGGCGCACCCCGCTCCACGTGCCCCGGCCCGAGCGGGCCCACGCCGAGCGGATCGCCGCGGTGCGTCAGGCCCGGCTCACCGCCGCGCCCGCACACCTGCCCTCGGAGCACGAGCAGGCCGCCTTCGAACTGGGTCTGGTGGTGGCCCTGGTGCTGGGTGCGCCGGACGCCTCCCGAGGGCTCGACCTGCTCGTCAACGCACGGCGGATCCAGCCCGAGGGGGCGGAGGTGTTCGCCGCGCTGCTCTACGCCACCGGCCGCGAGGAGGGCGCGGAGTTCTGGTGGCGCTTCGCTGCCGGATCCGGCAGCGGGACGGCGGCGTACTGCCTGCACCTGCACCACCTGATGCTCGGCGAGACCGACGACGCGGACTACTGGCGGGCCTGGTCCGACCAGCTCGCGCGAACCGAACGCCCGCCCGGGCCTGGCGCGTTGCGGATGAGCCGGCCGCTGCTGCCGGACGACGTCCGGCGCGACATCCTCTCCCGGGTGCACCGTGGTCTAGCACCGCAGCTGCCACCGCGGTTGGTCGCGGTGATCGACCGGCTGCCGGTGCGGGGCGACCCGGACGAGGAGGAGGTGCCGAGCCCGTGGGGGCTCACCTCCGGCGCCACGTCCGCGTGTTCGTGGCAGCTGGGGTGGGAGGGCGTCGACGACCCGTTGGAGTGAGCGGCCGACGCCCGCCCCCGCTCCCCCGTTCAGGTGAGCGCGGCCACCCTGGCGATGACCTCCGGGTCGCGGCCGTCGCCGGCGACGGCACCCTCCGGCCCCCGGACGACGTAGCGGTGCGGCGCCACCGCGGTGTCCCGGCCGGGCAGGGCCGCGACCACCGCGCGGTGCACCTCGGCGGGCTCGACGGACGCGCCCGAGAACGTCAGCGTGGCAACCAACTCGCCACTCTCGAAGGTCACTTCCACGGACGCCCGGGAGCCGATGGCCTCCTCCAGCAGGCCCCGGACGGCAGCGAGGTCGACCCATGCACCGCCGACCGGCAGCCACCCTTCGCCCCGCTCGGGCGTCGGGACCTCCGCGAGGCCCGGCAGCGCGTGCAGCGGCACCGGCCCGTCGGCCGCGGCCGCGAGCACGGCGAGCAGCGCCTGCGCGAAGCGGTCGGTCTCGTCGGCGTCGAGCACCTGCGGACAGGCGATCAGGGCGAAGTCGAGGCTGCCGCTGATCCGCAGGATGGTGAACATCAGCCGGACCCCGAGGGGCGGCGCGGGCAGCCGGGTCAACTCCGGGTCGACGGCCGGGACGGGCTGGATGTCGGCGACGGCGGTGGGGATGGTCAGACTGAGGTCGTTCACCACGACCTGCCGGGGGAAGCGGACCCCGCGCACGTGGGCGGCGTCCTCGACCAGCTGCCACACCTGCTCGGCGTCCAGGGTGCTGTGCCAGTAGCCGTTGAAGGAGGCGGACTTGGCGCGGCCGATCAGCTCGTCGAAGTCGGCCGCACCGGCGTCCAGCCGGATCAGCGCGTCCTGCGCGAGGGTGCCGACGTGATCGACCAGCGCCGCGCGCTGGCGGTTCGCGGACAGCGCGGCGATCGACAGGTCCGCACGGCCGGCGCGGCGGGCGACCAGGGCGGCGAAGGCCGCGAACAGCACCACGGACGGGCTCGCGCCGGTGCGCCGGCAGACCGCGGCGAGGTCCACGGCGGCGCCGCGGGAACGGACCAGGACGGCCCCCAGGTCGTGCGGCGGCCCGGCGATCCGCGCGTCGGCGAACACCGCCTGCGGGCCGGTGGTCAGGATCCTGGCCCAGTGCCGCAGGGCGGTGGCCGACCGCCGGCGGCCCTGGGGGCTGCGCTCGGCCTCGGCGATCCGCAGCGGCGTGGGGGCGGTGACCGGCGGGAGGTCCTTGCCGGCGGCGAGCGCCACCCAGTCCTGGATCAGCAGCGCGATGGCGGCGCCGTCGGCACCGGCGTGGCAGACCACCGCGACCAGCCTCAGCAGCCGCTCACCGTCGGCGAGCAGGGTGCAGCGCAGCCGCGGCGCGGACGCCAGGTCCACCGCGACGGCGACATCCGTCCGACCGAACTCGGCCGCGAGCATGTCCAGTTCGGCGTCACTGCGATCACCCGTCTCGACCACGGTGACGCTGAACCGGCCCTCCGGGTGGACCACCTGCTGCTGCGGGTAGCCGTCCGGCCCCGGCCCGGCCGGGAAGGAGGTCCGCAGGGACTCGTGCCGCTCGACGAGCCTGCGCAGGGCGGCCAGCCCGGCGGACACCGAGGTGCCGTCCGGGACCGGCCAGGCCGACTCCTTGTTGATCTGCTCGGGGGCCTCGCGCCGGATGCACCGGATCATGTTGTCCTGACCGAGCGTGAGCGGCCCGGAGCCGCCGCCCGAGGCCGCGTACCGGACCTCGACGCTCCTGCTGGTCGGGGTCGCACCGGTCGGGGTCGCACCGGTGAGCGCCACGTCGGCAAGCGTCACGCCGTTCGGGGTCACGTCGTTCGGGGTCGCACACTTCGGGGTCGGGTCGTTCGGGTTCACGTCGCACGCGCCTTTCGGCTCGCCGGGGGAAGGGCCGGGAGAAGGCTGAGGGGGGAGCCCGGAGAGGGAGCCGGGGAGCTCGGAGCCGGGAAGCTGGTGGAGCCGGGTGGACTCGGAAGAGGGTGTTCCCGGGACGCTACCAGCGGCCCGACGCATTGGTCCAGACCAAACGTGTTGCGATGCGGTGAAACGTCAACTCACCGTCCAAGCCTGCACGTTGACATGAACAGGAGCATCGCCGCGGACCGCCAGCGCAGCCCGGAACGGCCCCGGAACCGGCACGTCCATGAGCCGGAGCGGCCCCCGGCCGAGCGGGCGCGGCTCCGCCAGCACCAGCGGGGACGGGCCCGCCACCGGCAGCCCGAAGGACTGGACCAGCCGCCCGCCGTACGCCTTGACGCACGCCTCCCGGCGGCACCACAGCGCCGTGCAGCGCGCAGCCCGCCCGGCCGCCGTGGGCGCGGCGGCGACGTAGCGGGCTTCCGCCCCGGGGAAGAGACGCGCGGCGATCAGCCCGGCCGCCCGACCACCTAGCAGCTCCTCGACGTCGACCCCGAGCTGCCGCCCCTCGGCCACCGCCAGCACCGCGAGCGGCCCCGAAGCCGACCAGCTCACCCGCAACCGGCCGGCGTCCGACGGCTCCGGCTTGCCGTGCCTCCCCCGCCGCCAGACCACGTCCGCCGCCGGACGGCCGAGCCGTGCGCCGACCAGCTGCCGGACGGCGCCGCGCACCACCGTGAAGCGCCGCCGCAGCAGCTCGTCGGCCCCCGCCGTCCGGGCCCGCTCGTCCTCGTCGAGGAGTCGCCACAGCCCGGACACCACCTCCGGAGGCTGGTCGGCCCCGACGGTCCAGAGGTCGACCACCGTCGCGAAGGGCCCGGCCCCGGACGGACGGGTCCGGGGCGAGCCGCCCCGCGCGGATCCGGCCCCGGGAGGGCCGGCCGGAAGGGCGGTCACGGCATGGTCAGGGTGCTCAGCACGCCGAGCCGGCGCTCCAGGCCCGCCACCAGGACCGGTCGCCGCCGCTCCCGCCAGGCGGGCAGCTGCTCGGCGAGTTCGGCCCAGACCCCGGTGAAGGGCTGGGCCGCCGGCCCCTCGGCGCCGTCCAGCCCGGGGCCGAGCACCAGCGCCGCGTCGGGCCCCAGCTCCGCCGCCCGTGCCCGGACCGTCCGAGAGGGCGATTCGGCGCCGGGCAGCTGATCGACCGTCATCCCCGGCCGGTCGGTCTCCTCGCAGACCAGCACGACGGCGGAGTGCCGGTGCGGCAGTACCACCGGCCCGGCCGGCCGGTAGTGCAGGGCCGTCTGCTCGGCGAGCACCACGACCGCCCGCCGGCAGGACCCGGTGCGGTGGTGGTCGGCGGCCAGCCGCAGCGCGGTGAAGGCCGCGGCGGTGCCCTGGTCGCAGACCGCGTAGGCGAGCGGCGCCCCCGGGCAGGCCCGGCTGAGCGCCAGCGAGGACGGCGCGCCGGGGCGGACGTCCGGGGTGTCGAAGGCCAGGATCAACAGGTCGACGGGCTCGTCCGGGGCGAGCACCTCGCGCAGCAGGCCGTCGGCCAGCTCCTCGAAGGAGTGGCCGACGCCCTCGCGCAGCAGGTCCTCGCGCAGCGGCAGTCCGTACGGGCGGACCAGGTCGGAGACGAAGACCCGCAGGTCCGGGTCGAGCGAGCGCTCCGAGCGGCCGTCGAAGCGCCGTGCGAGCGCCCGGGTGATCCGCAGGCCGTGGCCGGCCACCTGGTCAGTCCTCGGGGATGACGTGTCCGGCGACGTAGTCGGCCAGGCTGGTGACCGAGCGCAGGTCGCCCTCGGTGATCTGCTCGACGTCCACCTGGATGTCGAGGGACTCCTCGAGCTCCAGGATGAGTTCGATGGTGCCCGCGGAGGTGAGGCCGAGGTCGTCGAAGAGACAGGCGTTCTCCGGGATCTCCGGCAGCTCGCGCTTGAGCACGCGGGGCAGCAGCTCGCCGATGCCGTGGCGGATCCGCTCGCGCAGCTCGGGGTCAGTGGTCTGGACCACAGGTTCTGACATGGGTGTCCCGTCCCGTCGTACGTGGGAGTGCGGTGTGGCAGTGGAAGGGGGACCGGCGGCACGCCGGTCGCAGGGGTGACGGCTGGTCAGTACTGGACGACCATCGCGGAGAAGGTCGCGCCGACACCGGCGGCGGCGATCAGGTAGTGGTCGCCGCGGCGGAGCAGCCCCCGCGTGGTCGCGGTGTGAAGATTGATGAGGCTGTCTGCAGCGAAACTGTGCCCGACCGACAGCACGTTGTCCAGCACCACCTTGTCGAGCGGATAGCCGATCCGACGCGCGATCATCCGCCAGGAGGCCTGGTTGACGTTGTGCGGAAGCACCGCGGCCAGGTCGGACAGGTCCAGACCGGCCTCGGCGAGGGCCGCCTCGATCGCCTCCACCATCACGTTCGGGTACTCGCGCTGGTAGCGGGCGAGCAGGTCCGGGTCGTCGGCCAACCGGCCGTCGAACTCCGGCCGCTGGCGCACCACGAAGGAGCGCACCCGGTGGCGCCCGCCCGTGGCGCTCACCAGGCAGGCGGCCGCGCCCTCGGCGAAGATGCCCGTCTCGGGCACCACCTGGGCGTCCTTGGTGAAGGTCTTCTCACCGGCCAGAACCAGCGCCAGCGCCTCCGGGTCGGGGTCGCCGGCCAGCAGCCGGCCGGCCAGGTCGATGGCCAGCAGGCCCACCGCACAGGCGTGGTGGGTCACGGTGAAGGCGTTCGCGTGGGCCAGGCCGCGCCCGGCCAACAGGTCGTGCAGGGGGTTGAGCGGGTAGGGCACCGCCACCGGCATGCTGCGGGCGTGGATCACGAAGCGGACGTGCCGCTCGCGTCCACGCAGCTCCGGCAGGTCGTCCAGGGCGGCTTCGAGCAGGTCGGGCAGCGTCCCGGCCGGGTCCAGACGCAGCTGGTCCAGGCCGTGGAAGCGGCGGAAGAGACGAAGTTGACGTGGGGTCAGGCCGATCCGCTCACCAACCGCCTCGATGGGCACGGCGTGCGGGGGGAGGTGAACGGCCACTGCCTCCAGTGCTGTCACGCGGGCTAGTATTCCGACGCCCGCCGGGTCGCACAAGTGATCTCGGGCCATTCCCCGTCGCGTTCGCCCCCGGGGCCGTCGCCGCAGGCCGACGCCCTCGCCCCGGCGCCGTCGCGCCTCACCCCCGTGCCGTCGAGCAGGTGGGAGCCACCCATGCCGGACCGTGAACCACCGCACCCCGTCGAACCGTTGACCCCCCGAACGCCGCAGCCCGCCGCGGGCCCGGGCCCCGAAGCGCCGGACCCCGCAGGCCCGGACCCCGCCCCGAACGCCGCAGGCACAGCCCTTGCAGCACCACCGGACGCCGACAGGCCGCACCCCGTGCTGGTCGCGCTGCTCGTCGAGGCGGCCGGCGCGCCGCCCGGCTGGGCCGAGCGGCTGACCCCGCACGCCCGGCTGGACGGCGACCTGCTGCTCGACGAGTGCGAACTCGCCGCGCTCGCAGCCGCGCTGCGCGACCGTTTCGGGCCCGCCGCCGACCTGGCCGGGCTGCGGGCTCGGCTCGACCTGCCCGGGCTGGAGGCCCTGACCGTCGCCGACCTGCAGGAACTGCTCCCCGAGGAGGGTCCCCGATGACCCGTTTCCTGCTGGTGATGCCCCCGCTCACCGGGCACGTCAACCCGGCGGCCGGCATCGCCGCCGAGCTGACCGCCCGCGGCCACCAGGTCGCCTGGACGGGCACCGAGTCCGTGCTGCGGCCGCTGCTGGGCCCCGACGCCGTGGTGCTCGGCACCGGAACGCGGGCCTTCCGGGCGCAGGGCGGCCACGGGCTGGCCGCGCTGCGCTCGCTCTGGGAGGGCTTCATCGTCCCGTACGCGCGGTTCACCGCGAAGCCGCTGGACAGCGTGGTGCGGGAGTTCCGGCCGGACGTGCTGCTGGTCGACCAGCACACCCCGGCGGGCGCCCTGGTCGCCCACCGGCACGGCCTGCCGTGGGCGAGCTTCGCCCCGGGCGCGATGGAACTGGGCCGTCCGTACCGGGCGTTGCCGCAGGTGGAGGCATGGATGACGGGGTTGCTCCGCGGACTGTGGGAGCGCGCCCGGCTGCCCGCGGAGGAGTACCTGGACCCGCGCTTCTCCCCCGCCCTGGTGCTGGCGACCACGGGCCCCGCGCTCACCGGCGACCCGGCCCCGCCACCGGAGCACGCCCTGGTCGGGCCGGTGTTGCCGGCACGCCCGGCCGACCCGGACTTCCCGTGGGGGCGGCTTCTGCCGGGCCGGCGGCGGGTACTGGTCACCATGGGCACGCTGGCGGGCGAACTGGGTGCGGACTTCCACGCCCGGGCCGCGCGGGCGCTGGCGCTGTGCGGGCCGGACGTCCAGCCGGTGATCGCGGCTCCGCGCGACCTGCTGCCCTCGTTGCCCGCGCTGCCGGCCGGGGCGGTCCTGGTGGACCGGGCGCCGGTGCTGGAGCTGATGGGCCGCGGGGAGCTGGACGCCGTGCTCTGCCACGGCGGGATGAACACCGTGGGCGAGGCCCTGGCGCACGGCCTGCCGCTGGTCACCGCGCCGATCCGGCACGACCAGCCCTTCGTCGCGGCGCAGGTGGTGGCGGCCGGGGCCGGACTGCGGGTGCCCTTCGCCCGGGTCGGGCCGGAGCGGCTGGCCGTGGCCCTGCGGGAGGCGCTGGACGCCCCCGGCCTGCGGGAGAACGCCGGACGGGCCGGCCGGGCCCTGCTGGCCGGGGGCGGTGCGGTGGCGGCGGCGGACCGCCTGGAGGCGCTGGCGGCCTGAGGCGTCCCGGCGGCACACGCCGGCCGGCTCCAGGGCTTGAGCCCGCGTCAGGTGGGCACGGACCGGGGCGCCCTAGCAGACCGGGCGATCACACGTCCATTGGTCTAGGCCATTGTTTCCAGGCCGGGGTTCACCCTAGGGTGGCGCGCAGCACCGCCATCGCAGGTGCCGAGCACCGCCTTCCCAGGTGCCGTGGCAGAGCCCATCCCCGCACGGGAGTTCCGGTTGATCGAGACCACGGGACTGCGCAAGTCCTACCGCAAGAAGACCTCCCGCAAGAGCGCGGAGGACCCCACCGTCGACGCCGTCCGCGGCATCGACCTGTCCGTCGCCGCAGGCGAGATCTACGGCTTCCTCGGGCCCAACGGCGCCGGGAAGACCACCACCCTGCGCATGCTGGCCACCCTGATCCGCCCCGACGGCGGCCGGGCCACCATCGCCGGGGCGGACCTGTTCACCGACCCGGCCGGTGTCCGCCGCCGGATCGGCTACGTCGCCCAGGGCGGCGGCACCACCGACGGCGTCAGCGCGCGCGAGGAACTCGTGCTCCAGGCCCGGATGTACGGCGCCCCCAAGGCGCGGGCCGTCCGGGCCGCCGAGGACGCGCTCAAGGCCTTCGACCTGGGCGAGTTCGGCGACCGGCCGTGCGCCACCTACTCCGGCGGCCAGCGCCGGCGGGTGGACATCGCGCTCGGCGTCATCCACGAGCCGCGGGTGCTGTTCCTGGACGAGCCCACCGTCGGGCTCGACCCGGCCAGCCGGGCGTACGTCTGGGAGGAGATCCGCCGGCTGCGCACCGAGGGCATGACGGTCGTGGTCACCACCCACTACCTCGACGAGGCCGACGCGCTCTGCGACCGGGTGGCGATCGTCGACCACGGCCGGGTGGTCGCCGAGGGCACGCCCGAGGCGCTCAAGCGCGAGATCTCCGGCGACGTCGTGCTGGTCGGGCTGGAGCCCGCCGAAGGCGCCGCCGAACGGGCCGCCCGGGTGCTGCGCCCGCAGCCCTACCTGCACCGTCTGGAGGTCGAGGGCGAGGACGGACTGCGGCTCTACCTGGACGACGGCGCCGCCGCCATCCCGCAGCTGCTGCGCGCCCTGGACGGGGCCGGTGTGACGCCCGGCACCGTGCAGCTCCAGCGGCCCAGCCTGGACGACGTGTTCCTGGCCCGCACCGGCCGATCGCTCCAGTCCTGACCCGCCCACCCCTGGGGAGACCATGAAGCTCGCCCGCGACACCTGGCTGGTCTTCCAGCGCCAGCTGCTGCTGATGATCCGCACCCCGGTCTGGATCGCCGTCGGCATCATCCAGCCCGTGTTCTACCTGCTGCTGTTCGCCCCGCTGTTGAAGAAGGTGCTCGCCCCGGACGGCGCGAGCAGCTACGCCGACGCCTACCAGGTCTACGTGCCGGGCCTGTTGGCGGTGCTCTGCATCTTCGGCGGGCTGTTCACCGGCTTCAGCCTGCTCGGCGAGCTGAAGGCCGGCATCATCGAGCGGTCCAGGGTGACCCCGGTGAGCCGGCTCGCGCTGCTGCTCGGCCGGGCGATGCGGGAGATGGTGGCGCTGCTGGTGCAGGCCGTCCTGATCACCCTGATCGCGCTGCCGTTCGGGCTCCGGGTCAGCCCGCTGAACCTGTTGCTCGCCTACCTGCTGCTCGGGCTGCTGGCGCTGATGACCTCGGCGATCTCCTACGGGATCGCGCTGATGGTGCCGACGGACGCGGCGATGGCGCCGGTGGTGAACACCATCGCGCAGCCGATCGCGCTGCTGTCGGGGGTGCTGCTGCCGCTCACCCTGGCGCCGGAGTGGCTGCAGCAGACGGCCAGGTGGAACCCCTTCTACTGGGCGGTGGAGGGCATGCGCGCACTGTTCTCCGGGCACGTCGGGGACAGTTCGGTCTGGCAGGGCCTGCTGGTCGTCGCGGTGATGACCGTGCTGTCGGTGTACTGGTCGGCCCGGCTGTTCTCGACCCGGGTGCGCTGAGCGCCAGGCACTGCGCGGAACCCCGGCACAGCGGGGAAGCCCCCGGCACGACGGGGAAGAGGGGTGAAGGGGAGGGGCCCGGCTCGCGAGCCGGGCCCCTCCCCTTTCCCCCTTCGGCCCGTACGGTCCTCAGCCGGTGGCGGACCCGATGAACGCGGCCAGCTTGGCCACGCCGTCGATGATCTGCGCCTGCGTCAGCGAGCTGATCGACAGCCGCAGCCGCCGTTCCCCGCCCCCCGCCGGGTAGAACGGCGCCATCGGCGTCCAGAGCACCCCGTACGCGCGGGCGCAGTGCTCCATCGCCGCGTCGTCGGCGGTGAAGGGCACCGTCAGCACGGCGAAGAAGCCGCCCTCGGGTCGGTTCCAGGAGACCCCGAGCCGGCGCCGCTCGGAGGCCGGGAAGTGCCGGTCCAGCTCCCGTAGCAGGGTGTCCATGCCGGCCGCGTAGTGGGCCGTGGCGGGGGCGTTGGCGGCGCGCAGCCGGCAGTCGTGGCGCAGCAGCATGCCGGCCACGACGGCCTGGCTGAGCGCGGGCGTGTTGACCGTCGTCATGCTCTTGAGCTTGGCCAGCTCGTCGGCGAGCAGGGTGCGGCGCCCGCCGGGCCCCGCCACCTCCTGGTCCGCGACCACGTAGCCGAGCCGGGCGCCGGGGAAGCAGGTCTTGGCGAAGGAGCCCAGGTAGACGACCTGGCGGCGGCGGTCGAGCGCCTTGAGGGTCGGCCGCTCCCCCGGGTCGCGGGCGAAGAAGCCGTACGGGTTGTCCTCGACGACCAGCAGGCCCTCCGCCGCGGCGGCGTCCAGCAGGGCGGTGCGGGCGGCCACCGGCATGCTGGTGCCGGAGGGGTTGGCGAAGTCGGGGACGACGTAGAGGGCGCGCGGACGCCGGCCGTCGGCCCGCACGGCCTTCGCGGCGGCCCGGACGGCCTGCGGGTCGGGCCCGCCGCCCGGGCCCTCGGGCACCGGCAGGGTGGTCAGGTCGAGCAGCCGGGCGGCGCCGGTGACGCCGACGTAGCAGGGCGAGCTGACCAGCAGGACGTCGTCCGGGGTGGCGCACAGGGCGCGCAGCACGAGCAGCATGCCCTCCTGGGCGCCGACGGTGAGCACCAGGGCCTCGGGGTCGACGCTCAGGCCCTCGTCGTGGGCGAGGGTGCGGGCGACCAGGTCGTTGACGACGCCCTTGGTGGGCCCGTACTGGAAGAGCCGGGTGCGCACGGCGTCCCGGTCCAGGCCGCGTTCGGCGAGGTGGGCCAGGTAGGCGTCCAGGTGGGCGGTGACGTCCTCGGGTTCGAAGAAGCCCTCGTAGGGGCGGCCGGGGGCGAAGGAGACGGCGTCGGGGTAGCGCGTGGTGACCTCGTTGAGGAAGGTCATCGCGTCCAGCAGCGGGTCGGCGAGCGAGGCGTGCAGCTCGCCGAGCGGCAGCGGGACGGGCCGGTCGGCGGCGCTCACCGCAGGGCCTCGCGCAGCCGGCCGGCGGCGTAGTGCTGGGCGTCGGCGGCGGCGTCCAGGGTGCCGGTCATGGCGAAGAAGCCGTGCGGCATGCCCGCGTAGCGGCGCTCGTCCACCGGGACGCCGGCCGCGCGCAGCGCCCGGGCGTACTGCTCGCCCTCGTCGCGCAGCGGGTCGTACTCGGCGGTGATGACGGTCGCGGGCGGCAGCCCGGCCAGGTCGGGGGCGCGCAGCGGGGAGGCGTGCGGGTGGGCGCCGTCGGCCGGGTCGGCCAGGTAGTGGCCCCAGTACCAGGCGACCGAGCGGCGGTTGAAGAGCAGCGGGTCGTCGTGCTCGGCCAGCGACGGGGTGTCGGCGGCGTGGTCGGTGTTGGGGTAGACGAGCAGCTGGTGGCGCAGGGCCGGGCCGCCCTCGTCGCGGGCGAGGAGGGTGACGGCCGCGGTGAGGTTGCCGCCGGCGCTGTCTCCGCCGACGGCGAGCCGGTCGGGGTCGACGCCGAGCCGCCCGGCGTTCCCGGCGAGCCAGGCCAGCGCGGCGCGGCAGTCGTGGACGGCGGCGGGGAAGGGGTGCTCGGGGGCCAGCCGGTAGCCGACGGAGGCGGTGACGCAGCCGACCTCGGCGGTCAGCCGGCGGCAGATCGCGTCGCTGGTGTCGGGCGAGCCGAGCGTCCAGCCGCCGCCGAACAGGTAGAGCAGGGCGGGCAGCGGCCGGCCGGGCGGTTCGGGGCGGTAGAGCCGCAGGGCGAGCTCGCCGCCGGGGCCGGGGATGCGGTGCTCCTCCACGGCGGCGACCGGTTCGGGGGTGCCGGCGGCGGCGCGGATGTCGGCGAGGTCGGCGGCGCGGGCCTCGGCGAGGGTGAGGGTGTAGAGCGGCGGTGCGCCGCTGCTCGCGCGCCGGGCGCGCAGGGCCTCGGCCTGGGGGTGCAGGGGCATGGGGGTGGGTCCCGTTCGGTACGGAGTCGGTACGGGTTCGGGGCGCTGCCGGGGCCGCCGGCGGGCGGCGTCGCCGCGGACGGCCTGCCGGCGACGACGGGCCGCCGCTCGGCCGGCGACAGGCGACCGGCGGTCGGCTTCCAGCGGCCGGCGGCAGGCGGCCGGCGATCAGCGGCTGCCGGTCAGCGGTCGGCCTCGACGTAGACGGTCTCGTCGGTGCGGAACGCGGTGTCGAGGTCGGCGACGTCGGGCCGCACGCCCTGGCGGTAGGCGCAGGGGCGGATCCGTCCGGCCTCGAAGCCGGCCAGGGTGAGGACGTGGCGCAGCTCGTCGAGGTCGTAGATCCACTGGTGCCCGTAGTGGCGGAAGATCTGGTTGACCAGGAAGGCCGGGCGGGCGGGCATCGGCGGGCCGAAGCCGAGGGTGGTGAGGCGGCGGCGGTGTTTGGCGAGGAAGCCGTCACCGGTGGCGTAGCCGACCAGGTAGCGGGCCAGGTCGGGGGTGGTGAGGCGGAGCACCCCGCCGGGGCGCAGCACGCGGTGGACCTCCCGCAGCCAGCCGACGGCGACGGGCATGGTGACGTGCTCGATGAGGTGCTCGGCGTACACCCAGTCGACGCTGGCGTCGGCGAGGGGCAGCGGGTGGCCGATGTCGAGCTGGGTGAACCAGCGGTCGCCGTCGACCCGGTAGAGGGTGCCGGGTTCGGTGGCCGCCGAGGGGCTGCGCAGGGTGGCGAGGTCGGTGCCCAGGCCCTCCGGGTGGTCGGTCCGGAAGGCGGCGAACTCGATCCCGGTGATGCCGAGTTCACGCAGTCCGGCGTGGTCGCGGGGCAGCCCGCCGGGGTGCGCCTCGAGCTTGTCGCAGGTGGCGACCTGCGCGCTGAAGGCGTCCAGGCGGGTGGCGAGGTCGTCGGGGTCGTCCCAGTCCCAGCCGGGGAAGGGGTCGGGTCGGGCGGTGGTCGGGCGCGGTTCGGTCATGGCTCTCTTCCTTTGACGACGTGGTGCGGGCGGTGCGCGGTTCAGCCGACCGGACAGGGCCAGGGGGCGAGGACGGTGCGGTCCAGGTCGGCGAGCCGGGGGCGCCCCAACAGGGCCATGGTGTGCTCGAGTTCCTCGCGCAGCAGGTCGAGGACGTGGTGCACGCCTGCTTCGCCTCCGGTGGCCAGGCCCCAGAACACCGGCCGGCCGACCAGGACGGCGCGGGCGCCGAGGGCGAGGGCGAGGGCGACGTCGGTGCCGGTGCGCACGCCGCCGTCGAGCAGCACCGGCAGGTCGGCCGGCACCGCGTCGACGACCTCGGGCAGTGCGGCCAGGGCGGGCAGGGCGCCGTCGAGTTGTCGGCCGCCGTGGTTGGAGACCAGGACGGCGTCGACGCCGTGTTCGGCGGCGAGCCGGGCGTCCTCGGCGGTCAGCACGCCCTTCAGAACCAGTGGCAGCCGGGTGCGCTCGCGCAGCCAGGCCAGGTCGGCCCAGGTCAGGGTGGGGTCGAACTGCTGGCGGGCGTGCTCGGCGATGCCCGAACTGCCGCCACTCGCACGGTGGCTGGCGGACATCAGGGCCGGGTCCAGGTTGACGGCGCGCACGCCCGGCGGGATGGCGAAGCCGTTGCGCAGGTCGCGCAGCCGGCGGCCGATCCGGGGGGCGTCGACGGTGAGGACGAGCGCCCGGTAGCCGGCCGCCTCGGCGCGTTCGACCAGGGCGGCGAGCGCGGCGCGTTCACGCAGCCAGTACAGCTGGAGCCAGAGCGGACCGGTGGCGGCGGCGGCGATCTCCTCCAGGGTGCGGCTGGCGAACATCGCGGCGACCAACAGGGCGCCGGCGCGGCCGGCGGCGCGGGCGGTGGCCGTCTCGCCCGCGGGATCGACCAGCCGGTGGTAGGCCATCGGGGCGATCCCGACCGGGAGGGCGAGCGGGGTGCCGAGCAGGGTCAGCGCGGGCGAGCAGGACGAGACGTCGACCATCGTGCGCGGGCGCAGCGCATAGCGTGCGAACATTTCCCGGTTCGCCGCCAGGGTGCGTTCCGCTCCGCTGCCGCCTTCGATGAAGTCCCAGATTTCCGGGGGAAGGTGCGTGCGCGCGGCGCGCTCGATCCCGGCCAGCGTGAGTTCTCCCACGGGCATCCTCGATTCCCGGACGGCCACGCGCGGGCCGGTCCCGGTCGGCAGCGTAGGAGCAACCGGCACATTGGTATAGACCTTGATTTGACCAATCGTCTGTGCAATGGTCTGGCAACGGAATTGACCGTTTTGGTTGTGAACGGCGTTCATGTCAAATCCCCTCACTTGCGTGGAGTGGTGTTGACCCGCTTTTCCCCCTCCTCACTTCCGCCCTCCGAACCGCCGCACGCCGACGCCCCGGACTCCTGGGTCGACCGGCTGCTGCTGGCCGGCCCCGGGGGCGAGGAGTGCCTGCACCTCGGAGCACCGATCGACCGGGACGCCCTGCGCGCCCTGGTCGACGACCAGGCCGAGCGGCTCGCCGCGGCCGGGCTCGAACCGGGCGGCACCGCCGCACTACGGCTGCCGCCCTCGGTGGCGTTCGTCGCCGCACTGCTGGCATGCTGGCGGCTCGGCGCCCAAGTCGCCCTGCTCGATCACCGGTTGACCGACCACGAGGTCGACTCGGCGGTGGCGCGGCTGGCCCCGCAAGTGCTGCTAGGCTCCGCTCACCGGCCCGCGGCGGCGCTGCGCGGCTTCTCCGAGGTGGAGCCGGTGGCCGTCCACCTGCCGGACGGGCTCCCGGCCCGCAGCGGGCACGCGCTGATCCAGCTGAGCTCCGGATCCACCGGACCGGCCAAGGTCATCGCCCGCACCGCCAGCGACCTGCTCCGCGAACTCGACTGCTACCGCAGGCTGGAGGAGTTCCCCGGCGAAGGTGAACGGGTCGTCCTGCTGTCCTCGGTGGTGCACGTGCTCGGCCTGGTCGGCGGACTGCTCAACGGTCTGCACGCCCGCGCCGCGGTCACCGTGCCGGAACGGATGACGGCGGCGGGCATCCTCGCGGCAGTCGCCGCCGGCGACCGGCCGACCACCCTCGTCGGAGTGCCCTTCCACGCCGAGCTGCTGGCCGGCGCGGTCGCTCCGCCGCGGCTGCCGCAGCTGCGCCGGATGATCGTGGCGGGCGAGCTGGTCCGACCGGGCCTGCCCGCGCTGTTCACCGGCCGCTACGGCGTCCCGCTCGGCACCATGTACGGGATGACCGAGACCGGGGTCATCGCCACCGACCTGTCCGGCACGCTCCACCCCGCCAAGCAGCCCGTCCACGGGATGCGGCTGCGGATGGTCGCGGGCGAGCTGCAGATCGGCGCGCCGGCCTCGCCGTACCCGGGGCTGGACGACCCGACCCGCTGGTCGGAGGGCTGGCTGCACACCCGGGACGCGGCCGAGCTGGACCGGGCCACCGGCCGGGTCACCGTGCTCGGCCGGCTGGACTCCCAGGTCTCGATCGGCGGGCTCAAGGTCGACCTCACCGAGGTCGAGCAGACCCTCACCGCACTGCCCGAGGTCCGCGAGGCCGTGGTGGTCTTCGAGGACGGCGCGATCGAGGCCTACCTCGCCACCGAACCCGACGCCGACCTCGCCCTCGTCCAGGACGGGCTGGCCCGCCGGCTCGCCGCCTACAAGCGGCCGCGGCGGATCGCCCTGCTGGCGCAACTGCCCCGCACCGCCACCGGAAAGCTGCTGCGCGACCCGGCCGCGCTGCGCACCACCGCCACGGCCGCGGCCACCGCCGCGCGCTGAACCGCCCCGGCGCGCGCACCGCGCCGACGCTGCACCACCCCGACGTTGCACGAAAACCCGACGCCGCACACCGCACACCGCACACCGCACACCGCACCGACGCTGCACCACCCCGACAAGGAGCCACACCATGCAGGACCGCATCCGCGAGTTCGTCCTCGCCTCCCTGACCGAGATGCAGTACGACGTCACCGACGTCACCGGGGACACCGACCTCGGGCCGGCCGGGCTGGACCTCGAGTCGCTCGCGCTGGCCGAGCTGTCGGTGCAGGTCGAGGACGAGTTCGGGATCAAGTTCGACCTGGACGAGATGGAGACCACCGCGCTGATGACGCTCGACGAGTTCACCGCCGACGTCGCCAAGCGGATCGCCGCCACCGCCGCCACCACCGGCAGCGCGGCGTGAGCGACTCCGGCCTCCCCGACCGGGCCGAGGTCCGCACGATGCTGGCGGCGTTCGGGCAGCGCGCCGCCGACGATGTGCCGGAGGATCTCGGGTCCCTCGAACTCACCTGGCTGATAGCCGAGTTCGAGCAGCGTTACAGCATCCAGCTGGACCTCGACGACGACCGCTTCGGCGCCGTCCGGACGGTCGACGAGGCCACCGACCTGCTGCGCGCGGCCGTCCTGGCCGAACGCTCGGCCGCACGGCCATGACCGGTACCCCGCCCGCCGGCACCCGGCCGGTGGTCACCGGGCTCGGGGTGCTCAGCGCCGCCGGGCGCGGACCCGACCCGCTGACCGAGGCCGCCGTCCACGGCAAGGCCGCGTTCGGCCCGGTCACCCGCTTCGACGTGAGCGCCCGCCGCACCACCCGGGCGGCCCTGCTGCCACCGGGCGTCCCGCTCGCGCACACCTTCCCGCTGGCCCGGGCCGTCCTCGACGCCATCGGCCAGGCCTGCCGGCAGGCCGGGCTGACCGGTGACGACGGCGGGCGGATGCCCGTCCTGCTCGCCCTGCACAGCGACGAACGGACCCGCAGCACGGCCGACGCGGTGGCGGCCGGCGTCAGTGCCGTCTGGGGCACCCGGGGCGTCACCCGGGTGTACACCGGCGCCTGCGTGGCGGCCTCCACCGCCGTCGCGGACGCCGCCGCACTGGTCGCCGCAGGACGGCACGAACGGGTCCTGGTCGCGGCCGGGCACCTGGTCGAACCCGGTGTGTTCGCCGTCTTCGACGCCGGGCGGGCACTGGCCCGCGACGGCGAACTGCGACCGTTCAGCGCCGGCCGCACCGGCACCCTGCTCGCCGACGCGACCGCCGCCGTGGTGGTCGAGGCCGCTCCGGCCGCCGAACGGCGCGGCGCCCCCGCGCTCGCCCGGCTGGCCGGCTGGGGGCGGGCCGGTGACGCCCACCACGTCTGCCGCCCCGAGCCCGCGGGCGACGGAGCCGTCCGGGCGATCGAGGCCGCGCTCACCCGCGGCGGCGTCGCCCCGGAGGAGGTCGGCTACGTCAACGCCAACGGGACCGGCTCCACCCTCGCCGACCGGGCCGAGGCGAGCGCACTGCGCCGGGTGTTCGGCCGCCACACCGCCGAACTGCCGGTCAGCTCCAGCAAGTCCGTGCACGGGCACGCCCTCGAGGCTTCCGCCCTGCTCGAACTCGTCGCCACCATCGGCGCGTTGGGCCGCGGCCTGCTGCCGGTCAACGCCGGCTGGCTGGGCCCCGACCCGGACGTCGGCCTCGACCTCGTCCTGGACGGCCCGCGCGCCGCCGGCCCCCGCTACGCGCTCAGTCTCAACTCCGCCTTCGGCGGCGCCAACACCGCCCTGCTGGTGGCCGCCGCGTGAACCGCACGAGCCGAACGCGCCGCCCGTACCCGCCCCTCTCCCCGGCACCGACACCGACACCGACACCGACACCGACACCGACACCATGATCACCGACCGCACCCCCGACCCGGCCGCCCGCGCCCTGCGCGTCCTCGCCGAGGCCCGCCGACCCGGCCCCGGTCTGACCGGCCCGCCGCCGCCCCTGCCCGGCTTCGCCGGATCCGGCCTCGGCCCGCTCGTCGCCGACACGGCCGACCGCTGTCTGCAGGCGCACCACGGACCACCGCCCGCCCCCGGGCGGACCGCCCTGCTGCTGGCGAGCGCCGGCGGCGACCGCGCCACCGCGCGGGCCATCGACCGCACGGCCGAACCCGGGCGACGACCGGCCCCGTTGCTGTTCTTCCAGTCCAACCCCAACGCCGTGCTCGGGCACATCGCCGCCCGCTGGGGCCTGACCGGCCCCGTCCTGGCGATCAGCCCCGCCGAGGCCGCCCCCGGAACCGTACCCGCGGACGCCCTCGACCTCGCCGCGCTGCTCCTCGCGGACGGCGACGCCGACCTGGTCCTGGTCGTCGCCGCCGAGCAGACCGACGACGGCGACCACGCGGTGGCCGTCCTGGTCACCGGCTGAACCGCCGGGCCACCACCGGCGGTAGCCCCCGGGGGTAGCCGGCGACGAGGCCGGCACCCGCGCGGGCCGCACCCGGCCGGACCGGCTCCGCCGCACCGGAGGCCCACGGCCCGCGGCCGGCCGCCGCCCCGGCCGGTCCCCGCGGGCCGCCCGCCGAAGCCGCCGCCACCCGCCGAAGCCCCCCGCCGCCCGAGCGGCCGCACCGCCCCGACACCCGATCAGCCGCCCGGGCCGCCCCCGGCCCCGGCCCCGAGGGAGGGATCCACCCCCGTGACCATCCGCAGTCTCCGCACCCTGCTGGCGGACGACCCCGACGTCGGCGCCGGCAACGTCCTGACCACCCGGCTCGCCCTCGGCCTCGGCCTCGACGAGCCGCTGCTGACCTTCGACACCGCGGTGGACGGCCACCCGGCCTGGCAGCCCTTCACGCTGAGCCAGCTCGACCGCGCCGTCCGGGCCCGCGCCGCCGCCCTGCACGGCCTCGGCATCACCCGCCGCGACCCGGTCGTCGTCTACGCGGGCGACGCCGCCGACCACGTGCTCGCCTTCCTCGCCCTGGCCCGGCTCGGCGCCGTCCCCGCGCTGCTCAACCCCAACCTCGACGGCGAGCGGGCCGCCCGCTACATCGCCCGGATCGGCGCGGTCGGCGTACTCGCCGACCCCGCACACCTGGCCGCCCTCGCCGACCACGACCCCGGCGCGCCGCTGCTCCCCGAGATCGGCACGCTCGGCGCCGCCGACCCGGACGACGCCCCGGCGCCCTACCGGCACTGGTCCGGCGACCCGGTCGCGATCACCCACTCCTCCGGCACCACCGGCATGCCGAAGGCCGTCGTCCACTCGCACGCGAGCCTGTACGCAGCGATCCGCCACCGGCTGCGGCTGCCCCGCCCGCAGGGGCAGGAGCGGATGCTGAGCGCACTGCCCGCGCCGCACGCCGCCACCCTGATCGCGCTCAACCTCGCGCTCAGCTCGCACACCCGGCTCGCCGTGCTGTCCGGGCAGTCCGGCGCCGGGGTGCTGGACGCCGTCGAGCAGTGGCGGCCCACCGGCGTCGTCGGCTTCGCCGCCACCTGGGCCGACCTCGCCCACCACGACCTCGCCGCCCGCGACCTCTCCTCCGTCGCCCTCTGGTGGAACACCGGCGACTGCGCGCACGAGGTGCACATCCGCCGCCTGATCGCCACCGGCAGCCGGGAGTCCGTCACCCGCGCCGGCCGCACCCGCACACCCGGATCGCTGTTCGTGGACGGGCTCGGCTCCACCGAGATGGGCCACTCGCACTTCTTCATCACCCACGGCCCCGGCACCGAGCGCTACGGGCGCTGCGTGGGCCGCCCGCACGCCTTCGTCGACTGCGAGGTGGTCGGCCCGGACGGCGAACCGCTCGGCCCCGGCGAGGTCGGCGAACTCGCCACCGCCTCACCGACCCTGGCCCTCGGCTACTGGAACGACTCGGCGACCACCTTCCGCACCAGGATCCGCGGCCGCTTCCTCACCGGCGACCTGATGTACCGGGACGAGGAGGGCTACTACTACCACGTCGACCGGGCCGTCGACTCGGTCGAACTCGGCGACGGCAGGCGCCTGTTCACCGCCATGTCGGAGGAGCGGGTGCTGGCCGCCTGCCCCGACGCGGCGGACTGCACGGTGGTGGCCGTCCGCGACGGCGAACGGGTCGTCACCGACGTGCTGCTGATCCTGGCCGAGGGCGCCGACCGGGACGCCGACCGCACCGAGGCGGTCGTCGCCGCCCTCGACGAGGCCGCCGCCGCCACCGTCCGCCAGGTGCTGGTGGTCTCCGGGAGCGACATCCCGCTCGGCCCGACCGGCAAGGTCCGCAAGGTGCTGCTGCGCGAGCGCTACCTCGCCGCGGTGCAGGCATGAGCGCCCGCCCGGGAGCCGTCGTCACCGGCATCGGCCTGGTCTCACCGCTCGGCCGCAAGCCCACCGAGGTGTTCGAGGCGCTGACGGCCGGCCGCTCCGGCCTGCGCGCCGTCCCCGAGGGCCACCCCGCCCACGGCTGGCTGCCCGCCGCCGGGATCGCCCCCGCCGTGGACGGCCGGGAGGTGCTGCCGCCGACCGAGACCCGCTGCGTGGACCGCTTCGTCCTGCTCGCCCTGGCCGCCGCCGACGACGCGCTCGCCGACGCCGGCCTGGTGGTCGGCGAGGGCGTCGACCCGCACCGCACCGCCGTGGTACTGGCCACCGGCGGCGGCGGGCTGGAGACCTTCGAGCAGCAGTCGCACCGCCGCCTGGAGCGCGGCCGCCCCGGCGTCAGCCCGTACCTGCTGCCGGGCATGCTCTCCAACATGGCCACCGCCCGGATCGCCATCAAGCACGGCATCCGCGGCTACAGTTCGGCCGTGGTGACGGCCTGTGCGGCCGGCGCCCAGGCCGTCGCCGAAGGGCTGCGGCTGATCCGCTCCGGCGACGCGGACGTCGTGGTCTGCGGCGGCACCGAGTCCTCGCTGCACCCGACCATCGCCGCCGCCTTCACCAACGCCCGGGCGCTCGCCCAGGGCTGGGAGCAGCCCGAGCAGGCCAGCCGCCCGTTCGACGCCCGGCGCAACGGCTTCGTGCTCGGCGAGGGCAGCGCCGTCCTCGTCCTGGAACGCGCCGCGCACGCCGACGCCCGCGGCGCCGCCGGGTACGCCGACGTCATCGGCTGGGGCGCCTCCACCGACGCCCACCACCCCACCATGCCCCGCCCGGACGGCGCCGGCGCCGCCGACGCGATGCGCGCCGCGCTCGCGAACGCCGGCCTGGCCCCGGGCGACATCGACTACGTGAACGCCCACGGCACCGGCACCAAGCTCGGTGACGTGGCCGAGACCGCCGCGCTGCACGCCGTCTTCGCCGGCCGGCCGCCCGCGGTCAGCTCCACCAAGGGCTCCACCGGCCACCTCCTGGGCGCCGCGGGCGCCCTGGAGGCGGCGGTGACCGCCCTGGCGGTGGCGAGGGGGACGCTGCCGCCGACGCTCAACCTGCACGACCCCGACCCGGCCTGCGACCTGGACCACGTCCGGGGCGCGGCCAGGACCGCACCGGTGCGCGCCGCGCTGAGCAACGCCTTCGCCTTCGGGGGCCACAACCTCAGCCTGATCCTCGGCCCGGCGTCCACCCGGGCCGCCCGCTAGGGCCCGTCCGGCGGACCGGACCGGCGTCCACCAGGACCGCCCGCCGGGGCCCGTCCGACCAGCCCGAGCCCGCCCTTCCCATCCCTCCGGGGGGAGATCCCGTTGTCCATCCAGACCATCACCCACGTCGAGTACCACTGCTCCGACGCCGACAAGACCGCCGCCGGCCTCTGCGCCGACTTCGACTTCACCGCCGACCCGCCGGTGACCGCGCCGGACGGTACCCGCACCGTCCGGCTGCACCAGGGCTCGATCCGCGTGCACCTGGCCTCCGCCGCCGACCCGGGCCACCCGGTGGCCGAGTTCGTCGCCCGGCACGGGGACGGCGTCGCCGTCCTCGCCCTGTCCTGCACCGACCCGCAGGCCGCGCTCGAGCGCGCCGAGCGGCACGGCGCCCGCGTGCTGGACCGGGCCGGCGGGCTGATCGCCGGTTTCGGCGACACCGCCCTGCGCCTCGTCCCGGAGCGCCCGGCCGACGCCGGGGAGGCCCCGGGCCTGCTGGACGCCCTCGACCACGTCGCGATCTGCGTCCCGGCGGGCGAACTCGCCGACGCCGTACGGTTCTGCGAGGCCGCGCTCGGCTTCCACCGGATCTTCGGCGAGTACATCGAGGTCGGCGAGCAGGCCATGGACTCCAGCGTGGTGCAGAGCGCCTCCGGCGAGGTCACCTTCACCCTGATCGAGCCGGACACCAGCCGCCGGCCCGGCCAGATCGACGAGTTCCTGTCCTCCCACGACGGCGCCGGCGTGCAGCACCTCGCCTTCCGCACCCGCGACATCGCCACCGCCGTGCGCACCGCCCGGGCCCGCGGCGTGGAGTTCCTGAGCACCCCGGGCGCCTACTTCGACGCCCTCGCCGAGCGGTTCGGCACCACCGCCATCCCGGTGGAGACCCTGCGCGACCTGCACGTGCTGGTCGACCAGGACCACGGCGGCCAGCTGTTCCAGATCTTCGTCCGCTCCACCCACCCGCGGCGGACGTACTTCCTGGAGCTGATCGAGCGTCAGGGCGCCGGCACCTTCGGCACCGCGAACATCAAGGCCCTCTACGAGGCCGTCGAACGGCAGAGCTCCGCCGCCTCCGTCTGACCGCCGGATCCCGAAGAAGGAGGCACCACCCGTGACCACCGTCACCGAGTTCCACCTCACCGACGCCGAACGCGACCTGCTGCCCACGCCCGAGGAGGTCGCCCACTACCGCGAGCACGGCTGGTACCTGTCCCGCCGGCTGTTCTCCGACGAGGAGCTGGACACCCTCCAGGCCGCCACCGAGCTGTACTACGCCGGCGCACGCGACCGCGAACTGCCCGTCCGCCCGCCCAGACTGGCCTCCTGGGAGCCCTCGCACGGCCCCGTCCAGCGACACAACGACTACGTGCACTACGAGAGCGACGCCATCGGCGCGATCCTGCGCAAGCCCCTGGTCGGCGCGGTGGCCGCGCTGCTCGCCGGGGCCGAGGAGATCCGGATCTTCCAGGCGACCCTGATCTACAAGCCCCCGGTGCCCGGGGAGCCGAGCAACCGGGTGCCCTGGCACTTCGACAAGCACTACTGGCAGACCTCCACCTCCGAGGAGATGCTCACCGCCTTCATCCCGTTCCACGACTGCGGGGAGGAGAACGGCACCATCACCATGGTCGACGGCAGCCACCGCTGGCGGGAGCTGGACTCCGGCGAGGACTCCACCCGGCACTTCGCCGACCGCGACCGCGGCGAGCTGGACGGCATCCTGGCCGCCAACGCCGCCCACAATGGGCAGCAGGTGCGCACCGTCCCGATGGAGATCCCGCGCGGCCACATGTCCTTCCACCACTGCCGCACCTACCACGGCAGCGGCCCCAACCTGGCCGCGTTCCCGCGCCGGGCCGTCTCGCTGCACCTGCAGGACGGCGCCAACGCGTACCGCCGGCACGCCAGGGCCGACGGCGAGCCTGTGGTGTACAACCACGACGTGCTGGTGCGCCGCACCGCGGACGGCCGGCCCGACTACGCCGACCCGCGGTTCTGCCCGACGGTCTGGCGGGGCACCCGGTGACGGCCTCCCCCGGTC
The DNA here is from genome assembly GCF_042873275.1 of Kitasatospora sp. NPDC004745. Lineage (NCBI taxonomy): Bacteria > Bacillati > Actinomycetota > Actinomycetes > Kitasatosporales > Streptomycetaceae > Kitasatospora > Kitasatospora sp. NPDC004745. The sequence goes on along the minus strand of NZ_JBIALK010000005.1, from coordinate 80,924 downwards.
CGGCCGCCGGGGCGGCCGGACCCGGCGGGACGGCGCCGCTCGGGACGCCCGCCGAGCGCTACCGGATGCTGCGGCTGATCCGCGGCTTCGAGGAGCTGGCGCTCGGCCTGGTCCGGGCCGGCGCGATCCCCGGCGGCATCCACCCGTACATCGGCCAGGAGGCCGTCGCGGTCGGCGTCTGCGCGGCGCTCGGCCCCGGCGACCGCCTCACCAGCACCCACCGCGGGCACGGCCACGTCCTGGCCCGCGGCGCGGCGCCCGACCGGCTGCTCGCCGAACTCGCCGGCCGGGTCGACGGGTTGAACGGCGGCCGGGGCGGCTCAATGCACGCGGCCGACCTCTCGCTCGGCATCCTCGGCGCCAACGGCATCGTCGGCGCCGGCGCCCCGATCGCGGTCGGCGCCGCCTGGGCGGCCCGGCAGGCCGGCGACGGCCGGGTGGCGGTCGCCTTCTTCGGAGACGGCGCGCTCAACCAGGGCGTGCTGCTGGAATCCTTCAACCTCGCCGCGATGTGGCGCCTTCCGGTGCTGTTCGTCTGCGAGAACAACGGCTACGCCACCACGCTGCCCGCCGCCACCGCCGTCGCGGGCAGCGCGACCGGGCGGGCGGCCGCCTTCGGCATCCCCGCCGAGGAGGTGGACGGCATGGACACCGAGGCCGTGCGCGCCGCCGCGCTGCGCGCGGTCGACCGGGCCCGGGCCGGCGGCGGCCCCGGCTTCCTGGAGTGCCGCACCTACCGCTACGAGGGCCACCACACCATGGAACGCCGGATGAAGCTGCACTACCGCACCCCCGAGGAGGTGGCGGCCTGGCGCGCCCGGGATCCGCTCCCCCGGGCCGCCGCCCTGCTGGACGCCCGGGCCGTCGCCGGGATCGACGAGGAGGTCGCCGGCCGGCTCGCCGCCGCCGAGGACTTCGCGCTGGCCTCCGCGCACCCCGACCCGGCCGGCGCCCTGGACCACCTGTACGCCGACGGGCTGCGGCCCCGGGCGGGGGCGGTGGCATGACCAGGCTCTCGTACACCAAGGCGCTCAACCGGGCGATCGCCGACGAGCTCGCCGCCGACCCGGCGGTCTGCGTGTTCGGCGAGGACATCGGAGCCGGCCTGGCCGGGCCCACGCTCGGCCTGCTGGACCGCTTCGGCCCCGGCCGGATCGTCGACACCCCGCTGTCCGAGCAGGCCTTCACCGCGATGGCGATCGGCGCCGCGCTCGCCGGGCGGCGCCCGGTGCTGGAGTTCCAGATCCCTTCGCTGCTGTTCCTGGTCTTCGAGCAACTCGTCAACCAGGCACACAAGTTCTCTCTGATGACGGGCGGTCAGGCGGCCGTCCCGCTGACCTGCCTGGTGCCCGGTTCGGGCTCCCGGGACGGCTGGGCCGGGCAGCACTCCGACCACCCGTACAGCCTGTTCGCGCACGCCGGGGTGAAGACCGTGGTGCCCGCCACCCCGACCGACGCGTACGGGCTGCTGCGCTCGGCGATCCGCGACCCGGACCCGGTGGTGGTGTTCGCCCCGGCCGCCGCCCTGCCGGTGCGCGAGACCGTCACCCGGGAGCTCGAAGCCGTCCCGCTCGGCAGGGCCCGGATCCACCGGCACGGCACCGACGTGACGGTCGTCGCGGTGGGGCACCTGGTGCACGACGCGCTCGCGGTGGCCGAGGAGGTCTCCGGGACGATCTCCGTCGAAGTCCTCGACCCGCGCACGCTCCACCCCCTAGATTGGGCCGCGCTCGCCGCCTCGCTGGAACGCACCGGTCGGCTGGTGGTCCTCGACGACTCGAACCGCAGCTGCGGCTTCGCCGCCGAGGTGCTGGCCACCGCCGCCGAGGAGATGCACCTGATCGCCCCGCCCCGCCGGGTCACCCGTCCCGACGGTGCCGTCCTGCCCTTCGCCCCCGCCCTCGACCGTGCCCTGCAGCCCGGCCGCGAGCAGCTGCGCCACGCGCTGCACGCCGTCATGAAGCAGCCCTGAAGCAGCCCTGCCCCACCCCCTCTCCCCCGCATTCCCCCCGAACAGAAGGAGTCGACGTGTCCACCAACCGCTACCACTGGGACCGTTCGCACCCCGGCCTGACCAGCCTCCAGCAGGCCATCGACCCGCTGCGCCGCGAGGTGGTCGGCCACACCGTCTACGGCGGGCTGACCAGCATCGGGCGCGTCCGCACCTTCCTGGACAGCCACGTGTTCGCCGTCTGGGACTTCATGTCGCTGCTGAAGAGCCTGCAGCGCGACCTCACCTGCGTGGACGTCCCGTGGGTGCCGAACGGGCCCACCGCCAGCCGCCGGCTGATCAACGAGATCGTGCTGGTGGAGGAGAGCGACGAACTGGGCGAGGGCTACACCAGCCACTTCGAGCTCTACGTCGAGGGCATGCGGCAGGCCGGCGCCGACCCGCGGCCGGTCGAGGAGTTCCTGGGCCTGCTCGGCAGCGGCACCGCCGTCCCGGAGGCGCTGAAGGCCGCGGCCGTCCCGCAGGCCGCGGCCGACTTCACCGGCACCACCTGGTCGATCATCGAGAACGCGCCGGTGCACTGCCGGGCCGCCGCCTTCGCCTTCGGCCGCGAGGACCTGATCCCCGACATGTTCGCCCAGGTGGTCGGCATCGACGACCCGGACGGCGTGCTCACCGTCTTCAAGGACTACCTGGCGCGGCACATCGAGGTGGACGGGGAGCAGCACACCCCGATGGCGATGCAGATGCTGATCGACCTGTGCGGCGACGACCAGGCCAAGTGGGACTCCTGCGCCGAGACCGTCCGCACCGCGCTGCGCGCCCGGGTCGCGCTCTGGACGGCCATCGAGGCCGCCTTCGCCTGACGCACCGCCCCCGAGAATACTCTGACGATCCGTCAGATCACCTTGGGGACCGCCGCGGCCGACGTGGGCAGCTCGTCGGCCGCGGCCCGGAAGCGGTGCAGCGCGGCCCGGCCCTCCGCCCCCCGCACCCGGGCGGCGAGCCGGGCCGGCAGCACGACGGTGGTCAGGAAGCCTGCGCCACCGAACCCCTCGACCGTCCAGCTCACCCACGGGAGCGGGTAGTTGGCCGTCGGGCTGAAGAACACCGGGCGGTGGCCCTGGAAGCTCACCCGGTAGGCGCCGAAGCGGCTCCAGTTGGAGAAGCTGAACCGGCGCGCCTGCGGGTCGAAGCCCAGCGGGACGCAGTCGCGCAGCCGGTCACGGCCGAGCGAGGCCAGGAAGTCCAGGTTGGCCCGCAGGTTGAGGTGGGCGGTCGGGAACTCCTCGACCGCCGCCCGCAGTGCGCCGGCCAGCGCCGCCGGGCCGTCCTTGGGCTGGTGCGGCAGGTGGACGTCGCCCAGCAGGTTGCCCACCAGGGCGGGCGAGAGGCCGAGCCAGCGGCGGGCGTTGACCGGGACGGTCAGCCAGCGCTCGGCCCCGTCGCCGTCCAACTCCCGCAGGGTACAGACCACGTGGGCGCAGAGCACGTCCCCGGAGGAGAGCCGGCGCCCGGCCGCGGCACTGAACTCCTCGCGCATCCGCTCGACCTCGGCGTCCGTGAAGAGGATCTGGACGGTCCGGTTGGCGCGCGGCCCGGCCGCCACCTCGCGGGCCAGCAGCTGCGCCTCCTCCTCCCCCGGCACCCGGAAGCCGGGCCGCCCGCAGTCCGACTCCGGCAGCACTCCGGCCAGCAACGCGTCCTGGTCCTCGACCAGTTCGGCCTCCGGCAGCTCCTCCCCCTCGACCGCCGCCGACCAGATCCGCAGCAGCAGCATGAAGCTGTGCAGGTCGCCGACCGCGTGGTGCCAGGAGCAGCCCAGCACGGTGCCGCCGTCGCCGGTGCGGGTGACCCGCACGGTGAACAGCGGGGCGCCGCCGGTGCGGGCGGCCGGGGCGTCCACCGGGTCGGCCAGGTCGGAGCCGGGGGCCGTCACCCGGCCCATGGCCTCGGCGAGCGTGCCGTCCACGGTGTAGAGGTCCAGCGGGACGCCGGAGTCGTCGCAGACCGCCTCCAGGACGCCGTCCACGGTGCGCAGCCGCCCGGCGAAGACCGGCACCCGCTCCAGGGCGCGGGCCAGGCCGGCGGCGAGCCGCTCGTCGTCCAGCGGCCGGTCGAAGCAGAGGACCACCGAGACGGCGAGGTCGGCCAGCATGGTGTCCATCAGTCCGCAGCGCAGCACCGTGCCCGGGGCACGGCCGGCTCTGACGGTCCGGGACAGGCGCAACTGCGGCCAGATACTCATGCGTTCCGTCCCCGGTGGTTCGGCGGGTGGCTGCGGGCACGCCGAACGATAGTGCCGCGCCGTCACAGTGGTCCAGTCCAATCCCGCGATCCGGGAGGCCCGCCCTCCGGAAGGCCGTGAGGCCGTCCCGGCGATAGAATCCGACCATGGGAGAGCGCCCCGGCGCGTCCGTCGCGCCGCCCCTCGTCCTGGTCACCGACACCGAGTCGCAGCTGATCGAACCGACCCGGGCCTACCACCTGGGCCGCGACCCGACCAGCGAGATCGTGCTGGACGACCCCCGGGTCTCCTGGCACCACGCGGTGCTGCGCGCCGACGACGGCCACTGGCTGCTGGAGGACGTCGGCAGCACCAACGGCACCTTCGACGAGGGCCACCGGGTCGACCGCGAGGACGTCGGCCCCGGGACGAGGCTGCGCTTCGGCGACCCGGCCGACGGCCCCTCCGCGACCTTCGCCGGCCTGCCCCGCCCGGACCCGGGCGAACGGACCTCGCTGCTCGCCCCGCAGTCCTCCGGCACCTTCCGCAGCCCCAGCGCGGTGATCCAGCTGCCCGACCGCACCGTGCGGATCGGCCGCTCCGACGACAACGACCTCGTCCTGGACGACCTGGTGGTCTCCCGCCACCACGCCGAACTGCGCGAACTGCCCGACGGCGGGCACGAGATCGTCGACCTCGACAGCCACAACGGCACCTACCTCAACGGCCGCCCGGTGCGGCGCGCGCCGGTCGGACCGGCCGACATCGTCGGCATCGGCCACTCCGCGCTCTGCCTCTCCGACGGCCGCCTGGTCGAGTACACCGACACCGGCGAGATCTCCCTGGACGTGCAGCACCTGGTGGTCAGGGTCGGCCCCGACCACCGGGTCCTGCTGGACGACATGAGCTTCCCGCTCCCCGAGAAGGCCCTGCTCGCCGTCGCCGGACCGAGCGGCGCCGGCAAGTCCACCCTGCTCAACGCGCTCACCGGGCTGCGCCCCGCCGACGAGGGCACCGTGCTGTACGACGGCCGCGACCTCTACCGCGACTACGCGGAACTGCGCCGCCGGATCGGCCTCGTCCCGCAGGACGACATCCTGCACACCCAGCTGACCGTGCGGCGCGCGCTCTCCTACGCCGCCGAGCTGCGCTTCCCCGGCGACACCGCCAAGCACGAGCGCGAGGCCCGGGTCACCGAGGTGATCCAGGAACTCGGCCTGGCCGAACGCGCCGACCAGGTGATCGCCAGCCTCTCCGGCGGCCAGCGCAAGCGGGTCAGCGTCGCGCTGGAGCTGCTGACCAAGCCCTCTCTGCTCTTCCTCGACGAGCCGACCTCCGGCCTCGACCCGGGCATGGAGCGCTCGGTGATGCACATGCTGCGCGGGCTCGCCGACGACGGCCGCACGGTGGTCGTGGTGACGCACAGCGTGCTGAGCCTCAACGTCTGCGACCGCCTGCTGGTGCTCGCGCCGGGCGGCCGCACCGCCTACTACGGCCCACCCGGCGAGGCCCTGGAGTTCTTCGGCTTCGAGGAGTGGCCGGAGGCCTTCGAGGCCTTCGAGAGCGAGGACCACGAGGCCTGGCAGCGCCGCTTCCGCGCCTCCCCGCAGTACCGGCGCTACGTGGCCGCCGAGTCCGTCCCGGCCGTTCCGGTGCCCGCCGTGCCGCCGCCCGGCGCGCAGGCGCCCTCGATCGGGCGGGAGAAGCCGCAGGGCTGGTTCGCCCAGCTGGGCACCCTCGTGCGGCGGTACACCGCCGTGCTCGCCGCCGACCGGCTCTTCCTCACCATCATGGTGGTGCTGCCCTTCGTGATCGGCCTGATGTGCCGGGTGATGGCCGGCAGCCGGATCACCCCGGACAACGCGGTCAACTGCCTGCTCACGCTCTGCATCGGCGGCCTGCTCACCGGCGCCGCCAACTCGGTGCGCGAGCTGGTCAAGGAGCGGGCGATCTACCGGCGCGAACGCGTGGTCGGACTGTCCCGGTCGGCCTACCTGGTGTCCAAGGTGGTGGTGCTCGGCACGGTCACGGTCGGTCAGGCCGTGGTACTGACCGTGGTCGGACTGGCCGGGGTCGACCTGTCCTTCGCGGTGCCGACCGGAGTGGTCATGCCGCAGCTGCCCGAGCTGATCATCGCGGTCGCGCTGCTCGCCTTCTCGGCGATGATGCTCGGCCTGGTGGTCTCGGCCGTGGTGGAGAAGGAGGAGGCCACCATGCCGCTGCTGGTGCTCCTCTCCGTCGTCCAGATCGTCTTCAGCGGGCTGATGCTCAAGCTGCACGGGGTGCCCGGGCTGGAGCAGTTCGCCTGGCTGATCCCGTCCCGCTGGGGACTCTCCGCGATGGCCCGCACCATCGAACTGCACAGCATCTTCCCGACCAACATCACCGTCGACCCGATGTTCCGGCACGAGCGCGCCGGCTGGCTCTTCAGCATGGCCGTGCTGCCCGCCCTGTCCGTCGCCTACGGCCTGGCCGTGCTGGCCCTGCTGCGACGGCACGAGCCCGCCATCATGCGGCGGTGACGGCGGCCCCGGGCTGGACCGGACCGCCGCCGGTAGAGTGGGAGACAGACCTGTGCTGCGAATCGTGCCGCGCGCGGCCGCGGCTCGCGCGGCGGAGGAAATGTAGCCGCCCATGGACGAGTTCGCGTTCCGCCCCACCCACGTCGCCCCGCCGGCCGGGATGGCCACCTGGACGGCCCCGGACCCGGCCCGGCCCTCCGCCCGGCTGGACGCCCTGCTCCCGGTGCGCCTGCTCTCCCGGCAGGGCGACTGGGCGCAGATCCTCTGCTCCAACGGCTGGTCCGCCTGGGTGGACGGCCGCCTGCTGATCACCCTGCCCGACACCCCGCCCGCCGTCGGCGGCCCGCCCGCCCGCACCGCCGACCCGCGCCCCGCGCTCGCCGACGCCGAGTCCGCGCTGGCCCGCTACCGGACCCTGCTGGAGGACCTCGCGGCCGGTTCGCTGGACCTGGAGACGTTCCGGGACCGGGCCCGCGGCCTGCGGATCGGGCTGGTCGTCGAGGGCGAGGCGCTCTGGGTGTTCGACCCGGTGCACGACCGGTGGTGCTACTGCGACGGCCTCCAGCTGCAGACGTACGCGGCCACCGACCGGCCCGCACCGACCCCCGCGCCCACGCCGCGGCCCTCGCCCGCCCCCGGGCCCGCCCCGCAGGAGCCCGCGCAGGGCCCGTACGCGCCGACCAGGGCGGTCGACCTGTGAACCCGACCGAACCGGCCGACCGGCGGCCGCCCGACCCGCCCCCCGACCCGTCCCCCGACCCGCTGCCGGAGGGGCCCGCCGGCCGTCCGCCCGGGCCGCCCCCGGAGGGGCCGCCGGACGGGCCGACCGACCAGCTGTCCGCCCCCAGCCTGCCGGCCGGCATGGTCGGGCGCCGGATCGCCGGCTACCGGCTCGACGGGGAGATCGGACGCGGCGGCATGGCCGTGGTGTACCGGGCCAAGGACCTGCGGCTGCGCCGGACCGTCGCCGTCAAGCTGCTCGCCCCCGAACTGGCCCGCAACGAGGTGTTCCGCCAGCGCTTCATGCACGAGTCCGAGGCCGCCGCGGCGATCGACCACCCGCACATCATCCCGGTGTTCGAGGCCGGCGAGCACGAGGGCATCCTGTTCATCGCGATGCGCTACGTCGAGGGCGGCGACCTGCGCGGCCTGCTCAACCGGGGCGGGCCCTTCCCGATCGAGCGGGCCGCCCGGCTGGCCCTGCAGATCGCCTCCGCACTGGACGCCGCGCACGACCACGACCTGGTCCACCGCGACGTCAAACCGGGCAACGTGCTGGTCGCCGCCGGGACGGACAGCGAGCACCCCGAGCACCTGTACCTGGCGGACTTCGGGCTCACCAAGAAGTCCCTCTCGCTGAGCGGGCTGACCAGCGTCGGCCAGATCGTCGGCACCCTCGACTACGCCGCGCCCGAGCAGATCTCCGGCAAGCCGCTGGACGGGCGCTGCGACCAGTACAGCCTCGGCTGCGTGGTCTTCGAGATGCTCGCCGGCACCCCGCCGTTCCGCCGGGAGAGCGACCTCGCCCTGCTCTGGGCGCACCTCAACGACCCGCCGCCCGAGCTGCGCACGCACCGCCCCGACCTGCCCGCCGCCGCGGCGGCCGTGATCACCCGGGCGCTCGCCAAGGCGCCCGCGGAGCGGTACGCCAGCTGCCTGCAGTTCGTCGCCGAGCTACGCGCGGCCAGCGCCGCGGCGCCCGGCCGGGGCGACGGCGCGGAGCCCTGGAACGGGGCCGGGCCGCCCACCCAGGTCGTCCCGGTGGCCACCGGGCCCGGCCCGGGGCCGGGCGCCGTGCCCGAGCCGCCGGCCTGGGCCGCACCGGTGGTCCACCCGCCGCCGCGGTGAGCGCTCCCGACCCCCGCCCCGGCCGTCCGCCCGCCGGGTCGCCCGCCGCCCGCACCGCCCGCCGCCGTCCCGAGGAGTCGCACCCATGAACGCCGTGAGCCAGGTCTTCGCCATGCTCGCCGCCGCGATCCACCTCATCGCGTGGCCGCTGGAGAGCTTCCTGTACGGCCACCCCCGGGTGCGGTTCCTGCTCACCGGCAGCACGGCGGACGCCCCGGAGGTGCGGCTCTGGCGCTTCAACGTCGGCTTCTACAACCTGTTCCTGGCGCTCGGCCTGGTCGCCGGACTGGTCCTCCTGCACACGGACGGCCACACCACCGCGGGGCGAGCGGTGATCAGCTACATCGGGGCCTTCCTGGTGGCCGGCGGCATCACCCTGTTCGTCTCCGAGCGCCGGCTCTGGCGGGTGGCCCTGGCCCAGGCCGTCCCGGCGGCGGTCGTCCTGCTCGCGCAGGCGTTCTGAGCCACCCCGCCCGCCGACGCCGGGCCGCCAGCCGACGCCACCCCGCCGGCCGGCGCCGGGCCGCTGCCGCCCGGCGGCCTCCCGTGCGGCGCGTTTCGCCCGCCCGCGCCGCGGCAACAATCCGCCTGCCCCCGCGACGCGCGCGGCGGCGGACTCCCGGGGGTGGCGGGCATGGCGCGGTCGTCGATCGGCGAGCGGTACGTGGTGAGCATCGGCTGCCGGGTGGCCGTGGAGCGGGGGCCGGCCACCACGACCGTCCGGTGGAGCGTGTCCCACCTGCCGCCCGGCGGATCGCCCCGGCCGGCCGCCGGGCGCCGGGACGTCGGACTGATCTGCCCCCGCTGCACGCAGGCCTTCTCGGTGCGGGTGGAGAGCGCGGGCCGGGCGCGGGGCAAGCAGCTGGTCCAGCGGGTGCTGGGCTGGCTGCTGGTCCTCTCGCTGCTGGTCACCCTCCCGATGCTGGTCCACCTCGGCGGGCAGACCGTCGAGGAGGGGGACGACCGGGCCGTCGACACCATCGGGGTCCTGGTCGCGCTGGCGGCCGCCGGGGTGGTCGTCGGGCCGTCGCTGCTGGCCACCGCGAAGCTGCACAGCGGGGTCGGCCGGCTCCGGCGGATCCGGGAGGGCGGCGGCCGCACCGTCCGGGTCCGGGGCCACCGGCTGTTCTGACGCCGGCACCGGCCGCCGGGCCGTCAGCCCGGCGGGCCCGCCGCGTCCGCCGGCCGCGCCGGGTCGGCGACCTCGCCCCGGCGACCCGTCCGGGCGGCCAGCAGCGCGCCCAGGGCGCCGGTGAGCAGGCCCCAGCCCGCGGCGAGCGGGACGGCCGTCAGCAGCACCGGTTGCAGCGTGAGGCTGCCGCTGCCCAGCCCGGACAGCGGGTTGGTGCCGCCGAGCACGCTGCCCAGCAGGTCGCCCAGGCCGCCCTCGCCGACGCCCACCCCGAGGACGGACAGGCCGTAGCTCGCGTCCACCCGGGTCCAGAGGCCGACCAGGAGCATCGTGACCGCGGCGGCCAGGGCGAAGCGGACGGCGTGCCGCCAGAGCGGGACGCCGCGCGGCGAGCGGTGGGCCGCCAGGAACCCGGCGGCGAGCATCAGCACCGCCGCCAGCGGCAGCAGCCACCAGCTGCGGGCGTCCTGGTCGGCGAGGGTGCCCAGGTCGACGGTGGCCGTTCCGCCGCCCGGGGCGCGCAGCACCTCGGCGAGCGGTTCGGGCACCGGTAGGCCGAGCGCGCCGTCGAGCCGCCCGTGCCACTCCGCGCCCAGCCCGACGCCGAAGGCCATCCAGACCAGATTGGGCAGCGCGAGCAGCACCACCGCCATGGTCTGCCTGGCGTTCCCGTGCACGACCGCGGTCAGCACCCCGGCCACCACCCCGATCGCCACATAGCCGAGCAGCACCGCCCAGAGCGCGAACGCGGCCGGGCGGACGGCCAGTTGGTAGCGCACCAGGGAGCGCGGCAGCGGTGCCCGGCGGGACACCGCGAAGGTCCCGGCGAGGACGGCGAGCAGCCAGGCCAGACCGATCCCGATCGTGCTCGGGGCGTCCGCGTGGAAACCGACCTCAGGGGTGAGCCCGAGCGCGCCGCCGATGGACTGCACCAGGTCGTTGCCGAGCGGGACGGTGAAGGTGTGCCGGGCGCCGAGGGTCAGCAGGACCAGGGCGACCAGCCAGAGCGCCACCGTCCGGGCGATCCGGCCGAGCAGCTCACCGCCCGCCGCCACCGCGCGGAAGCGCAGCTGACGCAGGAACACCTCGGCCATCACCACCGCGCCGGCCAGCGAGACGGACAGCGGCATCGCACTGATCCCGGCGTCCAGCGCGGCGAACTGGCCCGCACCACCGTCGAGTTGGACGGAACCGCCGACGGCCAGGGCCAGCGTCGCGGCCAGCACCGACGGGAACCCACCGCCCGGCAGGTCGTTCGCACCGGCCAGCCAGAGGCCCAGCGCGGCCACCGCCGCCATCGCGGCGACCCCGGCCAGCACCACGGCGAGCGCGTCGAGCCAGCCGCGCAGGGCGCCGGGCGGGCCCGCGACGCGGGGCGTGGGCTGCTGCATGGGGCCTCCTCGGTGCGTGGGGCTTCGCGTCCCAGAGTGGCCGACGCCCGGCGGGCACGCTCGGCGGGCGGTCCCGACGGACGGTCCCGACGGGCGGCGCCGACCGGCGACCCCCGGCGCCCCCGGCAGGCGGTTCGCGGGGCGCGACCGGCGGCGGCGGCACCGACCCGGACGGCGGGCACGCTCGGCGACGCCGGCCGCACCTGCTGTTGCGGCCGCCGGGGAGCCGGGGGGAAATGGAACCCCAGTGGCAGGAGATCCCCTTGTCGGCGCGCCCGCCGGCCGCCTGCGAAACGGAGCCCCGATGAGTTCCCAACCGCCCCCGCCCGGCCCGCCGAGCGAGCCGCCCTTCGGCCCGCCGTCCGGGCCCCCGTCCGGCCCGCTGTCGGGCCCCCAGTCCGGCGGGGGCACGGCCGGTCCGCCGTCCGGCTCCTCCGGCTCCTCCGGGATGTCCGGGCCGCCGTCGGGGCCGGGCGGTCCGCCGTCCGGGGGCGGCCGCGGGCCGCACAGGCCGTGGTGGCGCTCCGGGAAGGGCCTCGCGCTGGCCGCGGGCACGGTGGTGGTGGCCGTGCTGGCCACGGTGCTGATCGTCAACAACCAGGGCGGCCACAACGACGCCGTGCCGGCCGCGAACGAGGTCGCCCTGCAGGCCCCGTCGGATCCCGGACCGGACCCGTTCACCCCTTCGGTGGAAACCCAGGCGGTCGCCGCGCCCGCCCCGCAGCCCGCGACCTCCCAGGGGCAGCAGCCGGCGCAGAGCGGCAAGCCGACGAGCGGCTCCCCGGCCACGCTCCACAGCGTGGAGGGCAGCTCCGCCGGGCTGTACGGCGGGACGATGAACAAGCCCAGCTGCGACACCGAACGCCTGATCACCATGGTCTCCGCCGGGGACGGCGGGCGGGCCTGGGCCTCGGCCGCGGGCATCGAGCAGTCCGCCATCCCCTCCTACCTGCGGTCGCTCACCTCGGTCTACCTGCGGGTGGACACCCGGGTGACCAACCACAGCTACAAGTCCGGCGCCGTCACCGAGTACCAGAGCGCGCTGCAGGCCGGCACCGCCGTGCTGGTCGACGCCCAGGGCGTGCCCCGGGTCCGCTGCTCCTGCGGGAACCCGCTGAAGCCGCCCGTCCTGGTGAGCAACGCCAAGTACACCGGGAAGGCCTGGACGGGCTTCCAGCCGACCACGCTGGTGGTCGTGGTGCCGGCCCCGCAGCCGGTCACCGAGATCGTCCTGGTGAACATCGAGACGGCCGGCTGGTTCGCCCGGGTGACCGGGCAGATCAAGGTCGTCGACAAGCGCGTGGAGCAGCCCAAGGGTCCGCTGGCCCCGGGGGTGCCCCCGCCGTCGAAGATGACCCCGACCACGGCGCCCGCGACGTCCTCGTCCTCCTCCGGGACGACCTCCGGGTCCGGCTCACCCAGCACCTCGGGCGCCACCTCCTCCGGCGCCACCTCCTCGGGTGCGACGAGCTCCGGCGCGACGTCCTCCGGCGCCACCTCCTCGGGTGCGACCAGCTCGGGTGCGACGAGCTCCGGCGCGACCAGCTCGGGTGCCACCTCCTCCGGCGCGACCAAGTCCGGTGCGAGCAGCTCCGGCGCGACCTCCTCCGGCCCCACCTCGTCGACCTCCTCGGCCTCCAGCGTCAAGACCACCGCCACCGGCAGCACGTCCGCGGGAACCGCCGCCGGCAGCACGAAGGCCACCGCGGCGGCGACCACCGGAACCACCACGGCCCACACCCCCACGGCGACCTGCGTGACCAGCGTGCCCGCCACCGGGACGACCCTGCCGCCCTGCCCCACCACCTCGGCCGCGACACCCTGACCCGGCCCGGCCGGACCGCCCGGACCGCCGCCACCGACCCCACCGCGGGCCGGTGGCGGCCCGCGGTGGACAGAAGTTGACAGTTCGTCAGAACCACCACCCTGGCCCCTGCGGCGCGATGTGCGGCCGGTATCGTCCGGGCCATGAGGGAACTCTTGGCGCGGGCGTGGTCCCTTCCCCTGGCGGGCTCGGCGGTCTCGCTGCTGGTGCTGTGCTGGAGCCTGTTCGCGGCCTCCGCGCAGTGGCGGGCCGCGAGCCGCATCGACGCCGCGCCGTTGCGGGTGGACGGAACGGTCAGCGCCGTGACCCTCCGCAAGGGCGGCTGGCTCTACACCGTCACCTACACGGTCGGCGACCGCGGCTTCAGCACCACGGCGCTCGGCCTCAAGCGGGTCGAGCACCCGCAGGTCGGCACGACCGTGCCACTGGAGGCGGCGGCGGACGACCCGGCGACCGTCCGGGTGGTCGGCGACCGCTACCCGAACGAGGACATGCCGGCGACCTACGTGCTCGCCGCGGTCGCCGCGACCGCCGTCCTGCTCTGGTCGGCCGGCCGGCTCGTCCGCCGCGCCCTGACCGGGCGGGGTCCGACTCCTATCCTGTGACGGCCAGTTCGGCCACCACCGCGCGGTGGTCGGCGCCCGGCACGGTGTGCTCGGAGACCGAGACGGCCGTCAGCGCCGCGCCGTGCAGGACGTGGTCGATCTGGATCACCGGCGGCAGGTAGGGGAAGTCGGCGTTGTCCTCGGGCCAGGTGGGCCGGATGCCGCCGCCCAGCTCCTCGTGGGTATCGGTGAGACCGGTCGCGAGCAGCTCGCGCATCGGGGCGTGGTCCAGGGTCGCGTTGAAGTCCCCCAGGAACACCGCGGCGCGGGGGGCGCCCCGGGCCGCCGCGCGCAGCCCCGCGAAGTCCTCCCCCCAGCGGCGGGCGTCGCCCAGCGGGTAGTAGGTGTGCACGGCGGTCAGCCGCACCTGCCTGCCGCCGACCGTCACCTCGGCCGCGAGCTGGGCCCGGGCGGCCGCCGGGGCCGAGGCGTCGACCGGGGCCAGCGGCAGGCGCGAGTACAGGGCGGTGTCGCCGTCGATCCTCCGGTGCGGCAGCAGGTCGGCGATCCCCGCCCGGTCCATGGCCTCGGCCGTCGCGGTCCGCAACTCCTCCACCGCCAGCACGTCCACCCGCTGCTCACGCACCAGCCGCACCAGCGCGGCCGCGTCGGCCTGCCCCAGGTACGCGTTGCTGGTGGCCACCCGCAGCCGCGGCGCGTCAGCCGCCACGCTGCCCCCGTCAGCCACGAACCTGGGCGCCAGCCAGCAGAGTTGCACCACCGCGAGCAGGCCGGCCACGGCCGCCACCCACCAGGAGCGCAGCGCCAGCAGCACCCCGAGCAGCAGCAGGGTGCCGAGCGCGGCGTACGGCAGCAGCACCATCGGCAGGGCCAGCACCGTCCCGTCGTCCGCCCCGGTCACCCGCACCGCGACCAGCCCGGCCGGCAGCACGAGGGCGACCCCGCACGTTCCCACGAGACCCGTCCGCCACCAGCTCCCACCGGCCACCACGTACCCCTCCCGTCACCGTTTCCTCTCAGGACGAAGGGTCCCCGGGTGCGGTTCCGGTCGCCGGCCGGCCCGGCGGGCAGCGGGGCGGAGGGCAGCGGGGCGGCGGACGGCCTTGCGGCGGACGACGGGGCGGTGTCCGCCGCACCGCCCGCCCCGCGGCCCGGTCAGTCCACGCACGGGATCCCGCCGGCCTTCACCGCCGGCCCCTGCATCGGCAGGCCGGCGGCCGGGTCCGCGGCGGGGTCGGCGGGCGGCGTGGTGGCGGCGCCGGGGGCCGGGGTCCGGGTGGCGGCCAGGGTGAGGAGGACGTGGCCGGGCGCCACGCCGGCGCCCGGGGCCGCCGTGACGCCGTAGCGGGTGGCGAGCTGCTGGGCGTCGGCCTTGGCACCGGTGCCGTAGGTGACGGTGGTGGTCCTGGCGCGGGCGGCGGTGTCCCCGATCCGGCCGGCCTGGTAGCCGAGTTCGGTGAGGGCCCTGGACTCGGCGGCGGCCGCGCCGGCGCCCGCCGCGGCGTTGACGTCGACGACGGCTCTGGCGGCGGTGCCCGGTGTGGCGGCCGGTGTCGTCGGGGCGGCGGGCGGCGGGGCGGTGCTCTCGGCGGCCGGCTCGGAGGGCGCGGGCGCGGCCGGGGCGGGGCCGGGCTCGCGGGTGGAGAAGAGCTGCCGGACGATCTTCCGGATCAGGTCCGGGTTGACGGTGTTGACCTCCTGGCCGCCGACGTTCTTGAACCCAGTGATCGGCAGGGTGTTGAACTCGACGTTCCCGCCGGTCAGGTTGGGCGCCTGCTGGGCGAAGTCCAGGATGTTCCACTCGTTGTCGATGACGACGTCCTTCTTCACCACCCCGAAGAGCTTCTGCATCTGCCCGAGGTCGTTGAGGACGCCCTGCTGTTTGAGCCGGTACTCGACGGAGGAGATGAACGCCTGCTGGCGGTGGGTGCGGTCGAGGTCCCCGTTGGTGAGGTGGTGCCGCTGGCGGACGAAGGACAGGGCCTGCGCGGCGTTCAACGAGCTGATGCCGGCGGGCAGTTTGAGCCCGGTACCGCCGCCCTCGTGGGTGGCGGTGCGGGCGGTGATCGGGTCGTCGACGGGATGGTTGAGGCAGACCTTGATCGGCTCGACGGCCTTGGCGATGTCGTAGAAGCCGATCAGGTTGACCTCGGCGAAGTGGTCGATCGGGACGTCGAGGAGGCTCTGCACGGTCTGGATGGTGGCGGAGCGCCCGGCCTCGCGGCTCTGCCGTTCCAGGTCGGCCTTGGAGAGACCCTTGCCGGCGAGCTTCAGTTCGGCGGCCTCCTTGGCGATGCCGTAGGCCTCCTTGATCTTGTGCATCCTGCCGTCGGCCCCCACGGTCTGCACGTAGTCGTCGCGCGGGACGGAGAGCGCGGTCACCTTGCCGCCGTCGGCGGGGATGTGCAGGACGATCAGGGCGTTGGTGTTGTAGCCGCCGATCTCGCTGGAGCCGGCGTGCAGTTCCTCCTCGACGAACTGCTTGGGCAGGTCGTTGCCGTCCATGTCCTTGCGGCTGTCGAGGCCGATCAGCAGCAGGTTCACCGACTTGTCGAGGTGCGGCGGCGCGTTCTTCTTGGCCTCGCTGAGCGCGGCGGACTTGATCATCCCGTCGTCGAGGCTGCGGTACTCGTACCAGGTGAAGCCGCTGGCGCCGAGCACGGCGATGGAGACGGTGCAGGCCAGCGTGCGGCCGGCCACGGTGAGCGGGGCGGGGCCGCGGCGCGGGGCACGGCCCCGCGGGCGGGGGCGGGGGCGCTGAGTGCGTTCAGCCACGGCGGCTCCTTCCGGTCGGGGGGTTCACGGCGCCGGTCCGGGCGCGGTCCAGGGCGACCCGGACGGCGACGGCCAGCAGGGCGGCCCCGACGGCGGCGGCCATCACCGGGAACGCCCCGACCACCCAGCGCAGCGCGCCGGTGCCCAGCCGCCGGCCCTGGTAGGCGTCCGGGTGCCACAGGTACTCGGTGCCGGACGCGCCGAGCAGCACCACCACCGGCGCGGCGGTGACGACCCACCAGCGCCCGGCGCGGCTGCACAGCGCGGCCGCCGCCCCCGTACCGGCGACGGCGCCGAGCGCGAACAGCACGCCGACGCCGGGGCCGCCGAGCTCGTCGAGGGCGCCACCGAGCAGGGGCAGGCCGACGGCGGCGAGCGGCACCGGCCAGCCGCCGCCGCGGCGGACCGGCGGGCGGCGCCGGGTCGCTCCGGCGCGCCGGGCGGGGGCAGCGGCCGGGCCGGGCCCGTCCGGGTCGGCCGCCCGGGTGCGCTGCGCGGGGACGGCGGGGTCGTCGGTGCGCCGTCCCGCGTCCTGGTACGGCGTTCTCGCCCGCTGCCCGGCCATGCGCACTTCCCTCGGTCGATTCGGCTGCCACGGCGCGTGCACGCCGTCCTGCGTGCCGGGACGCGGTCGTCCCGGCGGCGACTCCCACCGGCTCCGGTCCGGTGGAGCCCGGACCGGAGCCGACCGACCCATTTCAGCAAAGTCACCCGCCGACTTCCGGGAGGGCGAAGCGCCTGGTGGGCCGTCGTGAGGACGGGCATGATCCCCGCCACGTCGGCACACCATCAGGAACGCGCCAGAGGAGCGGAGCGTCACCATGTCGGAGGGTCCGGAGGACCTCGCGGACGGGGCGGCCGGCCTCGGCCGCGGCCACGGCGGGGTGGTCGGGCGGCGCCCGGCGGAGGTCGGCGACGTGGGCGACGACCGCACGGACGGCAGGTGCGACGGCGTCTTCGACACCGTTGTCGAGCATCCGCGGGAGCTCCCGGGCGGCCTCGACGGGGCGCACGGGCCCGCCGAGTAGCCTGCAACGGGGCACGATCACCGGTGCGAGGGTCGCACACGGGTACGGGACGACGGGGAGGGCCGGAAGCGGTGAGCGAGGAGCAGCAGGGGCCGCGCTGGGGGCGCTGGCTCGTCGTCGGCGTCCTGGTCGCGGCCGGCTGGGGCATCGTGCGCGGCGGTGGCCATCCGACCGACCCGGTGCCGTCCGGCGCCCCGTCGACGTCCGCGCCCGCCGACGCGGGCCGGGCCCCGGGGGCCGCCGACGGGCCGTCCGCGTCCGCCGCGCCGGCGAAGCCCTCGAAGCCGTCCGGGCGCTACGACCCGGCCGACTACGCGGCCCCGGTGCGCCGGTTCGCCGCCGAGGCCGGGGTCAACCCCCAGCTGCTGATGGCGATCCTCTACAACGAGTCCTACAAGCCGCACGACCCCGAGCTCGAACGGGCCTGGCAGCGCGGCAAGCCGGACGCCTCCTTCGGCATCGCCAACATGCACCGCGCCGCCTTCGACGACACCAAACCGGGCCGCCCGTTCGCCTCCCGGCAGTGGGAGGAGCTGCCCGACGACCGCGACCTGGCCGTCCAGGCCGCCGCCTGGCACCTGCACGACCTGGCCGCCCAGCTGCCGGCCCGCGTGAGTGCGCCGCTGAACCACGACGAGCTCCTCGCGCTGGGCTACAACGCCGGCGCCGGGAACATGCTGGCCTTCGCCCGCGGCGTCAAGGTGGGCGCGCAGGCGCAGTCCTACCTCGACCGCCTGCACGACAACTGGGCGAAGTCGGGCACCGCCGTGCAGTGAGGCCTGCCGCGGCCCGCGGGACGGACCGCCCCGGGTGCCCGAACGCGGGGCCCGGGGCGGGCGGCGCGGCGGCCCCGGGCCGGGGCCGGGGCCGGGGCCGCCGCGGTGTCCGTCAGCTGGCGCCGAGGCGGGCGGTCCACGCGGCTCGCCAGGCGAGGGCGTCGGCGACCCCCTCGGCGATGCCGCGCTGCGGCTTCCAGCCGAGCAGCTCGCGGGCGGTGTCGACGGCGGCGTAGCAGCCGATCACGTCGCCGGGGCGCGGCCCGGCCTCGCGGACGTCCAGCTCGGCGCCGACGGCCTGCTCGAAGGCGGTGACGAGCTCCCGGACGGTGGTGCCCTCGCCCGTCCCCACGTTGACGACCCGGTAGCGGTCCGCGGCGCCGTCGGCGATCACCTCGTCGAACCGGGTGAGCGCCGCGACGTGCGCCTCGGCGAGGTCCTGGACGTGGATGTAGTCGCGGATGCCGGAGCCGTCCCTGGTCGGCCAGTCCACGCCGGTGACGGTGAACGGGGTGCCCTCGGTGTGCGCCTCGATCAGCTTGCCGAGGACGTGGGTGGGCTGCAGGTTCTGCAGGCCGGTGCGCAGCTGCGGGTCGGCGCCGATCGGGTTGAAGTACCGCAGGGCGATCACCCGCTGCCGCTCGGCGCCCTCCCCCCGGGTCCAGTCCTCGAGGACCTGCTCCATCATCTGCTTGGTGCGCGCGTAGGGGCTGCCGGCGTCGACCGGGCTGCTCTCGTCGACCCGGGCGTCCGGGGTGGGCGCGTAGATGGAGGCGGAGCTGCTGAAGACCACCCGGGTGCAGCCGTGGCGCTGGAGGGCCTCCAGCAGCTCGACGGTCTTGGCGACGTTCTCCCGGTAGTAGTAGAGCGGTTTGGCCACCGACTCCGGGACGACGATCCGGGCCGCGCAGTGCACGGTGGCGTCGATGTCGGGGTGCTCGGTGAAGATCCGCTCGAGCAGCGCGGCGTCGGCGATGTCGCCCCGGTAGAAGACCCGGCCCTCGACGAACTCGGCGCGGCCCTGGGAGAGGTCGTCGAGGACGACCGGGGTGACGCCCCGGTCCAGCAGGGCGGAGGCCACCGTACTGCCGATGAATCCCGCACCACCGGTGATCAGGACCTTCTTCATGCGCGGACGCTCCCTCGCGGTCGGCCGGGCGCCCGGTGGCGCCCGGTGACCACTGGGACGGTGGTTCGGGCCCGATGGTTCCCCGGCGGGCCGGCGACGGCCCGCCCGGGGGGGTGTTACGGCCGCGATCGGGGGGGTGCTACGGCCGCGAGCGGCGGCGGAGCCAGAAGCCGGTGGCGACCAGCAGGACGGCCGCGACGGCGGTGCCGATGGCGGCCCAGGTGGCGGAGTCGGGGGTGTCGGCGGAGTCGGCGCCGCGGGCCGGGTCGGTGCCCCCCGCGACCAGCGGGACGGCCGGAGCGGTCGAGCCGGTCGGGGCCGTCGAGCCGGTGGCCGAGCCGGTCGGAGCGGTCGTCGGGGCCGTCGAACCGACGCCGACGGTCGGCCGGGGTATCGGCGGGGCCGGGCTCGGCGTGGTGCCCGTCGTGCCCGTCGAGCCTGTCGTACCCGTCGAGCCTGTCGTGCCCGTGGTACCCGCCGGGCCCGTGCCCGGCCCGGTCGCGCCGGTGGAGCCCGTCAGCGGCGGGTCGCTGATCACCGCCTGCTCGACGTCGAGTTCGCGCTCGGCGTGCCCCAGCGAGGGGAACGCACAGTCGACGGTCACCCGCCAGTGGCCGGCCGGGACGATCTCCCGGGTGGTGTACGTGCCCGGCTCGCCCGGGACGGCGACCAGGCGCCAGGGGCCGATCGAGCGGCCGTCCGGGGAGGTCGCGGACAGCGAGCCGGCGAACTCCTCGGTGACGAGGTCGTGGTCGTTCTCCCAGGTGGCGACGGTGGTCACGTGGCCGTTGCGCTGGCCGGAGACGTCGAGGTGGACGGTGTCGCCGTGGGCGGCGGCCGGCGCGGCTGCGGGCAGCAGGGCGGCGAGGGCGAGGGCGGGAGCCAGGGCGGCGACGAGGGGGCGGGTTCGCATGGCGGGCATTCCTCGTGGGTGGGGGCGGGGAGCGGCAGCGCCGGGCCCGGACGCCACCGTGGGGTGGTGGCGTCCGGGCCCGGCGTCCCGGGGCGGTCTCAGCTGGTCTTCAGCAGCGACCAGCTCTGGTAGGGCTTGCCGTTCGGCTGCTGCAGCTCCAACAGCCAACCACCGTAGTACCAGCGGTCGCTGAGCCCGAGCACCAGCGATCCGCCGTTCGCCGTGACGGTGAACCCGCCGTCCTTGGCGGTGAGCTGCCACTGCTGCGCGGCGTTGCCGGAGCAGGGCTGCTGCGCGACGTACTGGCCGGCGACGGGCGTGCCGCCGAGCTGGAGGCACTTGCCGGAGCGCGCGGACTTGATCCGCACGGCGCCGTTGCCGGCGTCCTCGAACTGCCACTTCTGGTTGGCGTAGCCGGTGCGCTGGTAGGCGATGGCGACGGTGCCGTCGTTCATCGAGCTGCCCCACAGGTCGGCGGCCTGGCCGGTGAGGCCGTTGACCATCGTGTAGTTGGCGCCGGGCTGCGGGCGGCCCGCGTCGGCCAGGGTGCGGAAGGTCGCGGCCCGGCCGGGCTTGCCGACGGTGCCGGCGGCGTCGCGGGCGGCGATCGCCACGGTGTACGAGGTGTCGGGCGCGAGGCGGACGACGCCGACCAGGGTGGCCTTGACGGTGCCGATGGCCTGGCCGTTCAGCAGGACGTCGTAGCCCGCGGCGGAGTTGACCGCCGGCCAGCTCAGCACGACGGAGTTCTGGGTGATCTGACTGGTCGTCACATCAGGGCCCGCCGTCCCCGAGGTCGGAGTGGCGGTCGGCGACGGGGTGCCGGTCGGCGTGGCGGTGGGGCTGCCGGTGGGCGTCGGGGTCGGCGAGGCCGTGCGGGTGGGCGTTGCCGTCGCGGTCGGCGAGGGCGTGCCGGTCGGCGACTTGGTCGGCGTCGGGGTCGCGGTCGGCGTCGGGGTCGGGTTGGGCCCGGTGCCGTTGCCGGCGATCAGGAAGCGGTTGTTGGCGACGTTCCAGTGCGTGGCCAGGTAACTGCCCGGCTCGGGCGAGGTGTTGTAGTAGTCGTCGTGGCGGCAGTCCAGCCGGTCGTCGTGCGAGCGGTCCGGGCAGACGGTCCGCATCTGCGGGTAGTTGGGCGCGTCCGAGTAGCACATGATGTCCCACTCGTCGACGCAGTGGCCGGCCTTGCTGGAGTTGGGCGCGCTGTTGTTCACCGCGCCGAGGTTGTGGCCGAGTTCGTGCGCCGCGGTGCTCCCGCCCCAGCATCCGGAGTCGGTGCGGCCGTAGGAGGGGCCGAAGTTGCTGATGTTGTCCTGGCCGGGGCGCTCGTCACCGGCGAAGGTGCCGATGCCGCAGTACACCTTGGCGTCGGTGAACATCATGTACTTGCGGTCCTTGCGGTTGTACCCCTGCGCGGCCAGCGCGCGGTTGCTCGCGTTGAAGTCCTGGATCTCGGAGTCGGAGATCTGGACGTTCAGGACCGAGGCGGTGCAGTCGGACTCGGTGACGAAGCGCACGTGGCGCACGCCGCCGGTCTCCTGGGCGCTGGCGTTGTAGATGGTGTCCACGTCCGCCGCCCACTTCTTGAACGAGGGCAGGTACTGGGCGAACCGGTCGTTCCCGGGGGTGTGCACGTACACCGCCTGGACGCGGTTGCCGCTGCTGCCGTCACCCTCGCAGACCAGGCCCGACCCGGCGGGCGCGGCCGCGCCCTGGGGGGAGGAGGAGGGGCCGGCCGCCGCGCCGGGCTCGCTGAGCAGCGTCTTCCCGGCGGCGTCGATGACGGGCGCGCCGCCCT
The DNA here is from genome assembly GCF_042873275.1 of Kitasatospora sp. NPDC004745. Taxonomy (NCBI): domain Bacteria; kingdom Bacillati; phylum Actinomycetota; class Actinomycetes; order Kitasatosporales; family Streptomycetaceae; genus Kitasatospora; species Kitasatospora sp. NPDC004745. The sequence continues at coordinate 59,043 of NZ_JBIALK010000005.1, read as the reverse complement.
TCAGCAGGTCGGCCGCGGCCGGCGCCTGGGCGTTGGCGGTGGGGGTGAGCGCGGGCGCCTGGGCGGCGGCCGCGACCGGCGGGACGTCCTTGCGGATGTCGACGTCCTTCGGCGGCACGTCCGGGCCGTGGCTGCACTGGCTGTTGTCGCCGGCGACCTCCAGGGTTCCGGCGCAGCGGTCGCTGCTGGGCAGGCTCAGACCCGTGTAGACCAGACCGCGGTCGGGCTGGTCCTTGGGTATCTCCTTGATCGGAGTGGCCTTCTGGTCGTGCTTGGGCGTGGGCGGGCGGGTGCCGCCCTCGGCCGTGCCGGTCTCGCCCGGGCGGCTGCCGTCGGCGGAGACCTCGCCGGCCTGATCCGCCCCCGCGCGGTCGGCCGATCCGCTCGCCGCGGTGACCGAGCTGCTCATACCGGCCGGCTCCAGCGCGCTGCGGATGCCGAGCGTCCCCACGACCAGTCCGGCCGCCACTGCCACGGCGACCAGGGTGCTCTTGCGGGTGAGCCGCCGACGTCGGCGCCGGCGAAGCTCCGTGCTCCGGTGTCCCATCGCGTTCCTTTCCTCGTGCGACGGTCCGGGCCCCCCGTGGTGACGGGGGCTCGGACCTTCCGACACTCCGGAGAGCGGATGGGACGGGTGGGGATAACAGAAACCTTTTTCGAAATTTCCGGACCGGTGTGCGAGGAGGCTCGACCGGGTAGAGAAAAGGGCCGCCGGGACGGCCGCGGGAACGGGCCCGGACGCGACGGTGCCGGGGAGCGCGCCCCTCCGCGGGCACTCCCCGGCACGGGGTGGCGACGAACCGAGCCCCGCACGCGCCCCGCACCCGCCCCGACCGAGCCCCGGCCAACCGGGCTCCCGGGCCCGGCTCAGGCCGCCGCGTACGCCGGTTCCGACCGCGCGGCCCCCGACCGCACCACCGCGTCCCGCCCGCCCGCGCATCCGCCGTGGATCCGGCGCAGCCCGTCGGCCAGCACGGCGCCGTCCCCGGCGAGCCACAGCCGCAGCGCGGCGGAGAGCGCCGCACTGGCCGGGCTCGCCGCCGGGCCCGCCGTGCGCGCGATCCGCTCGCCCAGCAGCGGCAGCAGGTCCGCGACCGGGGAGGGCAGCCAGAGGGTCACGGCGCAGGGGGCGGGTCTGGCCAGGACCCGCCGCAGCGGGAGGACGGAGGCGTCGTCGTGCAGCGCCGGGATGACCTCCAGCAGGCCGTCCACGGCCACCTCGGAGACGTCCCCGCCGTGGCCGCGGGCGAGCGCCCGCAGCAGCGCGCGCTCGCCGGCGGTGATCCGGACGGTCAGCATGACCTCGTCGCAGTCCATGGTCCCGGTTCCCCTGTCGTGGCAGTGGTGGAAGTCGTGGCGGCCGTGGCGGTGGTGGCCGTCAGGACCGTCGTGGTGCGTGCGTGCCGTCCGGTCTCCTGCCCGTCAACGGGCTTGCGCTACCGGCGTTATCAGGCCGTAGTGGCCGTCGTAGCGGCGGTAGAGGACCCGGGTGCGGCCGACACCACCACCGGAGCCGCCGCCGTCACCCGCCGGGGCCGCGGCCTCGGCCTCGGCATACGGGACGAACGGGGCGCCGGTGAGCCAGAGTCGCCGGGCCGCCTCCGCGAGGCCGTCCGGCCGGCCGTCGTCGGCGCCGGTGGGCCACGGCTCGACGGCACCGCTCAGCGGGCAGCGCCGGACCAGGCCGTCCCGGCCGGTCGCGGCGTCCGTGAAGAGGTGGAAGCGCCGGTCCAGCGCCAGCAGTTCGCGGGCGGCCTGCTCCGGCGTGCGGCGGGCGAGGACGACGGCCTTGCGCCGGGCGATCCGCCGCTCGGCGAGCGGACGGGCGGCGTACTGCGGGCGGTAGACGCTCTCGTGGACGGCGGCGAACCCGATGTCGCCCTGCTCGCGCAGCCGGGCGGCGCGGCCGGCGAGGGTGCCCAGGGCGAGGTCGACGGCCTCCCGGGCCGCGCGGGTGGCGAGCTGCACCCGGACCGGTCCGGCACCGTCCAGGTCGACGTCGGCCTGGGCGAGCACGGGCCGGGTCACCGACGGATGCAGGGCCCGGGTGAGCCGGATGCGCAGCAGCCGGGTGCCGGGGCCGAGCGCGGCCGCCGTCTCCAGCGCCTGCGCCCGCGCGTACTCGGCGTCCTCGTGCGGGAGCTCGCCGCGGATCTCCACCCGGACGTCGAGTGCGGACGGGTGGCGCAGACGGGTCATCAGGTTCCTCCTTCTCCGCCACCATGCTGGCCTCCGCACGGCCGGGCGGCGAGGGTCCAAAGACCCTGCCCGCCGGGTCCGCTACGGGACTTCCGGACGGATCCGTCGTCGCAGGTCAGCGCCGTCCCGGGGGGCGGTCCGGGGTGGTCCGGGCGCTGGCCCGTTGGAGTGATCCGCCCGCGTTCGGCGCAACGCCCGTCCAACCCGGCGCGTTTCCCATGGCGTGCGCCCTCTGGCGAAGGTGCGCGCGGGGGTCCCGCGCTGGCCGGCCCCCGCCTCCCGGCCGGCTGCCGGTGCCCCTCCCGGCACCGGTCGCACCGGCCCCTCTGGTGAGAGGTGATGTCATGACCCTGATGACCGAGACCCGGAAACCGGTCGTCCCCCCGAGAGCCGCGCCGCCCTCGCCCGGACCGGCCCGCACGGCCGTCCCCCCGCTCGCCCCGGGCGCCGTCCCCGGGCTCGGCCACGCCGGCGCGCTGCTGCGCGATCCGCTGGGCTTCCTCGGCTCGCTCGCCCGCCACGGCGGGGTCGTCCGCGTCCGTCTCGGGCCGCGCACCGTCTGCGTGGTCACCGACGCCCGGCTGGTCCACACCCTGCTCGTCGCGCTCGCCCACGACTGCCCGCGCGGCGCCGTCCAGGACACCCTCAGGACGGCCTTCGGCGACGGCCTGCTGATGTCCGAGGGCCAGGCCCACCGCGACCGGCGCCGGGTCCTGCAGCCCGCGTTCGGGCCGGACCGGATGGCCGAGTACCTCGCCGTGATGCACCAGGTCACCGAGGAGCGGGCCGGCCGCTGGCGCAGCGGGCAGGTCCTCGACGTGGCGAAGGAGATGAACCACCTCGCCCTCGAGATCGTCACCCGCTCGCTGTTCGACGCCCGGCTCAGCGAGGACGCCACCCAGGCCTTCCACCGGGCGCTTCCGGACCTGGTGAAGGGCCAGATCGTCCAGTCGCTCTACCCGCACCCGGCCCTCGCCCGACTGCCGCTTCCGGTCAACCGGCGCTTCGACGCCGCGGTCCGGGTGCTCAACCGGGTCGTCGACCAGGCCGTCCACGGGACGGGACGCGGCGAGCGGCCGGCCGCGGGCCACGGCGCCACCCTGCCCGCGCTGCTGCGCGCCGCCACCGACCCGGCCACCGGGCGCCCGCTCACCGAGGCGGACGTCCGCTCCGAGGCGATCACCATGTTCGGCGCCGGCACCGAGACCGTCTCCACCACGCTGACCTGGCTGCTCGACGAACTCCTGCGCCACCCCGAGGTGGAGACCCGACTGCTGGCCGAACTCGACCGGCACCTGCCCGCCGGCACCGTGCCCACCCCGGAGGCGCTCGGCCGGCTCGCCTACACCCGCAGCGTCACCCAGGAGGTGGTGCGGCTGCACGCCCCCAACGCCTTCCTGATGCGCACCGCGCGGGTGCCGGTGGAGCTCGGACCGTACCGGATCCCGGCCGGCACCGAGCTGCTGTACAGCCTCACCGCCCTGCACCGCGACCCGCACCTCCACCCGGACCCGCTGCGGTTCCGCCCGGAGCGCTGGCAGGACGGCGGCGGCGCCGGGCGGCCGTCCTTCCTGCCGTTCGGGGCAGGCAAGCACAAGTGCATCGGGGAGGCCTTCGCCTGGGCCGAGCTGACCGTCGCGGCGGCCGCGATCCTGCGCCGGTGGCGGCCGCTGGCCCTGCCCGGGGCTCGGGCCCGCGAGGTGGTCTGGACGACGGTGCAGGCCCAGGGGCTGCGGGTCCGGCTGGTCCCGCGCGGCCCCGGGGGCCCGCGTCCGGACGGGGCGGCCGACGCCGGGGCGGACGCGCTGGCGACCCGACCGGCGGGCGGCGCCCGGCCGGTGGACCGGTGCCCGGTCACCGCGCCCCCGCCGCCACCCCCGTCACCACGCACCCCGGCCACCGCAGCCGCCCCGGTGCCCGTGCCCGTGCCCGCCTCGCCCCTGCGGCACCGAGCCCCGCGCCGCCCCGGCGAACTGCACACCGCCGGGCTCCGGCACGCGGACTGGGTGCTCGAGCGGGGCCTGCTCACCCCGGCCGAACTGCCCCGCTACCGCGCCTACGCCCTGCACCGGCTGATCGGCCACGCCTTCCCGCGCACCCGCGGCGACGACCTCGACCTGCTGGTGGACGTCCTGGGCTGGTTCACGATCCTCGACGACCGCTTCGACGGCCGGCCCGGGCGCCGACCCGCCGAGGCCCGCGCCCTCGTCGATCCGCTGACCGCCGTGCTGCACGGCACCCCCGGCCCCGCGGAGCACCGCCCGCAGGCCGTCGGCCGGACCGGTCCGGAGCCCGACGGGGACGACCGGCTGCTCGGCGCCTGGCGGGACCTGTGGGACCGCCAGACCCGCGGAATGTCCCCCGCCTGGCGCGCCCGGGCCGCGCTGGAGTGGCAGACCTGCCTGGAGACGTTCCCCGCCGAGGCCGGACACCGCTCCCGCGGTACCGTCCCCGCCCTCGGCCTGCCCGAGACGATGCGCCTGCGCCGCCACGGCAGCTGCCTCTACCCGTTCATGAACATACTGGAACGGGTCCACGGCGCCGACGCCCCCGCCGCACTCCACGCGGACCCGGCGCTGCACCGGCTGCGCGCCAACACCGCCGACGCCGCCACGCTGATCAACGACCTCTACTCGCTGGAGCGGGAGGAGCGCCAGAGCGCGGCCGCCTTCAACACCGTGCTCACCGTGCAGCGGGCCCGCGGCTGCACCCGTGGCCGGGCCGTCGGCGCCGTCCGGGCCCGGATCGCCCGGTTGCGGAGGCAGAGCGACGCGCTGCGCGCCGAGCTGGGCCGCCGCCACCCGGCGGGGCGCTGGTACCTGGACGGCACCCGCGAGCTGGTCGAGGGCGCCCAGGCGTGGACCAGCACCAGCGACCGCTACCTGGTGGCGGAGGACGCGGGCCACTGAGGCGCACGCCCGGCGGCCGCGCAGCGGCGGTCGATCACCGGCCGTCGATCACCGGCAGCCGCTCACCGGCCATCGCTCAGTGGCGGTCGCCGAGCGCGAACAGCAGCAGGACGAAGCCCGCGAACAGGTGCGTGGCGAAGATGTAGATGCCGGCCCGGATCAGCATGGCCCGGCGCCTGTTCCGCTCCTCGCTGGTGCCGTCGCCCGGCCGGGCGGCGGTGCCGTCGCTGCTGTCGCTCATGGGCGGGGTTCTCCTCGGGTCGGCCGGCCGGTGGGCGCGGGCTCAGCGGGTCGGCCGGCCGCCGGCGGCGCGCAGCTCGGTGAGCAGCGCGCCCTGGTCGGTGATCAGCTCGGTCAGGATCCGTCGTGCGGCGCGCAGCAGGTCGGCCACGTCCGGGGTGCTGAGCGCGTACACCACGGTGTTGCCCTCGCGGGTGGCCACGACCAGCTGGGTGCGACGCAGCACCGCGAGCTGCTGGGAGAGGTTCGACGGTTCGACCTCGATCTCGGCCAGCAGCTCGCGGACGGGGCGGGGCCCGTCCTGGAGCAGTTCCAGCACCCGGATGCGGACCGGGTGGCCGAGGGTGCGGAAGAACTCCGCCTTGGCCTGGTACAGCGGGACCGGCATCGTCCGCGTCTCTCCCCTCGGGTGCGGCTGGGTGGGCGTCCGGCCGGGCGTCCGCACCGCGGCCGGCAAGCATCATCGCGACGGATGAAGATTTCTTCAAGTCGTCACAGTGATCGCGAACGGGCGGCACCCTGCGGCCGAGGAGCCCGCCGGCGTGCCGTCGCCCCACCGCCAGGGCGCGCCCGGCGGAGCCCGCCGGGCGCACGACGCCGCGCGGAAACACCGGAAGCCGAGCCCGGGACGCTGCCAACTCCCGGACTCGGCCGTCATGGTGACGTCCCGTCAGCAGACTACAGGTACATCCACCGTGACCGGGGCCGGACCCCGCCAGATCGCTTCCACACCGAAGGTCGCGTGGACGGTGGAGCCGCACGGGGCCGTGGCGGCGATGCCGTCGACCCGCAGGGCGCCGCCCGTGAACACGGCACGCCCGTGCACCGAACCGAGCTGGGCAGCGCCGACGACCTCGGCCGACAGGGTGGTCAGCAGTTCCTGCGGCTTCGGCGGCCACGGGGTGTCCGGGGTGGGCGGACCGGCCAGGCCGATCTTCCCGTAGATCACGACGCCGTCGCCGGTGACGTCGGCGCAGACCTTGGTGGACAGCCCGGCCTGCAGGCCGCTGTAGCCGCAGGTGGTGACCGTGGCGGTGTCGGTGGCCGCGGCGGCCGGTGCGGCGAGCGCCGGGACGGGCGCGCCGAGCAGGGCGACGGCACCGGCCGCGCCCACCGCGATCCGGGTGATGCGGTTCATGGGCTCCTCCTTCGGAGGGTGTGAGGAAACGTATCAGAACAGGTGATGTGGCACATGTGACATTTCACAGCTGCCAGAAGGAAACTTTGCCATGCGATTCCTTTGCCATGACTCGCTTTGACCCTTGGAAGTACCGAGCGGACTCAAATCCGACCTTCGATGGCGCAATCACGCCCCGGGCCCACCCGGGGCCCTCCGCCCCGGTTCGCCCGGCTCAGGACAGGGCTCGCCCGGCTCAGGACAGCGAGGCGCGCAGGTCGTCGATCCGGGCCACGGCCGCCGCGAAGGCGCCGCGGTCGAGACGGCCCGAGCCCAGCGCCGCGGCGAGCGCCTCGGTGGCCTGCTCGGCCTGCTGCGGATCACGCGCCGAGCAGAGGATCAGGTCCATCCCGGCCGCGGCGGCGGCCACCGCGCGGGCCCCGGTGTCCCCGTAGGGGTCGAGGGCGCCGGCCTCCAGGGCATCCGTGACGGTGACGCCCTCGAAGCCCAGGCGCTCGCGCAGCTCGCCCTGCACCACGGTGGGCGACAGCCCCGCCGGGCGGGCCGGGTCGAGCGCCGGATAGACCGCCCAGGAGGCCATCACCAGGCGCACGCCCGCCGCGATGGCCGCCCGGTAGGGCTCCTCGCCGCGGGCGCGCAACTCCTCCAGCGGCACCGGCAGGGTGACCGGGCGCGCGTCGGTGTTCTCCTCCTGCGCGGCCGACCCCAGCCCGGGGAAGTGCTTGGCGGTGGCGGCGACGCCCAGGCCCTGCTGGGCGGCCAGGAACGCGCTGCCCAGCCGGGCGACCACGGACGGGTCCCGCCCGAAGGAGCGCTCGTGGTGGTCGATGAAGTCGTCCGGGGCGCCGGCGACGTCGAGCACGGGGGCGAGGTTGACGTTCAGTCCGGCGTCCGTGAGGGTGGCGGCCGCGCCTGCGCCGGCCTCGGTCGCCGCGTGCAGCGGGTTCGGGGCGGCGCCGACCCGGCGGGCGGAGAGCTCGGGCGCACCGGGCAGCCGGCGCACCCTGCCACCCTCCTGGTCGGTCATCAGCAGCAGCGCCCCCGGAACGCGGGACTCGGCCGCCGCCTGACGCAACTGCCCGACCGCTTGAGCCAGTTGTTCGGGGCTCTGGACGTTCTCGCCGAACAGGATGACCCCGGCCGCCCGGCCCTCCCGAATGGTCCGCAGCACCTCGGGCGGCGGGGTCGGGCCGGCGTAGGAGAGCACGATCCGGCGCCCCGCCAGCTGTCGGTCCCGCTGCTGCGCGTCCGCTCCGGACACCGCCACCGTCCTCTCCGCAGGCGCCCGCCGCGACACCGGGGCCGACCCGGCCGGCACCGGCCCGAGCACGGCCGACAGCACCACCAGCACCGCCCCGAGTCGGACGGTGTACCGGAGCGGGTTCATCACGCCTCCAAGGGGGCGGGGGTACGGTCCGTCAGCGTACCCAAGCCCGGCCGCCGCGGCGGCCCGCGCCACGCGCGGGCGCGGGCCCCGTCCGGCCCGGTCGCCTGCCGGCCTCCTGCCGGTCGGCGCCCGGCCGGCGACCGCGCGGGGCGGCGGTACCGGCCGGTCGTCGGCGCGCGGCATCAGGTGGCCAGGCTGGCCACCGGCTCCAGGCCGTAGGTGCGGGCGTAGCCGTTCTCGACGCCCACCAGCAGGTCCACGACCTCGAAGTAGCGTTCCCAGAAAGGGGTTTCGCGCAGTGCGTCGATCAGCAGCCGGTAGGCGTCGTGGTCGTCCGCCTCCCAGACCCAGACGTCGGTGACCCGTGCCGAGTAGAACTCCGTGTCGTAGAAGCGGGAGCGGACGCCGCGGGTACGGGCCTCGATCACCGGGACGACCCGGGTGGTGAAGTCCTCGACGCGTTCGGCAACCGTCATCGCCAGCCACTCGGGCGTGGTCTTGACCAGGATGAACGCGGTGACGGGTGCGGTGCGGTCAGTGGACATCGGTGGCCTCCGGGGCGGCGAGGACGGCGGGCTTGAGGGTCTGTGCGCACCACTGCGCGAATCCGGTGGCCGGGCCCGCCAGCGGCGAGCGCTCGACGCCCGAGTCCAGGCCCTCGTCCTTGGCCCGCTTCATCTCGACGAGGGCCTCGACGAACGCCCCGTCGAGGCCGTAGCCCAGCAGGTCGGACCGCAGCTCCCCGAGCGGCTTGCGCCGGTAGCGGACCGGCCGGCCCAGCTCCTCGGTCATGATGCGGGCCAGGTCGTCGGGCGACAGGTCCTGCGGGCCGAGCACCGGGACGCTTCCGACGCCGCTCCACGAGCGGTCCAGCAGCAGCCCGGCCGCCGTCGCGGCGATGTCGGCGACGGCCACCAGCGGCACCGGGCGGTCCGCGGCGAGGGTGTCGGTGAAGACGCCCTCCGCGCGGATCGAGTCGGCCTCCTCCAGCAGGTTCTCGTAGAAGGACGGGTTGGCCAGGGCGCGGTAGGCCACGCCCGAGCCGGCGATCAGGTCGTCCATGGCCAGGGAGGCGGTGACCAGTCCGGCCCGGGCGGCCAGCGGGGTGCCGCGGCCCAGCGCCGAGACGCCGACGACGTGCCCGACGCCGAGGGCGGCGAACGCCCGGGCGGCCGGGCGGGTGAAGCCGCTGAACCCCGCCTCGGGCGTGACCGAGGCGTCCGGGGGCACCAGCCAGAAGACGGCGTCGGCCCCGGTGAAGGCGCGCTCGACGGTCGCGGGGTCGCCGTGCGAGCCGGTGACCACCTCGACCCGGCCGCGCACGGCCGCGGGGAGCCGGGCGGGATCGCGGACCACGACCCGCAGCTCCTCTCCGTGGGCGGGCGCGGCGTCGACCAGCAGCGACAGCAGTCGCCTGCCGATGTTTCCGGTGGGGGCGGTGATGACGATCATGAAAACCTCTGTGTCCGGATCGGATCTCTGGGGCCCCCTCATCGTGCGGACCGCCACCGCATTGCCACAATGGGAACCTCAGCAAGGAATCATTGCCCGAAACGGAACGATGCCGGTGAGCAGCCCAGTCCCGAACCTCGACGCCAATCTCGCCGTCGCCCTCGACGCCCTGCTGGCCGAGCAGAGCGTCACCCGTGCCGCCGCGCGGCTGCGCACCTCCCCGGCGGCGATGAGCCGCACCCTGGCCCGGCTGCGCCGGGTGCTCCAGGACCCGCTCCTGGTGCGGGCGGGGCAGGCGATGGTGCCCACGCCCCGCGCCGAGGAACTGCGGGACGAGGCCGCCGCGGTGGTCCGGCGGCTGGAGGCACTGCTCGCCCCCGGCGGCGGGACCGACCCCGCCGAGCTGCGGCGCACCTTCACCGTCCAGGCCTCTGACCTGGTCGGCGCGGCGCTGGCGCCCGGTCTGCTCGGCCTGGCCGCGCTGCAGGCGCCGGGCGTCTCGCTGCGGGTGCTGGCCGAGGAGTGGGAGGCCGGGCCGGCCCTGCGCGAGGGCCGGGTCGACCTGGAGGTCGGGGCCATCGACCACGTCGACCCGGAGACCCGGGTCGACGAGCTGGTCACGCTGCGCATGGCGGCCGGCGTCCGGGCCGGACACCCGCTCGCCGAAGGGCCCCTGACGCCCGCCCGGCTGGCCGCGGCCGAGCACGTGGCGGTCAGCCGGCGGGGGCGCTTCACCGGCCCGCTGGACGCGGCCCTGGCCGACCACGGGCTCAGCCGCCGGGTCAGCGCCGTTCTGCCCGGGCACCTGGCGGCGATGACGCTGGCCGCGGCCGGCGACGTGGTCTGCCTGGTACCGACCGCGCTGCCGGGCGAGCCCCCCTCCCCGCTCAGCGACGCGGCGCACGCACTGGGGCTGCGCCTGCTGGAGATCCCGGTACCGCTGCCGCCCCTGTCGATCGGCATGGCCTGGCACCCGCGGCACACCGCCGACGCGGGCCACCGGTGGCTGCGCGGCGCCGTGCGCCGGGTCATCCGGCCGGGCCGCGCCGCGGGGAGGGGCGGGTCCGACGCCTCCTGAGCCGCACGGGCCGCGGCGCGGACCGCGGGGCCGTCCGCCGCTCACCGTCGCCCACCACCGACCGTCAGGTGCCCGGCCGGGCGACCGGCTCGCGGTCGGCCCCTCGGTTCGCCGTCGCCGTCGCCGTCACCGGCGGGTGAGGCGCCCCAGCACCGCGACCCCCTCCTCGATCTCCCCCGGCGCACCGGCCGCGTAGCCCAGCACCAGCCCCGGCGGGTAGGGCAACCGGGTGTGCCAGGACAACGGGTGCACCTTCACCCCGTGCGCGAGGGCCGCCGCGGCCAGCTCGGTGTCGGAGCCGTGTGCTCCGGGCGGGAGGGTGACCATCAGATGCAGGCCGGCCGCCGCCCCGTGGACGGTGGCACCGGGCAGGTGGGTCCGGACGGCCGCGATCATCGCGTCCCGGCGGCGGCGGTGGCGGCGGCGCAACAGCCGCAGGTGGCGCTCGAGTCCGCCGGACTCCATCAGCCGGGCCAGCACCAGTTGCGGCAGCACCGGGTTGCCCAGGTCGGCGAAGCGCTTGGCCTCCAGCACGGCCGCCCGCAGCCGCGGCGGCACCAGCAGCCACCCGGTGCGCAGGGCGGGAGCGAGCAGCTTGGAGACGCTGCCCGCGTAGCAGACCTGCTCGGGAAGCACGGCGCGCAGCGCGGGCAGCGGCGGGCGGTCGTAGCGGTGCTCGGCGTCGTAGTCGTCCTCGATGACCAGGCCGCCCTCACCCGCCCAGCGCAGCAGTTCGCGCCGCCGCTCGCCGCCCAGGACGACGCCGGTCGGGTACTGGTGGGCGGGCGTGAGCAGGACGGCGGGGGCTCCGGTGGCGCGCAGCATGTCGACCCGGACGCCCTCCGCGTCGACCGGGACGGGCGGGGTCGCGTCCAGCCAGTGCGCGAGGTGCTGGCGGGCACCGAGCGAGCCCGGGTCCTCGACGGCGACCTCGGTGACGCCCGTGCGGCCGAGCGCCCGCCCCAGCAGGGCAAGGGCCTGGGCCGTCCCGGCGACGACCAGCACCTCGTCCGGGTCGGCGCGCACGCCCCGGTTGCGGGCCAGCCAGCGGGTGACGGCCAGCCGCAGCTCGGGGGTGCCGCGGACGTCGCCGTAGCCGAGGTCGTGGGCCGCGAGGCCGTCCAGGACGGCGCGCTCGGCGCGCAGCCAGGCCGCGCGGGGGAAGGCGGTGAGGTCGGGGCGGCCGGGGGTGAGGTCGATCCGCGCGGGGGTGCCGCGCAGCAGGTCGAAGACCTCGGCGTCGGGCTCGCCCCGGAAGAGCTCCGGCGCCACGCGGTCGGGCGGGGCGGGCGAGTGCGGGGCGGGCGAATGCGGGGCGGGCGCGGGCGTCACGGGAGCGGGCGTCACGGGAGCGGGCGGCGCCGGGTCCGCGACGACGACCGTGCCGCCCCGGCCCCGGCCGGCGAGCCGGCCCTCCTCCGTCAGCCGCCGGTAGGCATCGGTCACCACCCCGCGGGAGACGCCGAGTTCGGCCGCCAGCACGCGGGTGGCGGGCAGCCTGCCGCCGGCCGGGAGGCGGCCGTCGGCGACGGCCTCGCGTAGCCGGCCGGCCAGCCAGTCGGTGAGGCCGCCGCGCGGGGCGTCGGCGGTGTCCAGCTGGAGGAAGTCGGCACCCGGATCCGCCGTTATGGACCTCTCGGCCCGTGCGTCTTTGGACCTGTTCACCGGGCCATTGTGGCGCGAGGGTGGGGCCATGACCACGGAGACGGCAGGACGGAACGATCAGCGGGACGACGCGGCGACAGCGTACGTCCACGGGTACTCGGACACCGAGGCGCAGCGGCTCGGCGACCAGGCGGACACCCTCGCGGAACTGCTGCACGCGGGCACGGCGTACCCGGCGGGCAGCCGGGTGCTGGAGGCGGGCTGCGGGGTCGGGGCCCAGACGGTGCACCTGCTGGCCGCCAGCCCGGGCGTGCTGCTGACGGCGGCGGACATCTCGGCGGACTCGCTGGCGCAGGCCCGCGTCCGGGTCGCCGCGCAGGCGCCCGCCGCACGGGTCTCCTGGCACCACGGGGACCTGCACCGGCTGCCTTTCGCGGACGGCGCGTTCGACCACGTCTTCCTCTGCTTCGTGCTGGAGCACCTGGCCGATCCGGCCGCCGCGCTGACCGCGCTGCGCCGGGTGCTTCGGCCCGGCGGCACGATCACGGTGATCGAGGGCGACCACGGCTCGGCCTTCTTCCACCCGCGGAGCCGGGCGGCCGACGACGCGGTCGAGCTGCTGGTGCGGCTCCAGGCCCGGGCGGGCGGCGACGCCCTGGTGGGGCGCCGCCTGCACCCGCTGCTGGCGGACGCCGGATTCCAGGACGTGACGGTCCGGCCGCGCACGGTCTACGCCGACGGCGCCCGCCCCGCGCTGGTGGAGGGCTTCACCCGGCGCACCTTCGTCCCGATGGTCGGGGCCGTCCGCGCGGAGGCACTGGCGGCCGGGCTGACCACCCCGGAGGCCTTCGACCGGGGTGTCGCCGAGCTCGGCCGCGCCGCCGAGCCGGGCGGGACCTTCCACTACACCTTCTTCAAGGCCGTGGCGGTCAACCCGTAGCGACGCCCGGCGGGTGGAGCGGGGCGCCGCTCCACCCGCCGGTCGGAACGGCGGCGCTGCTCCGCGACCACCGGGAACGGCAGCGCGACCCCGCGACCACCGGGAACGTCAGCGCCGCCCCTGGCACGGGCAACCCCGGTGCCGCCCAGCGCCCACGGGAACGTCAGCGCTGCTCCGGGCTGTCGCCGAGGGCGGCCAGCATGGCGCGCATCGCGTCGACGAGGGCGGCCGTCCGGGCCTCGTCGAGGCCCGCGAGCAGCCGGCGCTCGGTGGCCAGGTGGTCGGGCAGCGCGCGGTCGATCAGCGCGTGGCCCTCGGGGGTGAGGGCGACGACGCGGCTGCGGCCGTCCTGGTCGCTCTGGGTCCGGGTGACCAGGCCACGGGCCTCCAGCCGGTCGAGGCGCTGGGTGATCGCGCCGGAGGTGACCATGGCGGACTGCATCAGGCCGGTGGGGGTGAGGCGGTAGGGCGGGCCACTGCGGCGCAGGGTGGCGAGGACGTCGAAGGAGGCGGCGTCCAGGCCGTGCTCGCCGAAGGTGCGGTTGAGCTCCCCGTCGACGAGCCGGTACAGCCGCTTGAGCCGGCCGAGCACCTCCATCGGGGAGACGTCCAGGTCTGGCCGCTCGGCGGCCCATTGCGCGACTACTCGGTCCACGTGATCTGCCACGGGTTCAGGGTAGGGGATGCCGCCCGGATTCCTTAGCAGTGAGATAACTGTGAGCCATGTCACGCCGGACCGGCCGTCACATGCCTTAGCGCCGAGATATGTTGGCTTAGTGCTAAGGAATCGACTCGGAATCGTGCTGGTGACAGCCATCGCCCCCGCAGTGTGGGGGTCGACCTACCTCGTCACCACCGAACTGCTCCCGCCCGGCCGCCCGCTCCTCGCCGGTGTCCTCCGCGCCCTGCCCGCCGGGCTGCTGCTGATCGCCCTCACCCGCACGCTGCCGAAGGGCAGCTGGTGGTGGCGCTCACTGGTCCTCGGCGCACTGAACATCGGCGCCTTCCTCGCCCTCCTCTTCATCGCCGCCTACCGCCTCCCCGGCGGGGTCGCCGCCACCGTCGGCGCCGTCCAGCCGCTCATCGCCGCCGGGCTCTCCGCCGCACTGCTCGGCGACCGGCTCACCCTGCGCACGGTGCTGTCCGGCATCGCCGGCATCGCGGGCGTCAGCCTGCTCGTCCTGCGGGCGAGCGCCCGGCTCGACGCCGTCGGCGTGGCCGCCGCCCTCGGCGGCGCGGTGGTGATGGCCACCGGTGTCGTCCTCGCCAAGCGCTGGACCTCTCCCGCCCCGCTGCTCGCCACCACCGGCTGGCAGCTCACCGCCGGCGGCCTGCTGCTCGTCCCCGTCGCCCTGGTCGTCGAAGGCGCCCCGCCCTCCCACCTCAGCGCCGCCAACCTGCTCGGCTACGGCTACCTGAGCCTGATCGGCGCGGCCGTCACCTACGCGCTCTGGTTCCGCGGGATCCGCGCCCTGCCGCCCACCTCCGTCGCCTTCCTCGGCCTGCTCAGCCCCGTCGTCGCCACCGCACTCGGCTGGCTGGCGCTCGGTCAGGACCTCTCCCCGCTCCAGGCCCTCGGCGCCGTCGTCGTCCTCGGCTCGCTGCTCGCCGCCCAGACCCAGCGACCGCGACCCGCCGCCACGGCGGCCGCCACCGCACCCGAACCGGCGGCCGCCACCGGCCCGCAGCTCCGGTCGGCCGGCGAGGCGCTCCGCGAGAACGCCTGACCCCTCGCAACACCCGCCTCACCGCACCCGCACCCGCACCCGCACCCGCACCACCAACCCGAGGAGATCCCCATGCGCATCACCGTGTTCGGCGCCACCGGCAACGTCGGCCGACGCGTGGTCGCCGAAGCGCTCGCCCGCGGCCACCGGGTCACCGCCGTCCTGCGCGACCCGGCCAAGCCGCACGGCCTCCCGCCGGCCGTCACCCTCGCCGTCGGCGACGCCCGCCGGCCCGAGGACGTCACCCGTCTCGCCGCCGGGCAGGACCTCGTCGTCAGCGCCACCCGTCCGGCCCCCGGCAACGAGCCCGAACTGGCCGCCGCCACCCGCGGCCTGCTGGCCGGACTCGCCGGGTCGGACGTCCGGCTGCTCGTCGTCGGCGGCGCCGGCAGCCTCACCCTCCCCGACGGCACCCCGCTGGCCGACGCGCCCGACTTCCCCGCCGAGATCCTGCCGATCGCCCGCGCCTGCAACGAGCAGCTGGACCTCTACCGGGCGGACACCGTCGTCGACTGGACGTACCTCAGCCCCGCCGCCCTGCTCGAACCGGGCGAGCGCACCGGCCGCTTCCGGCTCGGGCGGGACGAACTGCTCGTCGACGGCGACGGCGCCTCGACGATCTCCATGGAGGACCTCGCCGTCGCCCTGCTCGACGAGGCCGAGCAGCCCGCGCACCGCCGCGCCCGGTTCACCGCCGCCTACTGAACCGGGGGCGGGCCGCAGGTCCGGGGTGTACCCAGCACCACCCCGGACACGGACGCGGGCATGATCGACCGTCACGAGGCGCTCGGACAGGATCGACTCCGTGAACACCACGCCGAGCATCACGCCTGACAACGCCCAGCACAGCACCCGGACCAGCGCCAGGGCCGGCGCCGAGGCGACCGCCCCCGCACCGCGGGCGGTCGCCTCCCGCGTCCGCCGCGCCGCGGTGACCGTCGCCGCCGCCACCGCCGTGCTCACCGGCCTCGCCCTGCCGGCCGGCGCGGCCCCGACCGGCAACCCCGGCGACTCCGACCCGGCACCCGCCCGCTACACCCGGCAGACGCTCGCCTGGGCACCCTGCGCGCAGCAACCCGCCCTGGAGTGCGCCACCATGGCCGCCCCGCGCGACTGGCACCACCCCGGCACCGGGGCCGACCTCACCATCGCCGTCTCCCGGCACCGCGCCACCGACCCGGCCGCGCGGAAGGGCACCCTGCTGATGGCCGCCGGCGGCCCCGGCGGCTCGGGCCTGCTGCGCCCGGCCGACCTCGCCACCGCCGCACCCGCCGTCGGCGCCGCCTACGACATCGTGGGCTTCGACCAGCGGGGCGTCGGCGCGAGCACCCGCGCGGCGTGCCAGACCCCGCAGGAGTTCCAGGACTTCCTGGCCGGCGACTACCGGGACCAGTCCCCCGCCGCGATCGACCGCGTCATCGCCAACTCCCGTAAGCTGGCCGCCGGTTGCCAGGAGCGCAGCGGCGACCTGCTGCCCTACCTGAACACCGGGCAGACCGCCCACGACATCGACCTCTTCCGCTCCCTGCTCGGCGAACGGAAGATCAGCTACTACGGCCCGTCCTACGCCTCGATGATCGGCGCCTACTACGGGACGCTCTTCCCGCGCCGCGTCGAACGGATGGTCCTGGACAGCAACATCGGCTTCGACGGCAGCTGGGAGACCTTCGAGCTGGGCCAGCCGATGAGCTTCCAGCGCCGCTTCGACGAGGACTTCGTGCCCTGGCTCGCGGCCCGCGACGCCACCTACCACTGGGGTTCCACGCCCGAGCAGGTGCAGGCGCACTGGGAGCAGCGGCGCGCCGCGCTGCACGACCGGCCGATCGTCGACGGGCCGTTGACGATCGGTCCGAACCAGCTCGACAACGGCGCGATCAGCGCGATCTACCGGGCCGACTTCTTCCCGCTGCTCGCGCAGGCACTGACCGCCGTCGACGACTGGCAGACCGCCGACCCGGCGGCCAAGGCGATGGCCCGGAAGGCCTTCGGCCAGTACCTCAGCCCGGAGTTCCTCGCCGAGTACTTCTCGGTGACCTGCTCCGACACCCCGTGGACCAGGGACCTCGACACCTGGGTCGAGCGCGGCGCGCAGAACGCCGCCCGCTGGCCGCTGGCGGGTGCGCGCACCCTCGCCTTCAGCGCCGTCTGCGCGGCCTGGCCGGTCGCGCCCGCCCCCGAGGTCACCGTCACCGGCGCGCACCTGCCACCGGTGCTGATGCTCAACTCGGTGCACGACCCGGCCACGTACTACGAGGCCGCGGTCGGCGCCCACCGGGCCCTGCGCGGCTCCCGGCTGGTCACCGTCACCGGGAACGGCGACCACGGCCAGTACCCGGGCACCAACTCCTGTGTCACGCAGACCGTCGAGCGCTACCTGCTGGACGGCCGCGCCCCGGAGCACGACCTGGTCTGCCCCTCCCCGCAGGCGGGGTGACCGGCCGGCGGCCGCTCGGGCGCGAGCTCACGCCTGAGCCCCGGACCGCAGCCTCGTGCGGAGCCAGGCGCAGGCGGCCGCCAGCCCCGCGAATCCGCCGACGACGAGCTTGATGCCGGCCTTCGCGACCATCCAGCCGATCCACGGGACCCCGAAGCCCAACCAGTGGAACACGGCCAGCAGCACGGCCGCACCGCACACGGCGGCCAGCACCGTGGTGACCACGGCGGCGGTCCGCGAGAGCTCCCGCGGACCGTCGTCGGGGCCGCCCGTCGGCTCGGGCGTCAACTCGGCCGCCCGGTCGGCGAGTCCGTCCGCCGGACCGTGCGGCTTCTCCATCGGAACGCCCACCGGGCCACCGGCCCGGCCGGCCGTCCTGTCGTTCGTGTCCCCATCACCCATGCGGGCGATCCTACTCAGCGGCCTCAGCGGCGGCCGTGATGGGTGTCGCCGAGGTGCTCGCCGGTCTCGTCGTCGGGAAAGCTGACGGCCAGGGTCACCCGGTACTCGTACACGTCGTCCCGGTGCCCGGGCACCCGCGCCCAGGCGAGCGAGTGCACCTCCGCCTCGGGGGCCTGCCGGCACCAGGAGGCGGCCTCCTCCAGCGCCCGGGCCGCCGAGCGGCCCGTGCAGACCACGGCGGTGTACGCGGCGACGGCGACGTCCCCGCCGCCGCGGCCGACCCTCGACACCGCCCGCACCGCGGCGGCGGCCTGGGTCAGGTCGCGGGCCAGGTCGTCGACCACCCGGCGGGGCGCGGGCAGGACGAGCGTGCCGTCGGCGGCGACGGTCTCCGGCAGGTTCGCGCTCACGGTCTGGGCCTCCATCCGCATCGTCACGGGGCACAGCATGCCGGGCGGTGATTCCTGGCATGCCCACTTTCACCAGAACGTCACCCGTCCAGGGCGGAGTTGGGGCCGCCCCCTGGCGTCCGGGCGCCCGTCCTGCTAAGGCACGCCGATCGGGGCGCCAGGCATCGGCGCAGGTCAGCGCGGTCGCCGGCGGGCGCCGCCGGGGAGCCCGGAACGACGCGCACGTACCACCCCCGTGCCCCGGACCGCCCGTCCGGCCCCCTCCGCGCGCGGCCCTCCGTCGTTACGCTCCCGGTCAACTCCCGTTACGGAAACCGGAGATCCCGCCGACCTCCAGCCCGTAGCATCCCTGCCTGTACCGCCTCCGCGAGCCGATCGGGCCCGACGGACAGGACTTTGGGGGAATCGCATGCACCGCAACTCGGTTATCCGGTACGGCCGTCGGCTCGCCTGGGTGCCGGCCGCCGCACTCACGGCCGCCGTCCTGACCGGCTGCTCGTCGTCCTCCCCGAAGAACGACTCCGCCGCCCCGCCCGCGACGACCGCCGCCACCGCGCCCGCCACCGGCGCCACCGGGCCCGCCACCACCGCGGGCACCCCGCCGACCGGTGCGCCCGCCGCGGCCACGCCCCCGACCGGCGCGCCCGGCACCCCGGCACCCGCCGGGAAGCGCCCCGCCGACGCCTGCACCCTGCTGACCTCCCCGCAGGTCGTGCAGGCCATCGGCACGACCGGCCCCTTCACCGGCACCCACCCCGACCCGGGCACCGACGGCACCCGCCCCTGGGGGTGCACCTGGGGCTCCCGCGAGTCCTACGCCGCCGTCCGCGAGGTCCCGCCGTCCACCCTCGCCACCGTGCAGGCCGACCCCGACCTGACCGTCACCCCGATCAACGGCGCGGGCCGCCAGGCCGTCCTCGCGACCCGCAAGGGCGGCGGCCACCCGGTCGTCTACCTCCAGGCGGACGGGCACGTCTACTCCGTCGAGGCCGTCAAGAGCCGCGCCCCCGGCGACGAGGCGAACGCCCCGGCCGAGGTCGTCGCGGAGACCGTGCTCGCCGGGGTCCTGGCCACCCGGCTGGCCTCCTGACCCGCACTGACCTGCGGCGTCGGCCCGGCCGCCGCAACCCGCAGGCCATCCGGCGGCCTCTCCGCCGTCAGATCGTCGTGATACTAATCGTTGCGACGGTGGGAGCCGTCGGCCGACGGCGGGCACGATGACGTGTACCCGTCCGTTCCGGGGAGGAGCGGACGGCAATGGGGAGGGGCAGGGCATGACGACGAGGTTCGGCAAGGCCCGGGGCGGGCGTGCGACGCGGCTCGGCAAGCGGGTCACGGGGACGGCGGCGGCCTTCACCGCACTCGCCGCCCTGACCGGCTCTCAGGTGACGGGCCTCGGCCTCGCCTCCGTCGCGGCCGCCGACGCGGCCACGCCGCCCGGCGCCACCACCCAGGGCGGCGACCGCTACGGCACCGCCTCCGCCCCGGCCGGCACCGCCACCCCGGGCGGCACCTTCGGCACCGGCGTCCCGGCCGACGGCGGCGGCACCGTCCTGCTGCCGCAGCCCCCGAACACCCTGCCCGGCGCGCCGGCGCCCGGCCCCTTCGCGGCCACCGGGCCAGCCCTGCCCTCGACGGTGTTCGCCGCCTACCGCCAGGCCGAGGCATCCGCCGCCCAGCGCTCCCCCGGCTGCCACCTGCCCTGGCAGCTCCTGGCCGCGATCGGCCAGGTCGAGTCTGGCCAGGCCAACGGCGGCCAGGTGGACGCGGCCGGCACCACCCTCACCCCGATCCTCGGCCCGGCCCTCGACGGCAACGGCTTCGCCGCGATAGCCGACACCGACGGCGGTCGCTTCGACGGCGACGCACGCTGGGACCGCGCCGTCGGACCGATGCAGTTCATCCCCTCGACCTGGGCGACGTGGGGCGCGGACGCCAACGGCGACGGCAAGGCCGACCCGAACAACGTCTTCGACGCCGCCGAGAGCGCCGGCCGCTACCTGTGCGCCGGCGGCCGGGACCTCGCCGACCCGGCGCAGCTGGACCGCGCGGTCCTCAGCTACAACAACTCCGGCGAGTACCTGCGGACGGTCCGCACCTGGATGGCGCACTTCGGCAGCGGCACCGTCACCACCGTGCCGAACCGGCCCTCCCCGCTGCTCCCGACCGCCTCCTCGCCCTCGCCGCTGCTGCGCCCGACCGGCGCCGCCACCGGCACGACGGGCGGCGCCGGCACCACCGGACCGGTCGCCCCGAGCACCGTCGCCCCGAGCCCGAGCGCACAGCCGACCTCCCCGGCCCCGACCCAGCCGTCGGACCAGCCCTCGCCGCAGCAGCCGGCCCCGCAGCCGACGACCAGCCCGAGCGCCGCCCCCACGGAGACGCCCACCACCGCGCCCACGCCGACCACCACCCCGACGGGCACCACCTCGCCGTCGGCCACCCCGACGGGCACTCCCAGCGGCACCGCGTCCCCGACCGCCACCCCGACCGGGACGCCGAGCGGCACGCCGACGGCCACCCCCAGCGGCACGCCCACCGCGACGCCCACCGGTTGCCCGAGCCCGACCGCCACGGCCACCGCCACGCCGACCGGCACGCCGTCCCCGACCGCCACCCCGAGCGGGACTCCGGCGGCCACCCCCAGCGGCACGCCCACCGGCTGCGCCACCGCGACGCCCACCGCCGCGGCCACGCCGACCGGCACCCCGTCGGTCCCGTCCGCCGCGACCGCCCCGGGAGCGGGCACGACGCCGAGCGCGTCCCTCTCCCCCTCGGCCGCTCCGACGGCCCGCTGACGGCACGACGAAGGCGGCGGCCCGCACCGGGTGGTGCGGGCCGCCGCCTTCGTCGTCCTGCGGTGCCGTGCCGTGGCCGTCGTGTCACCGTCGCCGTGTCACCGTCTCCGGGCCGCGGCGGCCCGGTCACAGGTGCTTGACCAGCTCCGGCATCAGGTCCTGGAACGTCCGCCCGCTGGCCGGCTGCCCGATCGCCGTCATCTGCCAACCGGCCGGCGTGCGCTGCACCTTCGCCATGATCTGCGCGGTGTACGGTCCGCCGCCGGTCAGCGTGTAGCGGGCCAGCTCGGCCCCGGTCTGCTCGTCGACCAGCCGGCAGAACGCCGCCTCGACCTCCTGGAAGGTCTGGCCGGTGAAGGAGTTGACGGTGAAGACGATCTGGTCGACCTCGGCGGCCATCCGGGTCAGGTCGACGGTGATCGACTCGTCGTCGGTCGCGTCGCCGGCGCCGCCGACCAGGTTGTCGCCGCTGTGCCGGACGGATCCGTCGTTGCTGGTGAGGTGCTGGAATGAAGACCACGTCGACCGGCCGCCCCTGGGAGAAGAGCACCGCCGAGGCGTCCAGGTCGATCTCCCGGCCGGCGGCCAGCAGCTTGGCGAAGAAGCCCTTGGGCTGCGCGGCCTTCCAGCCGAGGCCCATCCGGACAACACCCAGCTGCCCGCCGCCCGGCTTCTCCAGGCTGATCTTCTGCCCCTTGGCCAGCGAAACGCTCATCGCGCCCTCCTCGTTCCTGCCGCCGCTCGTGCCGCGTTCCCGTCGCGCCCGGCCGCCGCTCGTGCCGTGAATCTACAGCACTGTCGAAGGCGTTCCGATCATCCGACGGGCGTACTGCGCAACCCCTACCCCGCAGCCCCGCACCCCTCACCACCTGCACTGGTCCGAACACTGTCAAGCGCCGCGGGGAGGACCCGCCCTCCGTACCCGAGCGATCCGGCTCGCCCAACCGGGGACACGGCGGTCCGACGTCTGGCGTAGCCGTCGACGCGGCCCGAACACCCGGGCGATCCGGCGTCTAGGGTCGGCGCGGAGGCGCCGCCCACCGGGAGCACGGCCGCCTCCGCACCGAGCGCACCGCGCACGCTCCCGGGATCCGCCGACTCACGCTGGGGGACCACCATGTCCGAACCCGAAGGAACACCGCCCGCACCCGCCACCTCCCGCCCCGGCCGCCGCCGCCTGCTGCGGGCCGGCCTCGGCACCGGCGGCGCACTCGCCGCCGTCCGCCTGCTGCCCGGCGGCCGGGCCTGGGCCGCCGCCCCCGCCGCCGGCCTGAGACCCGCCCCGGCGGCCCCGGCCACTACGCCGGGCGCGGCGGGCGGGGCCCAACCCTGGCCGGACTGGGCCCGGTTCGCCCGGATCGCCGACGGCACCTTCAACGAGCCCGCCGACATGCAGAGCGCCGTCGACGCGCTGAAGGCGCAGAACGTCAGCGTCGTCGAGCTCGACACCCTGCTCTCCAACTGGCTCACCGACGCCGAGTTCGCCGCCCACATGGCCGAGGTGAAGACCTTCACCGGCCTCGCGCACGCCGCCGGTCTGAAGGTCGTCATGTACTACCCGTCGCTGGAGCTGATCTCCCCCGGCGGCGAGAAGGGCCGCTCGTTCTACAAGAACGACCAGGGCGGGAACTGGGTCCAACGCGACCTCGCCGGCCGGCCCAACGTGTTCTACGGCAGCGTGGTGGTATGGGTCGACCCGGGCGACGAGAGCGTCTGGCTCAGCCCGAACTCGCCCTGGCGGGACTACTACCTCAAGCGGATCAAGGGCGTCGCCGCGACCGGCGTGGACGGCATCTGGCCGGACGTCCCGATCTACTTCGACGGCGTGCTCTCCTGGTGCGACGCCTCGACCTGGGGCGCGGCCGCCTTCAGGGCCGACACCGGCCTCGCCCTCCCCAAGGCCGCGGACTTCGCCGACCCGACGTTCCGCCGCTACGTCGAGTGGCGCCACCGCAACCTGCTCCGGTTCCAGCTCGACATCGCCGCCGCCGGCCGCTCCGTCAACCCCGACCTCGTCACCTTCGTCGAGACCGTCTCGATGGACTACCGCTACGCCACCTCGATCGGCCTCGACGGCGGCTACCTGCGCCAGGCCGAGGGCGCCGTCAGCCAGGTCTGGGAGGTGGACATCCTCGGCAACTACGACGGCATGCGGCACGCCACCGCCACCGACTGGGTCTGCCTGATCTCGATGTACAAGTACGCACGCGGCGCCAGCGGCACCAAACCCGCCTGGGCCTTCTCCTACGGCTGGCAGGCCGACGACGCCTCCCTGGTGATGTCCCAGCTGATCGCCGCCGGCTGCAACCCGTACGAGGTGAAGACCCCGTTCAAGAACGACACCGTCGACGCCGCGATGCGCACCCGGATGTACGCCTTCGTCCGCGCCAACCAGGAACGCCTCTACGACGCCGCCCCGATCGCCGAGGTCGGCGTCTACCACTCCAGCCCGTCCCGCGACTACGTCGCCCCGGGCGCGGGCATCGGCATGTACGCCAACGCCACCGCACCCGCCGGGATCACCGACTGGTGGGGCGGCGACGACCCGGAGCAGAGCTGCGCCGCCGTCCCCTGGCTGGGCGAGTTCCGCGGCACCGTGAAGGCCCTCGTGTACGCGCACGTCCCCTTCGACACGGTGCCCAGCCCCGGCCTCACCGCCGCCGACCTCACCCGCTTCAAGGTCCTGCTGCTGCCCGACCTGCAGGCCGTCTCCGACGCCGAAGCGGCCGCGCTGCGCGGCTTCGTCGCCGCCGGCGGCACCATCGTCATCACCGGCCCGGCCCCCACCGCACTCGACGAACTCGGCGGCCATAGAACCGAGTTCGCCCTCTCCGACGTCCTCGGCCTGCGCCGCGCCGACCCGCTCCCCGCCACCCGGCAGAACGCCTACGGCGCCGGCACCTGCTGGTACGTCCGCAACCGGGCCGGCCTCAGCTACCTGACCAGGACCGACCAGGCCTCCGCCGACCAACTGCTCGCCGCCGTACGGCAGTCCGCCCCGCCCGCCGTCACCCTGGCCGGCGACCGCCGGATCTACCTCGACGCCCGGCGGCTCGGCGCCGACACCGTCGTCCACCTGGTCAACTTCACCAACTTCGGCGACACCCCGGCCGCCTTCCGCACCACCCCCGCCAACTGCACCCTCTCCTACACCCTCCCGCCCGGCACCACTCCCACCGCCGTCACCGTCGCCACCCCCGACGGCACCGACCCCACCCCCAAACCCGCCCCCCACACCGTCACCGGCACCACCCTCAGCATCCCCCTCACCCTGACCCAGTACTCCGTCGTCACCATCACCACCCGCTAGAACGCCCGCGGGGCGGCGCCCCGAACCACCCGGAGCCCCGCCCCACGGACGTCCTCGTTCACCTCATCGCGGCCTCACGGCCGTCCCCTTCAGGGAGTGTGCTGCTCGTACTGCAGGCTCCACTGCTGGTTGGCCTGCACGCCGGGGCAGTCCCAGATGCCGACCCGGGTGCCCTGATCGGTCGCCCACCCGGGCAGCTCGAGGCACCGGCCACCCGGGTTGCCGGCGGGATCCACCGTGGCGGGCAGCACGATCCTGCCGTCGGAACGGACGCTCCACTTCTGGCCACTGCCACCGGTGCAGGTCGCGAGGACGACCCGGGTGCCGTTGCCGAGCGCGTCGTCCTTGGTGGACAGGCAGTAACTGCCAGCACGGATGGTGCCGTCCGTCGCCGGGCTGAACCGCTGGGCGGCCGTCTCCCAGCAGCTGTAGATGGCGACCTCGGCACCGTCGTGGGGCCCGCCGACGGCATCCATGCACTGCCAGCTCGCGGTGGCGGGGTGCACGGAGACACTGGCGTCGGCGTAGCCGAGGAACTGCCAGTCACCGAACCCGTCGACCTTGTTCCTGGTGCCGTCGCTGCTCTTCCCGGGGAAGACGGTGATGGCGTTCGCGCCGTTCACCGCCCAGAGGTCCGGGTAGCCGTCGTTGTTGAGATCGGCGGCACCGATCTGCGGCTGGGCCGCGGTGGTCCAATTGGCGCCGGTCAGGATCGGTGTGCCGGCGTCGGGCCTGGTCAGCGCGGAGTAGTCGACGGTGCCGTCGGCCTTCCAGGTGAGCGGGTAGGCGTAGACGGTGCCGTTGGTGCGGTGCCGCGCCCATATGGTGGTCTGGTACGTCGGGTCCGTGGTCCCGGGCACCGTCGTCGCCCCGTTGGCGGCACCGGGAGTGAGGAGCTCGTAGTCGTTCCAGCTGCCGCTCGTGGTGGGGATGAGCGTCGCGCTGTCGAGGCCGTCGCTGAGGCCGTTCGGCTGGAAGAGGTAGAGGTTCCCGTTCTCCACGGTCAGGAGGGCGGTCTGGGTCATCATGACCCGGTGGGAGGGGTTGTTGGGCTCGCCGCCGACCGACTCGCCCTCCGGGGTGCCGATCGCCACGACCTGGGAGACGTTGCTCCAGACCCTCTGCGTGTAGGCGGCGCAGCGTGCGCCGGTGCCGTAGGTGGTGCAGCTGGTGGGGCGGTTCAGCGAGGCCGATGCCTGGGCGCCGAAACGGCCCGTGCCGTCGTTCGGGATCAGGTACAGGGCGTCCTTCAGCTGCGGCGCCTTGTCCTTGGTGTAGTGCGCGACGATCTGGTCGACCGGCTGGCCGACGGCGAAGGTGCCGTGATGGCTGATCTGGAAGTCGGCCCAGGTGGCGCCGAAGTCACGGTTGCCCGGCGCCGCGGAGGCCGGGGCCACCAGCGAGTTCACCGGGTCCGTGGTACCGCCGATGATCCGCAGGTCGCCGTTCTTGTCGGCCAGGACGATGTCCGGCTGCTGGTCGTTGGTGACGTCGCCGAACAGCGGCTGGGTGCCGGGCTTCCAGGGGACGTAGAAGTTGTAGAGCGCCGGCTGGCTGTAGTTGCCGGCGTTGTCCATGGCCCACGCGTAGAGCGTGTTGGTGCCCCACTGCCGCGGCTGGTAGTCGTAGGGCTGCCCGGGCGCGAGCGTCCCGTTCTGCCCGCAACGCCAACCGACGACCGGGGTCGGGTCGTTGCTCACGCGCACGCAGGCGATGCCGGAGGCCTGCAGACCCTGGCCGGGAGCCGGGTCCTCGGCGTTGACGGTGAACCTGCCCCAGTCGTTCATGTACTTGGCCGGAGTCGGGTTCGGAGTGCCGGAGGGCGGGAAGTCGGTGGAGCTGATGCTCACCCGGGGGTTGGTCCGGTCGATGCGGAAGTAGCACGCAGCGCTGCCGGGCGAACTGAGGGTGCCGTCGCTGGACTGGGCGTACCAGCCGTACTGGTGGCCGTCGCTCAGTGCGCCGGGGGAGACGGCTTCGGCGGGGCTGTTGTAGGGCCCGCCCCAGTGTCCGTCGGTGAAGGAGTAGTTGCCGTCGTTGTCGTCCCACATCCGGTAGCTGGTGTAGAGGGACTGGCCGGCCGGGGAGTAGCTGTTCGCGATCAACGAGATGCTCTGATTGCTGCTGATCCAGCCGGGGTTGTCCCAGGGGTGGGTACCACCGCTGGTGCACTCATTGGTGCTGTTGTTCCACGCGAAGCCGGGTGCGGGGCTGGTCCGCGGGTACCAGACGGTCGGCGTGATGTCGTACGTGGTGGTGATGAACGGGTTGTTGGCGATGTAGTGGCGGTACGAGGCCTCGAACTCGTTGTTCATCGGCGCGATGCCGACGGTCCACCACGGCCACTGGCCGGCGACGGCCTGCTTCATCATGGCGGTGACGTCGATGGCCAGCGGGCCGGTGCCGGTGAGCCACTGGCCGTTGACCGTCGGGCAGTTCTCCATGACGGCGGTCTTACTGGTACCGCAGGGCTGGTCGTTCCAGCTGGTGTGCTCGTAGATGGGCTTGGGCGCCGAGTACACCACGAACGGCGTGTTCGTACCGGGGCTGGAGGCACCGGTGACCTGGGCGTTGAGCGTGGAGGTGAAGACCGTCGGCGGGCTCTCCGCCCCACCGGGCTTGGTGTAGAGCGCGGGGTTGATGCCGAACTGGAAGTAGGCGCGCTGGCGTCCGGTCACGCCGCAGTCCAGCGCCGGGTCACTGCTGTGGTAGCCGCAGAACCCGGTGGCCAGGTTGGTCTTCTTGTTGAAGTTCTCGGCGGTCTTGTGGTTCTCCTGGACCTCCACCGACCCCTGGACCGAGCTGGTCGCGACCAGGGACGGGTCGAGGTACCACGGGCCGGTGCCCGACCCGAGTGCGCCCTGGTTCGGCGTCAGCTCGATCGCCGCCGGGGTGACCTTCGTGCCGATGGCGGCCACGTTCGCCCCGTCCCCCGGCGCCTCGGCGGAGGAACGGATGCCGCCCGCCGGCGCAGATCCGGGGTCGGCAGCAGGAGCCGCAGCAGCGGCCTTGGCAGACTTCGGCGCCGTGGCGGGCGCCGCGGTCGTCGACGAGTCCCACTGCAGCGCCGACGGGGAACGGAAGCGCAGGGCGCCCTTGTCGTCCTTGACGTCGATGCGGCCCTGGTCGTCGGCGGTGACGGTCAGGCCCTGGGCGGTGATCGGGAAGCGCAGGGTCTTCAGCGCCGGGTTGACCGCCGCCTCCGGCGTGCGGACCACGATCACGTCGCGCCATCCCCCGATGGACAGCGCGGTCAACTGGAGGTCGACGCCGGGCAGGACGTCGGCGTAGGTGGCGGTGGATCCGTTCAGTGCCGGCTTGGGCAGCGGGAACGGGGCACCGACCGAGAGCTTCTTCCCGTCGGCGGTGGAGATCGTGGCCATGGGTCCGCCGCCACCGCCCGAGAGCGCCAGGGCCGTGTTCGAGACGGCGGGGCCGACGGTGCCGTCCGCGTTCGCTCGCAGGGTCGGGTCGAGGTCGGCCCAGGCACCGTTCTGCCGGGTTCGCACCGGCTGGGCGTTGTCCGTCGTGGTGAGGGTGCCGTTCGCGTTGGCGACGGTCTTCGACACCTCGTTGGTCATGGCCTCCACGACGACCGCCTTGCCGGTCGACCGGGCCTTGGCGACGGCGTCCACCATCGCCTGCTGCAGGGGTGTTCGGGCCGGGCCCGGCGTCGGGGGCACCAGCGGCGGGACAGTGCCGCTCGGGCCGTGCGGGGCGGGCGGTGCGGCATCGGCGGCGACCGCGGCAGGCGCGGTCAGCAGACCGACGCTCAGGGCGCAGCTCGCCGCGAGGGCGGCGAGTCGCGCCGCTCCCCGACGCGCCGAGCGCGGTGGAGGCATGTTCGGAAATGTTCGCGAAGTGATGGACATGTCTGCTTCTGGGTTCCCCTCCCATGCGCGATCCCCCTCCGGGAGATGCGTTCGGGTCGGAACGATGCGTCCTGACCAGTGGGTAGGTCAAACGCTTTGCAGGATTGGGTTGACATGTCCGGATAAGAGTAGACCTCCAAGTCAAGACTTCATAAACATCCCCTGCACGGCTCTCGAACAGCCTGGCGACGTGTCAGAGGCGGCACGTAGTGTCACGTCCAATCTGGCACACAGCTATGTCCATGTGACGCTGTGTCGACATCAGCGAGGGAGCGCAGGTGGGGGTCTTGTCTGCCCGGAAACGGGCTCGGACGACAGCAGCACGAGGCCGGTGGCGGTCACCCGTCATGGCCGCCATGGTCGCGCTGGCCATGACCGGGGTGGCCGTGCCACCCGCGGCGGCGTGGACCTATCCGGCGCCCGAGGGGGAGGTCTGGACACCGCCCCGCACACCGCTGGGCGGCGCCACCACCTCCGTGGAGGGACACGACGCCAAACCGGCGGCCAAACCCGCCGCGAAGCCGGCCGACTGGAAGCCGGAGACGGCACCGCCCGTGGTGACCGGGACGGAGACCGTGACGCTCGGCCCGGACAGCCCGGGGGCGAAGTCCGCCCGGTCGGCGACCGGCGGCGCCTCCCCGGCCTCCGGCGGTGGCACCGGCTCCAAGGCCGGGGCACTCGCCGTCTCGGTCGCACCCGGAAACGGTACGGGCGAGAGCGCTCACACCGTCACCGTCCAGGTGGCCGGTCAGGACAAGGGGAAGGCCGCGGGTGTCACCGGCCCCCTCGTCGCCCTGACCGACGCCGAGGCACCCGGCAAGGGCGACGGACGTGCGGCGAGCGTCACGCTCGACCTCAAGGCGCTCCAGGCCGCAGGCTGGTCGGACCGTGCCACGCTCGTGGCACTGCCCTCGTGCGCGCTGACCACCCCGGAGCGGGAAGAGTGCCGAACCCGGACACCCGTCCCCGCGACGCTCGACGGGCAGGGCAAGGTCACTGCGGACGTCAAGCTGCCCTCCGCATCCAGCCCGCAGCAGCCTTCAGGAAAGGCCAACCCGCAGGACGCCGTCAACGCGTCCTTCACATCCGCGCAGAGCCCGGCCACCGCTCCCGCACCGGCCGGGCGAGCGCTCGTGCTGGCAGCGGCTCCCGCTCCGTCCGGCCCCGGCGGGTCGTACACCGCGACACCGCTCTCGCCGTCGGCGGGGTGGAAGGCAGGGTCGAACTCGGGCAACTTCACGTACAGCTACCCGATCCAGGTACCGCCGTCCCTCGGCGGCGCCGCCCCGGCCGTGGGACTCGACTACAACTCGGCCGCGGTGGACGGCAGGACGTCGGCCACCAACTCCCAGTCCTCGTGGGTCGGTGACGGCTGGGGCTACGAACCCGGCTACATCGAGCGGTCCTACCGCGGCTGTGACAAGGCCGGCATCACCGGCTCCACCGACCAGTGCTGGGCCGGCCAGAACGCCACGCTCTCGCTCGGCAGCCGCTCCGGCACCATCGTGCGCGACGACGCCACCGGCGTCTGGCACCTGCAGAGTGACGACGGTTCCAAGATCGAGCAGCTCACCGGCGCACCCAAGGCGGCCGGCGACACCGACTACCGGGACATGGAGTACTGGCGGATCACCACGACCGACGGTATCCAGTACTACTTCGGCCGCAACCACCTCCCCGGCGGCGACGGCAGCGATCCGTCCGCGAACTCGGTCCTGACCACCCCGGTCTACTCACCGAACAGCGGCGACCCCTGCTACGGCGCGGGCTCCGGCAAGAACTCGTGGTGCCAGATGGCCTGGCGCTGGCAGCTCGACTACGTCGTCGACCCGCACGGCAACCTGACCACCTACAAGTACGCCACCGAGGGCAACAAGTACAGCCGCGGCGGCGCCCAGAACAACGGCAACGGCAGCCTCACCGACTACCAGCGGACCGGCTACCTCAAGGAGATCGGCTACGGCCAGCGCCTGGACGACCAGAAGGCCGCCAAGGGGGCGCTCAACCCCGCCGCCAAGGTCCTCTTCACGGTCGACGAGCGCTGCAAGGCCTCCGGCTCGATCACGTGCGCGGAGAGCCAGCGCACCACCGCCAACGCCGACGCCTGGCCCGACGTGCCGATCGACCAGATCTGCACCGGTTCCGGGGCGTGCTCGAACTACGCGCCGACCTTCTTCACCACCAAGCGCCTGACCGCGATCACCACCCAGGTCCTCGTCGACTCCGCCTACCGCGACGTCGACACGTGGGCGCTGTCCCAGTCCCTCGCCGACCCCGGTGACGGAACCAAGCGCACCCTGCAGCTCGACTCCGTCCAGCGCACCGGCTCCAACGGCCAGGCGCCGATCAGCCTGCCGGCCGTCTCGTTCACCTACGTGATGATGGCCAACCGCGTGGACGGCCTCGTCCCGGCCGCGCCGATGTTCATGCGCCCGCGCATCCAGGGCATCACGACCGAGACCGGCGGCCGCATCAACGTCATCTACAGCGACCCCGAGTGCTCCCGGGTCAACAACCACATGCCCGCCTCCGAGGACAACAACTCCATGGCGTGCATGCCGGTCAAGTGGTACCTCCCCGGCCAGTCCTCGCCCGACCCGGTCAACGACTGGTTCAACAAGCCGCTCGTCAGAACCATCACCGAGCAGGACCTCGTCGCCACTCCGCCGATCGGCAGGACCACCGAGTACACCTACAACGGCGGCGCCGCCTGGCACCGCAACGACGCCGAGTTCACCGACCCCAAGACCCGTACCTGGGACAACTTCCGCGGCTACCAGTCGGTGACCACCACCACCGGCAGCGGCTCGGTCAGCGAGGCACCCAAGACTCAGCAGACCACCACCTACCTGCGCGGCATGGACGGGGACTACCTCCGCAACGGCAGCCAGCGCAGCGTCCAGGTGGCAAGCCCCCTCGGCGGGAACGTCGCCGACAACGACTGGCTCGGCGGCCGCGTCGTCGCCACCGAGACCTACGACAAGGCCGGCGGCAGCGTCCAGTCCGTCTCCGGCACCACCTACAACGGCCAGCAGATCACCGCGACCCACACCCAGAGTGCAGGCTCGTCGAAGGTCTACGCCCGCTACCCGGACTCCCAGACCACGGACGTCTCCAAGGCGAAGCTCGCCGACGGCAGCTGGCGCACCTCCACGGTGACCACGACCACCGACCCGACCCGCGGAAACCGGGTGACCCAGGTCAACGACAAGGGCGACGGCAGCGCCACCGCCCCCGAGACCTGCACCACCTCCGGCTACGCGACCAGCGACAACCCGCAACGGCTCATGCTGGTCTCGGAGATCGTGACCGTCCAGGGCCCGTGCGGCACCGTGCCGTCGGCCTCGAACACGGTCGCAGGAAACCGGACGCTCTACGACGGCAAGCCGTTCGGCCAGGCGGGCGCCACCGGGGACCCGACCAGTACCCAGGTGCTCGACCACTTCGACCAGGCCGGCGGCCCCGTCTACGCCCACCAGGGCAGCGCGGCCTTCGACGCCTACGGGCGGAGCACCACGTCCGGGACCACCGACGGATCCACCTACGACCGCTCCGGCAAGCAGCTGAGCGGCCCTTCGGTCACCCCGGCCGTCACGACCTCCGCCATCAGCCCGGCCTCCGGCGCCCTGCCCACCGAGGTCCGGAGCACCGGTCCGCTGGGGTCCGACTGGACGACGACCGTCACCCAGGACCCGGCCCGCGGCTCCCCGTTGACCAGCCGGGACCTCAACGACCGCGTCACCACCGCGCAGTACGACGCCCTCGGCCGCATCACCGCGGTGTGGGCGCCGGACCGGCCGACCGACGGCGCGGCGAGCAAGAAGTTCACGTACACCGTGCGGGGCACGGACGGGCCGGCAGCCGTCAAGACCGAGACGATCAACGACGACGGCGTCACCTACTCCGCGACCATCGACCTGCTCGACGGCCTCGGGCGCCCGCGCCAGAGCCAGAGCACCAGCGCCGCCTACCCGACCGGCCGGCTGATCACCGACACCGTCTACGACACCCACGGGTGGGTCATCAAGACCTCCAACCCGTATTACGAAGGCGGTTCCTTCCCCACCGAGTCGATCTTCGTCCCGGTCGGCGACGGCCAGATCCCCGGCCAGACCTGGAACACCTACGACGGCACGGGCCGGGTACTGCGCGCGGAGTTCCGCTCCTACGGCAACCTCCAGTGGGCCAGCACCAACGCCTACCCCGGCGCCGACCGCACCGACGTCACCCCGCCCACGGGCGCGACCCCGACCTCGACCGTCACCGACGCCCGCGGCCGCACCGCGGCCGTGTGGCAGTACCGCACTCCCACCGCCACCGGCAACGCCGCCGACGCGGACGTCACCACCTACGGCTACACCCCGGGCGGCCTCGCCTCCCGGCGCACCGACAGCAGCGGCAACACCTGGAACTACACCTTCGACCTGCGAGGCCGCCAGACCTCCGCGTCCGACCCCGACACGGGCACGACCCGGACCTTCTACGACGCCAACTCCCGCGTCGACCACACCACCGACGCCAAGAACACCACCCTCGCCTACACCTACGACCTCCTCGGTCGCAGGACCGGCTCGTACAACGGCAGCGTCGCACCGGCGAACCAACTGGCCTCCTGGACGTACGACACGATCCTCAAGGGCCAGCCGACGTCGTCGACCCGCTACGTCGGCGGCTCCGACGGCGCCGCCTACACCAAGGCCGTCACCGGCTACGACACCGCGTACCGGCCGCTCGGCAGCTCCGTCACCATCCCTTCCGCCGAGGGAGCACTGGCAGGCACCTACACCACCGCCAACACCTACAGCGACGTCATCGGCGCCCTGAAGAGGGTCAGCATCCCCGCCGCAGGCGGCCTCCCGGCCGAGACCGTCAGCTACGGCACCACCATCACCGGACTGGTCACCTCGGCGGCCAGCCTCGGCAAGGCGGTGATCGCCAAGGTGAGCTACGACGCGCTCGCCAGGCCCGTCCGGTCGACCGTCGGCGAGTACGGCACCCAGGTCGTCGCCACCACGCAGTACGACTGGGCGACCGGGCGCGTCATCAACAACTTCGTCGACCGCCAGCTCGGGACGGTGTCGGTCGACCAGACCAGCTACACCTACACCCCGTCCGGCCGAATCACCTCGGCCACCACGGTGCAAGACGCCACCGCCACCGACACCCAGTGCTTCACGTACGACTACCTCGGGCGGCTGACCGGCGCCTGGACCGACACGGGCGGCACCTCCACCACGGCGGACTGGACCGACTCCGCCGGTGCGACGCACGGCACCGGAAGCTCCTCCACCGTCCCCGGAGTCGGCGGCTGCAACAACGCCAACGGCCCCGCCACCACCAACCCCGGCGGACGCAGCATCGGCGGCCCCGCCCCGTACTGGACCACGTACAGCTACGACGCGACCGGCAACCGTACCGGCCTCGTCCAGCGCGACATCACCGGAAACAGCCTCAACGACAGCACCACCACCCAGACCTTCGGAGCCGCGAAGAGCACCAACAGCCCCACCAACGCGCCCAACACCGGCGGCGGAACCGGCGGGCCCCACGCCCTCCTCACCTCCACCAGCACCGGGCCGGCCGGCACCAAGACCGTCTCGTACCAGTACGACGCCAAGGGCCGGACCACCTCCATCACCGACACCGGCGGCACCAGCACCCTCACCTGGAACGGCGAGGACAAGCTCGACAACCTCGCCAGGACCGGGCAGACCGACGCCACCACCTACCTGTACGACGCGGACGGCAACCAGCTCATCCGCCGCAACCCGGGCAAGACCACGCTCAGCCTCGCCACCGACGAGCTCACGCTCGACACCGGCAGCGGCTCGCTGAGCAACGTCCGCACCATCGCCGCCCCCGGCGGCCTCACCTACACCCGCGTCACCGCGGCCATCGGCGGCGGCAAGGTCCTCATCCAGGCCTCCGACCCGCACGGCACAGCCAACCTTCAGATCAACACCACGTCCGACCAGGCCGTCACCCGCCGGCCCAGCGACCCGTTCGGCAACCCCCGCGGCACCCAGCCGCAGACCTCCGACTGGGCCGGCACCAAGGGCTTCATCGGCGGCAGCAAGGACGACACCACGGGCCTCACCAGCCTCGGAGCCCGCCAGTACGACCCGGCGACGGGACGCTTCATCAGCCCCGACCCGATCCTCGACGCCGCGAACCCGCAGCAGTGGAACGGCTACGCCTACAGCGAGAACGACCCCGTCAACCTCAGCGACCCGAGCGGTCTCAAGTCTGAGGAATGCGGCACGCTCTACGACTGCCACGGCGGAACCATCACGGTCAGCAACACGGCGGCGACCAGTGACTACGTCAGCGTCGACGCCCAGCACCGCTACTACGAGACGGCTGTCGACACCAGCCGGGCGTCGAACCGGGAATACGTCTACACCCAGGTCCTGAAGAACGGCAGGGTCAAGGACCGCCGTGCGAGCGGCTTCGACGTGGTCAAGGGCTTTGCGAGGGCCGGATGGGCCATCGCGAAGGAGGTCACACCGCTCGGCGACGCCCAGGGATGCATCGAGGGGGACAAGGCCTCCTGCTTCTGGGCCGCCACCTCGCTCGTCAAGGGCAAGTGGGTTGCGGAGATCGCCGGAACGGTCATCAAGGACCTCCGCAAGGCGCCGGAGATCCCGACCCCGAAGACGCCGCACGGCGGATCCGCGCCGGCCGGCTGCCCCTGGCCCGCGCACAGCTTCCCTCCGAGCACACCGGTGCTGATGGCGGACGGAAGCGCCAAACCGATCGGCGACCTCCAACCCGGTGAATCCGTCACCGCGACGGCCCCCCAGACCGGCGAGACGACCGCCGAACCGATCACAGCCAAGATCACCACGCCCGACGACACCGAGTTCACCGAACTCACCATCGCCACACCCCACGAGGACGGCACCACCTCCGAGGCGACCACCCTCGTCTCCACCGCCCACCACCCGTACTGGGACGACACGGCCCACCGCTGGACCGAGGCCAAGGACCTCCAGCCCGGCCACCACCTCACCACCCCCGACCACACCCCCCGACTCATCCTCCACACCCGCCCCTACACGACCACCCCCCAACCCGCCAACGACCTGACGGTCGCTAACCTCCACACGTACTATGTGCTGGCGGGGGCTACGCCGGTCCTCGTTCATAACTGTGACGTTGTTGCTGCGGTACTTTCGGAAGCAGAAGCAGTTGCTGACCTTTCGGGATCTAAGCGCCCGCAGGTAATTGAAGCTCTGCAAATTCCCGGAAATGCCCCGATCGTCGCTTATAGCGATGGAGGGGCAGGAGTTCGGCGGGTTCATCCAGCCATTCGAGGACTCCTCAACTCCATCCCAGCTGATCAACGTGGAGTTAATCACGGAGGTTGCGGTTTGGTTCAGTGTTTGACTGAAGCCCTAGATGCTGGACTGGACCCGACTGGGGCCACCGCTGCAGCGACATTGGGGCGAACCAGAACAAATAAGAGCTTCCAAAAGCTCATTGGGCCTTGCGAAAGCTGCCAAGTCCTGGTCGATCATTACGACATCAATTTCAGGAGGGCAAAGTAGATGCCTCGATTCTCCCCGGAGACGGAGAGCGTCCTTTTGTGCGCCGGCTGGACTCCGGGGCGAAGAGTTGACCTTTCCGACTGGAAGACATCGGTACGAGAATTCGTTTGGCACGCTGCGGCGGAGAACTTCCTTAGCGAGTTCGGTGGACTTAGAGTCGATATCAGTGGACCTGGAGTTACATGCGCACGAGAGCCGTTCGAGTTTGACCCGGAGCTTGCCATCGGAGAGGGGGACAGATTCGCAGAGCTCTCCGAGTCGCTTGGTCATAATTTCTTCCCCCTGGGAGAAATAGGGAGAGGAGAATTCTTCTTGGCAATCGACGAGGAGGGCGTCATCTATCTCCTTGGCGCCGGTTCAAAACGGCACGGGAAAGCAGATCTGGCCCTGGAGAACCTCATCACGGGAATTGCCCCGAAGGAAATAGTTTCTCCCTTCTAGAAAGCTTCCCGGCAGCCCCTCCGATTCCATCTCGGTGGAGCTGCCGGGGGCTTCCTTGACTTCCAGGGAAGCGCTCCGGATACGCCCTCAGTGATCGTTGATGCTCCGACTTCTAAGTTCAGGATCGGCAAGATCCGGGCGGTTCATCCCAGCGCTCAGGCGCTTGAGACATGAAATCTGATGCGTCACCAAAATGGGAGCGCATCGACCTGACCCAAGAACACAGGAGGCCCTACCAGATCTTCCCGGTAGGGCCTCCTGATCGTTTGACGTCACCGGTTGACGTCACCGGGTAGGGTTCAAGATCCCACTTCTCGGTGGATCGTCGCCGTCGCGGCGACTGTCAGGCCCCGTGTCGGGGTGGCTGAGGGCGTTGCCGAGGAGGTCGATGGCGTTGCGTTGGATGCGAAGTCTGACGTGGGTGTAGACGGTGGCGGTGACGCCGATGTGGGCGTGGCCGAGGAGTTCTTTGATGACGACGAGTTCGACGCCTTGGTCCAGGAGGAGGGTGGCGGTGGTGTGTCGGAGGTCGTGGAAGCGGATCCGGCGGAGGCCGGCTTGATGCAGCAACGTGGCGAAGCGTCGGTTGAGGGTGCTGGGTTCGATCGGGAGCACGGTGCTGGGCGCCGTGAAGATGTAGCCGCGGGGGTTCCAACGCAGTCCTGCGGCTTCTTGCTCGGCCTGCTGGCGGGCGCGGTGCGCGTGCAAGGCCTGGACGCAGGCGGCGGGCAGGGCAATGCGACGTTCGGAAGCTTTGGTCTTGGTCGGGAACAGCACCAACCCGTTGTCACTCGTTCGTTGGAGCGTGCGTCGGATCACGGCCGTGCCGGCGTTGAGGTCGATGTCCTCCCAGGTGAGGCCGAGGAGTTCGCCCCGCCGCAACCCGGTGTGGAGGGCGAGGTGCACCACAGGGTGGAGTGGGTGGTCGCGGGTGGTGTCGAGCAGTTGGCGGGCCTCTTCTGCCGTCAGGGGTTCGAACCGTCGCGGCCGGGGTGTGCCGAGGCGGACGTTGCGGGCGACGTTGCGCGGGATCTCCTCTTCCTGGACGGCGTGTTCCAAGGCGGTCTTGAGCACGGTGTGGATGTAGGTGAGCGTGAGCGCGCTCAACACCCGCCGGCAGCAGTCGCCCACCGCGCAGCACCGCTGCTTCGCCGGCGTTCGCTGGTGGTCGGTGCGGCGGGCGCAGCACTGGCAGCGGGTGCGTAGGCCGTCGAGCCAGGTGCGGATGTCCCTGGCGGTGACCTTGGAGAGCTTCTTCGCACCGAGGCCCGGGATGGTGTAGAGGCGGGCGACGGCCGTGTAGCGGGTGTGGGTGGTCTCGCGCACGCGGTGCACCGCGACGGTGTCGAGCCCGTAGGTGATCCAGTTGCCGACGGTGCCTTGCGCGTGGACCACAGGGACGCCCCGGTTACTGGCGGCCTTGGCTTCGGTGAGCTTGTCCGTCGCCTGTTGGCAGGTCCTGCCGTAGACGTGGAGCCGCTGTCGGTTCCCGTTGGCGGCCAAGACGTAGGCGCTGGATGCCGTGGAGGAGCCAGTTGGCGCAGGTGGGCGAGCAGGGTTCGTGGCGGAGTTCGGCGGCGAGGCGGTCGACGTGGTCGCTCTCGGTGGTGCCGGTCGGGGTGTGGCACTCGGCGACGGACTTGGTGAGGTACTTGGTCAGGTAACGGACGCAGCGGGCGGCCTGCGGGGAGCCGACGAGGACGCCTTGGGCGTCGAGCTGGGGGCCGAAGCGGAGTACGTGCGCGGGCCGGGCTTCGGGGTCGTCGTCGAGGAGGTCGAGGGCTTCGTCCCAGGTGGGCAGCGGTTCGTGGGTGGCCGGGTTGAGGAAGGCGCCGTGTTCGGGTGACCAGTGCGGCGGCGCGTCGGGGGCGTAGACGGGGTGGTCGGCGGGCGGCCACCAGACCTGGTGGTCGGCGGGCGGCCACCAGACCTGGTGGTTGGTGGCGGCGACGACCTGGCGCAGTTCGGCGCGGGAGACGGTGCCCCGCAGGGCGAGGTGCAGGTGCGGGGCGAGGCGGCGTTGGGGTTCGACGACGGCGAAGTACTGGACGTCGTGGCCGACGAAGCGGCGCAGGTTCTGGACGAACCGGTCGATGAGCTTGGGGAAGTGGAGGGCGTCCCGTGCGGCCCGGCGGTAGTCGTAGGTGGTCGGGTCGACGGGGGTGCCGTCGGCGCGGACGCGTCCGTACGAGGGGAGGGTGAGGGTCAGGAACAGCGAGGGGCGGAAGGTCCGCCCGTCGGGGGTGGTGTACGCCTTGCCGAGGGTGCGGTTCTCGACCGGGCGGCGGGGCAGGTCGCTGCTGTCCTGCCGGCGTCGGGTGGAGCGGACCCGGCGGGCTGCCGGGGCGGGGGCGAGGGTGCCGCGGACGCCGGTCTCGGCGAGTTCGGTGTCGATCTCAACGAGCAGCAAGACGAGTTCGTCGGCCTCCGCTCCGGTGGCCGCGGTGTGGGCCTTGGTCAGGTCGGCCCGCAGTTCGGTGAGGTACTGCTGCGCGGCGGTGGCGGCATCGGGTTCGAGGACGGGCTCCTCGGTGAGGTGCCAGCCTTCGCGGCACTGGGCGGCGCGCAGGCGGCGCTTGCGTTCGGCGCAGCTGGGGCAGAGGCTCGCGCGGGTGGCGCCGCACGGGATGTCGACGAGGTCGGTGTGGCCGGTGGCGGTGTCGGTGCGGCGCAGGGCCACCGGCCGGACGCAGACGCCGTGTTCCTCGGCGACCTGACGGAGCACGGAACGGGCCAGGGGCATCCGGGCCCGTTCCGCGCGGGTGGTTCCGGTCATCAGCGGTCTTCCGAGTAGCAGAAGACGTAGAGGGTCCCATCAGGCGGACCAGGTCGTGGCCGGTGGTGATGGGCGGGAAGCCAGCGTCCTCGATCCGGCGGGCGATGTCGACGAGCAGGCCGCGGGTGAAGCGCGGGTCCTGGCCGTTCGCCGGCGTGGGGACGGGGTAGTTGGCGGCGCTGGGCAGGCGACGGTTGGACATGGCGGTACCTCCGGTCAGGGGTGGATGGTGGCGAGGGTCTTGGTGAGCCAGGCGAGCAGGTGCTTGATCAGGGAGGAGGCGCAGGTCTCGGCGAGGAGGAAGCCGAAGACGCCGCAGAGGATCAGGTGCGTGGCTTTCAGGGCCTGGTGCCGGAGGAGGACGGCGATCAGGGCGCCGAGGAACAGGACGAGCGAGCCGGTGACGATCACGGCTGTGCAGCTCCTTCCGAGGACGTTTCCACGTAGTTGTCCAGGGGGCTAGACACCCCATAGACGGACTGGTTGTCGTACCGGGCGACGAGGGCCTCGATCTCGGCATCGGAGACGTAGGCCGCCCGCACGCGGACCGGGGTCGGGCTGCCCTCGTTGCGGACGTAGCCGACGCCCGCGCCGGTCGTGGGGTCGGGCGAGATCAGGTCCGCGTACGCGCCCCGGTCGCGGGCGCCGCTGCCGAGGACCATGTCCACCTGCGCGGCTTCGTCCATGCGCAGGGCGATCCGGTCGGGGAACAGGTTTCGGAGGTTCATGACTTCCTTGCGGGGGTCCTGGAGGGCCCCGACGAGGCAGAACCCGAACGAGCGGCCCTGGCTGGTCAGGGTCGCGATCGCCGCTTCGGCACGACGCCGGAGGTCCCGGTCGGGCTGGTAGGCCGTGAGGAAGGCGAGTTCGTCGACCATGACGACGACGAACGGCGAAGCCGCGGTGGGAACGTGGGCCCGGAGGCGGCCGGCGAAGGCCAGGGCGCGTTCCTGCATCCGGTCGACGGCTGCTTCGAGCAGCTCGACCATGAGCTCGGGGTCGCTGGCGTACCTGGTGAACAGGCTTGCACCGAAGGACAGTTCCATGCGCTTCGGGTCCAGCGCCCAGATCTCCACCAGGCCGGCGGACGCTCCGGGCAGCAGTTCCCGGACCACGCCCCACAGGACGGATCCCTTCCCGGAGCCGGTGACCCCGGCAACCAGGACATGGGTGCCGTGCAGTCGCAAGTGCCAGGGCCCGCCGTCCTCCTGGGCGCCGATCCTCACCGACCGCCACGGGACTTGACCGAGCGGTTCGGTCGCAGCTCCACCTCCGCCGCCACGTCCGCCAGGTGCCGCCGTGCTCGGCGGACCAGCCTCAGGGCTGCCACCAGTGTCCGGAAGCCCAGGTGCCGAAGCCGCCCAGGCGGACGCGGCGGCCTTCCGCGTTCCGCCCGCCACACGGCGAAGGCGAAACCGGCACCTGCCCGCCAGCGCCCGGACCCGACCGAACCACCCCCTCAGCCGGCTGCGGAGCGTTTGCCGCACCGGCTTGGGAGTTCGGCCGGTGGCCGTGAACGGCTTGGCGAGCGGGTCGAAGGTCCACGCCCGCAGGACCACGGCCCCGCGACGGGGGCTGGTCACTTCCACCCGGTGGACGCGCCAGGCGTGCGCGATCCCGTGCGCGTGCTGGGCTACCTGTTCGGGGACCTGGCCTGGGAGCAACCCGATCAGGACGTCCAGGCCGCCGGGGTGCTTGCGCATCCGTGCGATGCGCGGCCACACGTACTCGTACGGGGCGTCGAAGCGGGGCAGCGGTGCCTGCTGCCACAGTCCCAGGGAGTAGCTCAACTCCGGTTAGCCGCGCCGGATCCGCGAGCGCAAGGACTTCGCCCGGTACACCAGCCGGCCGACGGGACCGGCGACGAGGGCCGCGATCACCAGCAGCCCGGCGTTCGGGCCGAGGTGGACCACAACCCACGAGTAGCCGATCAAGGCGGCCAGCAGGGCCAGGAGCACGGACTTGAGGGTGCTGCTCAACTTGAACATGTCTGTGTTTCACCTCAGTTCACACCGTGAGGGGGGTGGGTGGCGCCGTCCGGCGCGCGAGTCGACGTGCGGCCGCGCGCCAGGACGGGCGAAGCCGAGGTCAGGCCGCGGACTTCGCGGAGGAGCGGGCCGGGGCGGGCACCCTGACGCCGGTGGCCTTGAACGAGTAGGCGACCCGGCCGCTGTTGTTGACGTAGGCCGTCACGGTCAGGCCGTCGAACTCGACCGGTCGGAAGGGCAGGCCCGGAGCCGCGTCCGGCAGCACCGGAAGGACCGGGGCCACGACCTTGACGCGGGCGGAGGTGTCGCGCGCCTCCGGGTCCGGGTCGACCACCGCGACGACCCAGAGCGGGTGCCCGGTCGACTTGTCGCGCGCCTGCACCTTCGCGCCGCTCTTGCTCGCCTCGAAGTCGGCGACCGGCTCGACCGAGACGGCGAACGCGCCGGCGGGGAAGACGTCCTCACCGGGATCCACCCGCAGGGCACGCTCGGCGTCGTCCACCTGATCGTCAACGACCTCGCCGACCTCTACCAGCAGGCCGGCACCGGCCGGTTCTCCGTCCTGCTGAACGTCGACTACAACCCCCAGGACAACGAGCCCGTGCGCGTCCGCCTACTGTCGCCGTTCTACCGGCACGAGGCAGACTGACCGGGTGCATCTGGAGATCGCCACCGAACCCGCCCGCCAGGACCGCCCCAACGAGGACTTCGTCGCGGCCAGTCCGAGCGCCGTCGTCCTGCTCGACGGCGCCGGAACCCCGCCCGGATCCGACTGCGGCTGCTCCCACGGCGTGGCGTGGTTCGTGACCCGGCTCGGCGTCAACCTGCTCGCCGGCGTCACCAACCAGCCCGACCGCGCCCTGACCGACTGCCTCGCGGACGCCATCACCACCACCGCCGCACTGCACGCCGAGTGCGACCTCACCCATCCCGGCACCCCGTCGGCCACCGTCATCGCGGTCCGCCTCACCGACCAGGACCTCCAATACTTGGTCCTCGCCGACTCCACCCTGATCGTCGAACACACCGACCCCGCCACCGGACCCGTCGCCATCACCGACGACCGCGAGGCCCTTGTCGGCGCCGCCCTCCGGGGCTCCATGGACGCCGTCCCCACCGGCACTGCCGAACACGGCGAAGCCCTCCGCCGCTACGTCGAGGCCATGCGCGCCCACCGCAACCAGCCCGACGGCTTCTGGGTCGCCGCCGCCGACCCCACCGTCGCCCACGCCGCCCTCACAGGCACCGTCCCGCGCACCGAGGTCACCGGCTTCACCATGGTCAGCGACGGCGCCTCCCGCCTGGTCGACCGCTTCCACCTCGCCGACTGGCCCGAGGCCCTCAAGCTCATCCACGACCAGGGCCCGGCCGCCCTCATCCGCGCAGTCCGCACTGCCGAACTCGCCGACGCCGACGGCAAACGCTGGCCCCGCGGCAAGGCCCACGACGACACCGCCGTCGCCACCGTCACGCTGTAGTCCGCGAGCCCCGAAGCCCAGCCGGAGTCACTGCCGAATTCCGCTCTACAAGGTCAAGGGCGCGCGCCCTGCGCGCGCCGCTGCCCCGCCCCGGGCGGCCGACGCCGGGCGTGCGGGCTGGCGCCCGGTCCCGGCGCGACCGCCCGAACGGGGCAGCAGGTGGCTGGGGCCGGCGGCTCCGCGGTTTTACCCACCTCCCCGGCCAGGGACCCGCGTCGAGCAAGACCGGGGGGCCACTCGGCCACACTGCGGTCAGGCCCAAAAGCCCTGACCGAGCCGCAGAAGCTTACGGCCCCCCGATCATGCCCGACCCCAGACCGGACAGGACACCGGCCAAAACCGCTCCACCGCCGGCGGTCGCATCTGACGGCCCGTCGTGGTGTAGACCACTGACAGCAACGCTGACGGCAACAAGCCCGGACAACAACGCACTTCCACGCACCTCCGCACACGAGTAGATTCCCGCTCACCTGCGAAAACGCAGGCCGGAAGGGGCCGCCTCCCACACGTACTATGTGCTGGCAGGCGCCACGCCGGTCCTCGTCCACAATTGTGGGGAAATCGCCAGTGGTGCGGCGGGAGGAGCCGGGGAGGCTGCGCAAGAAGCTCAGGAGACTGTGCTTCATGGGCCATTCCACCGCCTCTCCGGCGGGAGTACCCAGACCACGGAGACCCTCTCACTTGTTGAAGCATCTGGCGAGTTGTGGGGGAATCCGTCGAGGATCTTCTGGCCAGAGGAAGAGATCGTTCAGGCGTGGCGTGGAGCGCTCCCCGAGAACGCCCCTCCTGGGAGTTTCGAGTTCTACACCACAGTGCATCCTTATCCCGAACGAAATAGTCTCCCAAGGCAGGCATGGTGGCCAGCTAGCCTGCGTGGAGTGAGTTCGGCAAACGGCGGCGATGTGGCAAAGATACCGGTCGTGGTATCCCGATCCGTGAGGTAGCAATGATTCCGATGAGCTTGGAAAGCTGGATTCCATCCAGGCCTGGGATGTGTGCTCAACTAAACATCGGCAGAGAGGAAATTGAGGCTCTCGGCGGCTCAGTCGAGTCTCCCATTGGGGATATCGGGGAGACGGAAATCTCCATCTTTGGCCTGAATTCCGGGAGGATTGTTGCACTTGTAAGGATCGCCGGTAATCCCGCGTCTGGATATACG
The DNA here is from genome assembly GCF_042873275.1 of Kitasatospora sp. NPDC004745. Taxonomy (NCBI): domain Bacteria; kingdom Bacillati; phylum Actinomycetota; class Actinomycetes; order Kitasatosporales; family Streptomycetaceae; genus Kitasatospora; species Kitasatospora sp. NPDC004745. Next base: position 15,750 of record NZ_JBIALK010000005.1, on the reverse strand, counting down.
CTAATGCTCAATGAGGGTGGCGACCCCGGCGAGGCGCTTCGGGAGTTCTTGGCGGAGTCCGAGATTGACTCAAGCGCGGTGACATGGGTACCCGACCTCCGATGACTGAGTCGTCGAGTGGGTTGGCTACCCGGAGCTCACGCGCCTGATATGTGACGCAGACAGTGAAATCGGACGTGCATGAAGCCCTCCCTGGAGCAATTCCATGGAGGGCTTCATGGCGTCTTGACGGCAGTAGTTGACGGCAACGTCAGCAGACAGATGCTGCGAGAGCGGCGGGTCGCCACCATCGTCGGCCCCAGTTGCGTTATCGACGGTCTGCCGCCCGTGCGGCTGAGGGCGTCGATGGCGTCATCCCGGAGGCGGCGCTGGACGTGGGCTTACACCGTCGCGGTGACGCCGATTTGGGCATGACCCAACACCTCAGTCGGTCCTACGTTGTTGATGGGTTGGACGGGCCAGTCGTATGGTCCTGAGGCCCAGAGACGCCGGGTATGGCTTTCAGTCGGTTGCCCTCGATGGTTCCCATCACCTGGCCGCCCGGCGTCTCACGACGACTCGGCCGCTGATTAGGAGCTGCGAGCCCCTCGCGGGTGCATCGCTGAGTAGGACCACGCTGGCGAGGTCGTCCGGACGAACAGTGCGCATCGAACGACCGGAGGAACAGGTGGCCCGGATCTGGGCGGGGACGGACATCGGCAAGACCCACCACCACTGCGTGGTGCTGGACGCCGAGGGCAGGCGGCTGCTGTCGCGCCGGGTCCTGAACGACGAGCCGGAGCTGCTGGCCCTGCTCGCCGACGTCCTCGCCCTGGACGAGGACGTGGCCTGGGCGGTGGACGTCGCGGACGGTATGGCCGCCCTGTGGATCAACATCCTGCTGGGCCACGGCCAGCACCTCGTCTACATACCCGGCCTGGCGGTCAGCCGGGCCTCGGCCGGCTACCGGGGAGGCGGCAAGACCGACGCCAAGGACGCGATCGTCATCGCCGACCAGGCCCGCATGCGCCGCGACCTCACCGTGCTGCGGCCGGACGACGAGCACGCCGTCGAGCTGCGGATCCTCACCGGCCGGCGGGCCGACCTGAGCGCCGACCGCACCCGCCGGATCAACCGCCTGCGCGGTCAACTCACCGGCATCTTCCCCGCGTTGGAACGATCCCTCGACCTGGACAACCAGGGGCCGCTGATCCTGCTGACCGGCTACCAGACGCCGGCCGCGCTGCGGCGCACCGGCCGCACCCGGCTGACGACCTGGCTTCGCAATCGCAAGGTCCGCGGTGCCGAGACCCTGGCCCAGACCGCCACGGAGGCCGCCGAGCGCCAGCACACCGCCGTCCCCGGGGAGAAGATCGCCGCGCAGGTGGTCCACACCCTGGCCAAGGAGGTGATGGGCCTCAACGAGCAGATCACCCAGATCGACAAGCTCATTGCGGCCCGGTTTCGCGAACACCGACTCGCCGAGGTGATCGCCAGCATGCCCGGCATCGGCCCGCTGCCGGGCGCGGAGTTCCTCGCCGCCACAGCCGGCGACATGAGCCGGTACGGCACCTCGGACCGCCTGGCCAGCCTGGCCGGAGTCGCGCCGGTCCCGCGCGACTCCGGCCATGTCAGCGGCAACCTCCACCGCCCACGCCGCTACCACCGAGGACTGCAACGCGTCTTCTACACCTCCGCGCTGATCAGCATCCGCAGCTGCCAGGCGTCCCGCCGCTTCTACGAACGCAAGCGAGCCGAGGGCAAGCGCCACACCCAGGCCGTGCTCGCGCTGGCCCGCCGACGGGTCAACGTCCTGTGGGCTCTGATCCGTGACGGATGGTGCTATCAAGGCGACCTCCCAGTCACATCAGCGGCTTGACAACAGCATTAGGAGGTGGTGGAGGCATCGGCGGCGGCGTTCCGGCTGGTGCCGGGGAGGTGACGGCGGCCGCGTGCGGGGTGCGGGTGGTGCCTGAGGGTGAGCGGAGTCGGCGTCGTCGCACTCAGGGATCTCGGAGAGGAGAATCGAGCGGTTGCCTGCCGCTGTCGGCGGTGGCGCCGGTGCCGTGAGGGGGCGTCAGGTGTCGCCGGGGAGGAGGTGTTGGGGGAGTTGGTGGAAGGTCCAGGGGCCGGTGGTGGGGCGGGTGAGGGTCCAGATGAGGTCGAAGCGGTCGGGCCAGGTGGTGGGGGCGCCGCTGGTGGTGGCGCCGAGGGCCTCGATGATGCGGGGGATCCGGGAGTGCTCCCAGCTGATCAGCACGGGTTGGGCGCCGGCGAGGGCCGCGGTGGCCAGGGCGGTCTCCTGGGACTCGGCGTGGGTGGTGTCGACGGTCAGTCCGAGGCGGGCGGCCAACGGGGTGACGGTCTGGCGCATCCGGTGGGCCCCGGCGAGGGGGCCCCGGTCGGCGGCGGCGAGGATCCGGGCCGGGGTGCGCAGGCCGGGGGCGGGCGGGTCGAAGAGGGTGGGCAGGGCCTTGGCGCGGGCCCAGCCGCGTTCGGTGAGGGACTTGCCGTCGTGGGCGCCGTTCTCGTCGAGGCCCGGGTGGTCGCCGTCCGGTTTCTCGCCGTGCCGGACGATCATCACGAAGGCGGCGCCGCCCGCGTCGCTCGCCCGGGCCGCGGCGGCCTCCCCGGCCTTGTGGCCCGCGGCGGTGGAGCAGCCGGCCAGCAGTGGCGGGACGGCGCCGGCGGCGGCCGCGGCGGCGAGGCCGGTGAGCAGGGTGCGGCGCCCGGGCCGCGGGGCGGGCGCGCTCACGCGGTGCCCCGTTCCAGCCGTACGAGTGCGTCGATCGCGACGCCGCGGCCCTCGCGCTCGTGCCCGCGCTCGTGCCCGCGCTCGTGCCCGCGCTCGTGCCCGGGTTCGAGGCCGGGTTCGAGGCCGACCGGCCGGTGCACCCGTTCGGCGCGGACGGTGCGCAGTCCGCGGTCGGCGAGGTCGGCGAGGACGTCCTCCGGGGTGAACAGCACGGCCGGGTCCTGCGGGCCGCCGACGCCCTCGGTGAGGTTGCTCAGGTCGTGGCCGACGACCAGGAGGGTGGCGCCGGGGGCGAGCGCGTCGGCGGCGTGACGCAGGGCGGCCCGGCGGTCCTCGGCGGGGAGCTGGAGGTAGGCGACCAGGATCAGGTCGTAGCCGGCGGCGGGGGCGTCGAAGCTGCGGGCGTCGCCGTGCCGCCAGGTGAGCCGGTCGGCGACCTCGTCGGGCAGGTCGGCGGTGAGCCGTTCGGCGCGTTCCAGGGCGACGGCGGAGAAGTCGAGGCCGGTGACCTCCCAGCCCCGGGCCGCCAGCCAGATGGCGTTGCGGCCCTCGCCGGCGGCCAGGTCGAGCGCGTGGCCGAGCGATCGGCCGGGGGCGCCGGAAGGGGTGCCGGAAGGGGTGTGTGCGGGCTGGTGGTCTGCCAGTTCGCGGACCACCCAGCGGTTAGGCTCGATGCCCCAAAGCAGCTCGCTCCTGGCGTAGCGGTCGTCCCAGTCCTTGCTGTCCATGGCGAGTCCTCCGTCCGGCGGGCCTGCTCGGTAGCGGTCAACCTACCCGCCCCGGGTCCGGGCGGCCTGGAGCGGTCCGGCAGGCGGACATCCTCGACGGCGGGAGCGGACACCCTTGACGGCGAATATTGGTCCAGTCCAATCTGTGATGTCGTGACGCGAGCGGGTCAGTCGGCCCGCCGCGCCCGCGCACCGTCCGTCAGCCCGCGCCACCCTGCCCGCGCGCCCCCACCGCGCCCGGGCCGGCTCCCCCGGCCCACCCGGGCCACGCACCGCCGGAAACCCCACACATCCGGAGGACACACCGCATGCACGACCGCGTCATGCCCGCACGGCCCGCCGAGCGGGCCACCGGCCGCCGGGCCGCCTCGCGCAGACGGGCCACCGCCCTCGCCCTCGCCGCGACGCTCAGCACCAGCGGCGCCGCGCTCGCCCTGACCCTCGGCCCGGCCTCGGCCGCGACCGTCAACCTGCTGGCCAACGGCGACTTCGAGACCGGCACGCTGGCCGGCTGGACCTGCACCAACGGGTCGGTCGTCACCACCCCGGTGCACGGCGGCGGCCACGCGCTCAGCGGCGCGGCCTCGGCCTCCGACACCGCCCAGTGCCAGCAGACCGTCGCCGTCCAGCCGAACACCACGTACACGCTGTCCGGCTTCGTCCAGGGCAGCTACGTCTACCTCGGCGCCACCGGCACCGGCGTCAACGCCTCCACCTGGACGCCCGGCGGGACCGGCTGGAACCAGCTGAGCACCACCTTCACCACCGGCGCGGCCACCACCTCGGTCAGCGTATTCACGCACGGCTGGTACGGCACCGGCACCTACTACGCCGACGACCTCACCCTGACCGGCCCGGCCGGGCCCACCTCCACCGGCAGCCCGACCGCGACCGCCAGCCCGACGGTCACGAGCAGCCCGACGGCGACCACCAGCCCCACCGCCAGCGGCAGCCCGACGGCGACCACCAGCCCGACCGCGACCGGCAGCCCCACCGCCTCGACCAGCCCGACGGCCACCGGCAGCCCCACCGCCACCGGCAGCCCCACCGCGACGGCCACCGCGACGGCCACGGCCACCGGCCCGGCCGGGGACGGCAAGGTCACCACGCCCACCGGCCTCGCCGTCGGCAAGGTCACCTCCGGCGCCGTCGTGCTCACCTGGAAGCCGTCCACGCTGACGTCCGGCGACGGCCCGGTCGCCTACAAGGTGTGGTCCAACGGCCAGCTCGTCGCGACCTCGATGGGCACCTCCGTCGCCGTCAGCTCGCTGCTGCCCGGCCGGAGCTACACCTTCAGCGTCCAGGGCTACTCCGGCGGCCACGCCTCCGCCCAGTCCGCCGCGGTGAGCACCACGACCGCGGCCGCCCCCGCCCAGAAGCCGGTCCGCTCGGCCTACTTCGACCAGTGGGGCATCTACGAGAACGCGTACACCCCGAAGAGCGTGGACACCAGCGGGGCCGCCGCCAAGCTGGACGTCGTCCACTACGCGTTCGCCAACATCGACCCCACCAGGTTCACCTGCTTCCAGGCGGTGAAGGCCTCCGACTCGGCCAACGAGTCCAACCCCAACGCCGGTGACGGCGCGGGCGACGCGTACGCCGACTACCAGGCCGACTACAACGCGGGCACCAGCGTGGACGGCAGCGCCGACACCTGGGAGCAGCCGCTCAAGGGGAACTTCAACCAGCTGCGCCAGCTGAAGGCCAAGTACCCGAACCTGCGGTTCACCATCTCGATCGGCGGCTGGACGTACTCCAAGTACTTCTCCGACGCGGCCGCCACCGACGCCTCCCGGAAGGCCTTCGTCTCCTCCTGCGTCGACATGTTCCTCAAGGGCAACCTGCCGACCGGCGTGGCCGGTGACGCCTCCGGCGGCGCCGCCTCGGCGGCGGGCCTCTTCGACGGCGTCGACCTCGACTGGGAGTACCCGGCCTCCGCCGGCGGCCACACCGGCAACCACTACTCCCCCGCCGACAAGCAGAACTTCACCCTGCTGCTGAAGGAGTTCCGCACCCAGCTGGACGCCCTCGGCTCCGCCCAGGGCAAGCGCTACCTGCTGACCGCGGCGCTGCCCAGCGGCCAGGACAAGATCGCCCAGCTGGAGACCGACAAGATCGGGGCGTACCTCGACTACGCCGACGTGATGTCCTACGACATGCACGGCGCCTGGGACGCCAAGGGCCCGACCAACCACCAGGACCCGCTGCACGACAGCCCGGCCGACCCCACCACGCCGATCACCCCGGGCACCCGCAAGTACAACGTGGACACCATGCTCGCCGCGTACACCACCGGCCTGCCGGAGTACGGCATCCCCGGCGGGTTCCCGGCCGGCAAGATCGTCCTGGGCATCCCGTTCTACTGGCGCGGCTGGACGGGCGTCCCGGCCGGCTCCGACTTCGGGCTCTACCAGAGCGCGACGGGCCCGACGGCCGCCAAGCCGCTGAGCCAGGAGGCCGGACTGGCCGCCTGGAAGGAGCTCAACCCGACCGCCGCGAACACCCACTGGGACCCGGTCACCGAGAGCAGCTGGGTGTACGACGGCACCAACTTCTGGACGGGCGACACCCCGCAGGCCGTCCAGGCCCGCGGCGCCTACGCCAGGAGCAAGGGTCTCGGCGGCATGTTCGCCTTCTCGCTGGAGAACGACGACGCCTCCGGCACCATGCTCAACTCCCTGGACTCCAGCCTGCGCTGACGTCCGGCACCGGTGACGGCGGAGGGCCCGCGCGGAGGTCGCGCGGGCCCTCCGGCCGTGGCGGGTCGGCTCCGCCTCACCGGGCCCGGGCAGCCCGGGCGACTCGGTTGCGCCACACCGGCCCGCGGCGGTTCAGTCGCTCAGCCCGAGGGACGGGAAGAGGTCGACGAACGGCTGGGTGGTCACCGAGACGCTTCGGCCGAACGGGTCGTCGAAGTCCCAGATCATGAACAACAGGAAGGCGATCAGCGCGCTGAAGCACCCCGCTAGGACCAACTCCCTTGGGGTGCGCCGGATCTGCAGCGCGAACAGCATGCCGACGGTCACCACGGCGCCGCTGATCAGGCCGAACCAGACCACGCCCGGCATGGTCGGTCCGGCGTTCTGGCCGCGGGAGTTGCGGGCGGCGTCGGCCTGGCTGATCCGGTCCATGATCGGCTGGTAGGACTGCGCCTCCAGCTCGGAGGCCGGCGTCCGGGTGGCGACGTCCGACCGCAGCTTGTCCAGCAGTTCGGTGCCCTTGTCGGAGATCTCGCCGTTCTCGCGCATGTAGTCCCACTCGACCTTCACCACGTACGAGACGTAGGCGTCCACGTCGGCGCGGACCTTGTCGCGGAACTCGGCCGGGTAGATCTGCGCCCGGTCGCTCACCTCCTGCAGGGCCTGCGCCTCCTGGAACACGTCGTCCTGGGCGGCGCCGCGCGCCTCCCAGACACCCGCGATGGCGAGACCGAGCACGATCGCGTAGACCACGCCGATCATCATCGTGATGTACTCGATGACGTCCGGGGTCTCGTCGGCGTTCTTCTCGGCTCCCACCCGGCGGTGCCGCAACAGCACCACGGCGACCACGACGGCACAGGCCGCCGCCATGGCGATGGCCAACGCCACCCATTCGGACATGGGAACTCCCTTCTCTGACTTGGCTCGTGACGGAACTGAAGGATTCGGGGACGGACCGGGCACGGGACGGCCCTGAACGGGTGGACCGGAGCGGACCGGTCCGGAGCGGCCCCGGACGGAAGGAACCGGAGCGGACCGGAACGGGCACCGACGGATCCGGACGGGCCGGCCCCGGCGGTACGCCGGTCAGGACCGCCCGGAACGGCCTCGGCCGCGACCCGGCCGCAGCGCGGCGGCCGCCAGGACGGCGGGCACGGTGACCAGCAGCATGGTGGTGGTCGGCGGCGCACTGTGGTGGGCCTGCACCGGGGCCGGGGGGTTCGCCGCCCGGACGCGGTAGACCGGCGGCGCGGCGGGGGCCGGCGCGGCCGGCGGGTCGACCCGGGGGACCACCGGTACGGGTGGGGCCGGCGGCGCGGGCGCGGGTGGCGCGGGCGGGGGCGGGGCCGGCACGGCCGGTGCGGGTGGCGGCGGGGGTGACGCGGCCGGCGGGGTGGGCACGGGCGTCGGGCTGGGCGGCGGCGTCGGAGCCGGGGGCGTCGAGGGGGTCGGGGAGGCCGTGGGGGTCCGCGTCGGAGTCGGCGTCGGGCTGGGCGGCGGCGAGGGCCTGGGTGTGACGCTCGGCGACGGGGTGGGGGTCTGGCTCGGCGTCCGGGTGGGGCTCGGAGTCGGGGTCGGTGTCGGGGTCGGTGTCGGCGTGGGGGTCGGGCAGGGATGCGGGTGGTGATGGTGGTGGTGCCACCACCAGTCCCCGTCGTCCCAGTCGTCCCAGTCCTCCGGTCGGCCGGGCTGGTGCCGGGATCCCGCGGTGGGCCGGGGCGAGGGCGTCCCCGGTAAGGGCGCGGCCTTCGGGGTGCGGCACGGGTGGTGCCCGTGCGGGGGCCGGTGGTCCTGGTGCCGCGCGTCGGCCGTCGGGGCTACGGTGACCCCGACCTGGACGTCGACGTCCACGCCGACGCTGACCTGTGCACCCGGCCCGACCTGTACCGAGACGTCCGTGTCGGTGCAGACGCAGGTGTCCACCACCGGGCCGTGCGGGTGCCCCCCGCCCTGGTGCTCGGTGCCGGACGCCGAGGCTCCGCCGACCAGCGCGCAGATCGCGACCACGCCGACGGCGGCGCCGACCAGTCGGGTCCGTCGCCCGGGGGCCGCTCCCCCACCGCCGTCGAGCGATATCCGTCGGGACTGCCGGCGCTGCGGCATGGGTTCCACTCACCTCTCGGGTCGCCTGGGACGGAACGGGATCCGACGCGCTCGGGCGGGGCCGGGGCCACCTGGTCCGAGCGGACGTGATCAGCCGGACGGCCCGCCACCCGGGCGGGCCGTCCGTCATCAGTTCAAACGATCTTCGAGCCGACCGGTTACGGCCCCGGCTCGTTGTGCAGCGTCCTCAGTGGCGGCGGTGGGCGATCTCGACGTTCTCCAGCACACCGACCGCGTCCGGCACCAGGATCGCGGCCGAGTAGTAGGCGCTGACCAGGTAGGAGATGATCGCCTTCTCGTCGATCCCCATGAAGCGGACCGACAGCGACGGCTGGTACTCGTCCGGCAGGCCGGTCTGGTGCAGGCCGATGACGCCCTGGTTGTCCTCGCCGGTACGGATCACCAGGATGGAGCTGGTGTTCTCCTTGGTGATCGGGATCTTGCTGCAGGGCAGGATCGGGACCCCGCGCCAGGCCGGCACCTGCTGCCCGCCGAGGTCGACGTGGTGCGGGTAGAGGCCGCGGGCGTTGAACTCGCGGCCGATCGCCGCGATGGCCTTGGGGTGGGCGAGCAGGTAGTCGGGGTCGCGGCGGCGGTTGAGCAGCTCGTCCAGGTCGTCCGGGGTGGGCGGGCCGGAGTGGGTCTGGATCCGCTGGTCGAAGTCGGCGTTGTGGAGCAGGCCGAACTCGGGGTTGTTGACCAGCTCGAACTCCTGGCGCTCGCGCAGCGCCTCGATGGTCAGCCGCAGCTGGTGCTCGGTCTGGTTCATCGGCTGGTTGTAGAGGTCGGCGACCCGGGTGTGGACCTTGAGGATGGTCTGCGCGACGCTCAGCTCGTACTCGCGCGGCCTCAGGTCGTAGTCCACGAAGGCGCCGGGCAGCTGGTACTCGCCGTGGTGGCCGGCCGACATCGCGATCTCGGCCTCGCCGCGCTCGTTCTGCGCCTGCTGCGGCAGGGCCAGGAACGACGCGAGGTGCTCCTGGAGACTGGGCGCGTTGTCGCGGATGGCGGCGAAGGCGTCCCGGGTCAGGGTGAGGGCGACACCGGCGGTGGCGGTCGTGGCGGTGAAGTCCCAGACGGCGTCCGGGTCGAGCAGGGCGTCGTCGCCGAAGCGGTCACCGTCACCCGCCACGCCGACCACGGTCTCGTCGCCGTACTTGCCGGTGCCGATCTTGTTGATCTTGCCGTGGGCGATCAGGAAGATCCGGTCCGCCGCGTCGCCCTGGGTGGCGAGCACCTCGCCGGGGCCGAAGTCGCGCTGCTCGCAGCGGTCGGCCAGGGCGGTGAGCACCTCCTCGTCCTCGAAGCCGCGCAGCAGGGCGAGTTCGCCCAGTTCGGCGGGGATCACCCGGACCTGGGAACCGGTCTTGATGAACTCCACCACGCCGTTGCCCACGGTGTAGGTGAGCCGACGGTTGACGCGGTAGGCACCGCCGTGGGCCTCGACCCAGGGAAGCACCTTGAGCAGCCAGCGGGAGGTGATCTCCTGCATCTGCGGGGCGGACTTGGTCGTGGTGGCGAGGTTGCGGGCAGCGGCCGTCGTGAGGCTGGACTGCTGCGGGACCTGCTGTGTCTCCGGGCTCGTGTCCACGGGCATCGGCAGGGGTCTCCATTCATCTGGTACGGATCACGCGGTCAGGGTCGTACGGGGTCAGGTCCGTACCGACCGCCCTGGCACCTCTGGGCGTGACGAATCATCAGACCCGCGTACTGGTGGGGGTGTTGGCGGCTCATCGCGATCGCGCCACCGTCTCCCCGGTGGCCCATCCGGAACCCTAGATCACCACGGCCCGGCCCGGCCCGCACGGAGGCCGACTACCCCCCGATAGGGTGAATCTGGAGCCTTCCCGTCGCGATCGGGCCCCAGGTCGCGAGAACATCCGTTCGCTGCCGGGAACCCCGTGCCGCCGGGGCCCATCGGCGGTACCCGAACCACCGGGCACCGGCTCCCCGCGGCCGTGCCGGGGAGTCAACCCGACGCACCGGAGGACGGGTTGCCGTCCCCCGCCGGGCGGCCGACCGCCCCTCGCACGGGCCGGCCCACCGCTGCGCAGGGCTGCCGGCGGTCCTGCCGTCCGCCCCGCCGCCTACCGACCGCTCCCCCGGCCGTCGCCCCGACCGTCCCGCCCGCCGCGGCCGCCGCGGGCCCGGTGGCGGCGGTACCAGAGGGCGCCGACCACCGTGGACAGCACCGTCACCACCAGGAGGAGCAGCGGCCACCGGCTGTCCCCGATCCGCAGGCCCGCCAGCAGCACCCCGAACACCGCGCCGACCGTCAGCAGCACCGAGAACACGGCCTGCACCGTGGCGCCCAGCACCCCGGGGTGAAGCCCCCGCCGCGCCGGGCGGTTGCGGCCGGCGCCGCCGAAGTGGAACGCGACCGCCCGGTCGGCCAGCCGGTCGGCGGCCTTCGCGTAGGACACCCCCATGTACGGCAGCCAGACCAGCGGGACGACCATACCGACCAGCAGGGTCAGTCCGAGGGCGGCCCAGGAGGCGGCGACCCGCCACCGGGGCGGCGGCGGGTCGGTGCCCTCGCCGGTCAGGCCGAGCAGCCGGGCCATCCGCCACAGCAGCCCGCCGAGGCCGCTCAGCCCGCCCTTCTTCGGCGGCCCGGCCCCGGCGTCGTCGGCCGCCGGAAGGCCGGCCAGCGCCCGCTCGGCCGCCGGGACGTCCGGGTGGACCCCCTGCAGCACCAGCAGCTCGGCGGCCCGGGCCGGGGCCGCCGGGTCCTTCCCCGCCAGCGCGGCGAGCTCCAGTATCAGCTGGCCCTGCTCGAGCAGCGCCGTGCAGAAGGCGAACGGCACCAGCCAGATGAACGGCCCGCCGACGAAGGACCCCTCCCCGACGCTGACCCGCCGGGCGTGCTCGACGGCCGCCTCCACCAGCTCGGCCTGCGAGGCCTCCGGGTGCCCGGCCCGGAGGCCGGCGACGTGCCGCGCCGCCCGCGGGCCCCGGTGCCGCACCGCGAACACGGCGAGCTGCTCGGCCATCCGGGACGGGTGCGCGCGGATCGACCGGAGCAGCTCCCCGACCGGGGGCTCCGAACCGTGGGTCGCCTTCGCCGCCATGGCCCGCCTGTGACCGTCCGTGACCGTGGCGCCGCCCCCGGGGCGGCGCCCCTGCTGTCAGCGTAGGCCCGGGGTGCCCCCGCGTCCCCTCAGGCCACCTCCACCCCGTGACGGACCCGGTCGAAGCGGCCGGCGGCCAGATCCTCCTCGGGGATCCAGAAGGAGACGTTGACGGCCTCGCCCCAGGCCGCACCGGCCGCCCAGGCGTCGACCTGGAGCAGCGGCCGGTGCCCGTCGTAACGCGCCGTGTCGGTGTCGCACCAGCCGAGGACCCTGACGTCGGGCCGGTCGAGGTGGTCGGCGAGGTCCCGGGCGAGGTCGAGGGCGACCAGGAAGTCGTCGGGGAAGAGCCGCTCCAGCTCCGGATCCTGGTAGGAGGGCGCGGACAGCGCCCAGCGCGCCCGGACCGGCGCCTCGGCCAGCACCGCAACGGCCCCCTCCGGCGGCGCGGCTCGCGTCGGCGCGGTCACGGGGACGTGCAGGACCCGGCAGTCCCGGCCGGCGAAGTCGGTGAACCCGTCGTCGTGGAAGAACAGCAGCAGCCCGTCGGCGGGCAGCGGCCGGCTCCCCCCGCCCGCCCGGAAGGCCTCGGCGAGCCCGGCGCAGTCCAGCCGGGCGACGAGCTGCATCGGACGGCCGGCGTGCTCCGGCCAGTCGACGCCGTCCGGCAGGGCGGGCAGCCCGCCCAGGCACCCGGCCGCCGTGCCCTCGGCCGCGTCCGTGGTCAGCGCCAGGGACGGGCGGAGCAGCCGGTCGACCTGCGGTGCCGTCCGGGCGTCCACCCGCGCGCGGATGGCGGCGTACATGCCGTACGGCATCGGCGGCACCGGGGCGTCGGCCGGACCGGCGGGCGGCGGTGACGGTGGTGGAGGCGGTGACGGCGGTGACGGTTGCAGCGGTTGGGCCATGGGCGCAAGCCTGCCACCCGGGTCCGACACCGCGGACGGCCCGTCAGGTGCCGGTACGGGGGCGGCCGGCACCTGACGGGTGAACGGGGGATGCGCAGTGGGGGTGCGACGGCGGGCGCCGTCGCTGCGGGGCGGGGACGGCGCTCGCCGGGCCGCTGCGGGCGGCGGGGCGGGCGACGGCCGGGGGTCCGTCAGGAACAGGCGATCTGGCTGCCCGGGATGCCGACGATGCCGGAGTTGTTGGCCTCACCGCCCTTGTACTCGTAGTAGAGGTACGAGTAGAAGTCGATGCGGGTCCGATCACCGCAGGACGAGTCCGGCGCCACGCTGTAGGTGACCGTGAAGCTGCTGCTCTCGCCGGGGGCGAGCGGCACGTTGTACCGCGCGATGCCGCCGTGGACGTTGTCGCTGCAGCCGTTGGTCTGGGTGCCGCAGGCCGTCGCGGTGTACTTGAGACCGGTCTCCAGGGTGGTCTGGTAGGTCGGCTGGACGCTCTGGTAGACGAACTGGATCGGCGTGTCGTACGGGTTGCTGAGGGTCAGGGTGAGCGTGAACTCACCGCCCCGGACGGTCGTCTGCCGATCGGAGACGGCCGTGAAGGGCAGCGGGGTGTCGGCCTGGGCGGGTGTGGCGGAGAGGAGCAGACCGACGGCGAGGGCCGGGCACGCCGCGAGGGCGGCACGGCTCAGAAGTGTTCTGCGCATGCCCAAGGAGCGTAGGGGGCGGTACCGCTTCCGATGCTCCGCTCCGCCCCGATCCGTACCGACGCAGCAGTCGGCGGCGGACGCCGGGGACCGCTCTGCCGCGTTCCGCCCCCGCCGTCCGCTTTGGGGCCCTATGCTTCGCCGGCCCGTTCGACCGGAGGTCCCGACGGCTCCGCCCTACCCGACGTCCCGACGGCTCCGCCCGACCGGACTTCTCGACGGCTCCCGCCCGCCGCCCGTGTCCGGAGGCGTTCCCGCGGGGGGCGGGGTCAGTCGGGCGGCGGCAGGACGTCGCAGAGCGCGGCCAGCGCCGCCGGGTAGGCGTGGTCGGAGGGCGTGGCGTAGCCGACGACCAGCCCGTCACCGGCCGGCACGGCCTCGGCGCCGGCACCCGGGTGCCGGTAGTCGGCGAGCCCGTCGAGGGCCAGCCCGCGGCGGGCGGCGGCCTCCAGCACCGAACGCTCGGTGCCGGGCTCCAGTCGCAGGACGGCGTGCAGACCGGCGGCGATCCCGGAGACCGCGACGTGCGGGGCGCGCGCGGCCAGGGCGGCCACCAGCTCGTCCCGGCGCTCCCGGTAGCGGCGGCGCATCCGGCGCACGTGCCGGTCGTAGCCGCCGGAGTCGATGAACTCGGCGAGGGTCAGCTGGTCCAGGGCGCTGGCCCAGGCCTCGCGCTCGCCCTTGGCGGAGAGCACCCGGTCGACCAGGTGGTCCGGCAGCACCATCCAGCCGAGCCGGATCGCGGGCGAGAGGCTCTTGCTGACCGAGCCGAGGTAGACCACCCGCTCCGGGTCCAGGCCCTGGACGGCGCCGACCGGCTGCCGGTCGTAGCGGAACTCGCCGTCGTAGTCGTCCTCCAGGAGGAGCCCGCCGCGCCCGCGTGCCCAGTCGACCACGGCCGCCCGGCGCCCGGCGTGCAGCGGGCCCCCGGTCGGGAACTGGTGCGCGGGGGTGAGCAGGGCCGTCCTGACCTCCGGGTGCAGCGCCAGCTCCCCGACCTCGGCGCCGTCCTCGTCGATCGACAGCGGCACGGTGGAGACTCCGGCGGAGGCCAGCAGCCCGTGGTGGAAGGCCAGTCCGTACGCCTCGACGGCCACCGGCCCGTTCGCCCCGGGCGGGAGGACGGCCGCCGGGCCGGAGAACAGCAGCCGCAGCGCGTGGGCGAAGCCTGAGCAGACCACGATCCGGTCGGGGTCGGTGCGCACCCCGCGGGCGCGGGCCAGGTACTCGGCGAGGACGGTGCGCAGTTCCCGCCGGCCCTGCGGATCGCCGGGCCCGAAGGCCTCGTTGGGCGCCGCGGTGAGGGCACGGCGGGCCGCGGCGAGCCAGCCGGTGCGCGGGAAGGACGCGGCGTCGGGCTGCCCCTGGCGCAGGTCGTGCGCGGGGCCCGAGCGCTCCGGCGGCCGGCGGGCCCCGGCCGGCGGCACGGGAGCGGCACGGTCGGCGACGGTGGTGCCGGAGCCCTGACGGGCGGTCAACCAGCCTTCGGCGACCAGTTCGGCGTAGGCCTCGGCGGCGGTGTTGCGGGCGAGCCCCAGGTCGGCGGCGAGGGCCCGGTACGGCGGGAGTCTGGTCCCGGGCGCGAGCCGGCCGCTGCGGATCGCCTCGCGCAGGGCCGCCATCAGCGCGGCGCGGCGGCCGCCGGTGACGGGGAGGTCGAGGTGCAGGTCGCTGCCGGTCGGGTGGGCGGGCCCGGTGGGGTGCACGCCCGGCGTTTCCGTCATGGTCACGCACCCTACCCGGACCCGCCGGGGCCCCCGCGAGCGGTCCGGGCCCGCCCGTGGAGCCCCGCGGGGCATCCGCCGAAGGGCCTCAGGGGACGACGGTGACCGGCCAACGGCCCGCCTTCACCAGGCGGACGGCGACCGAGCCGATCACCCGGTGGCCGGCCTGTTCGGAGGTGCCGACCACGACGGCGTCGGCCCGCAGCTCGTCCGCGAGCTTGGCCAGCCCCGTGTAGGGGTCGCCGCGCAGGGTGAGGAAGCGCCACTCGACGCGCCACACCTCCCGCACCCGGTGCTCGGCCTCGCGCAGGGCCGCGAGCAGTTCCTCGGCGATCTCCTGGGTGGTCTCCTCCACCGCGGCGCCGGCCAGGGCGGTGGCCGCGCCGAGGACGGGCTGGACGTAGGCGACCGCGAGGACGGCGCCCTGCCGGCGGGCGAGTCCGGCGGCGTAGGCGGTGGCGCGCCAGGAGGAGTCGGAGCCGTCCAGCCCCGCCAGGATCACCTTGGGGCCGTCGGTCCCCAGCTCGAAGCCGGCGGGCGCGACGGCCGCCCCGGGGTCCTCGGCGCCGCCGACGGCCTCCGCGTCCTCTGCATCGCTCTCGTTGCTCATGGATCGAGGCTATTCCGGCCACGGTGCGTGACGGCGCCGGGTGGTCCGGGTGAGGGTTGTGGTGCGGGCCACCCGGGCGGCGGGAGCCGGCGGCGGCTTCCGCACCGGGTGTGGGGCGGGTGGTCACGCGCTGTCGACGATGTGCGCGGCCTCACACGGCTCCCGGGGTGACCGGGGCCACTTTCCGGCCCGATTCGATCTTGAAAAATGGGGCATTTAGCTTCAAATCATCCCAATTCCTTGATCCTTACGACCGGTAACAGCACCCTGACGTGCCCAAACCTTCGAATCCTTGAAACCCCCACCACCACCCCCGTAACTTCGAACCCGTTGCACCGAGCACACAGCCCCCGGGCCCACCGCCCAGGAGCCCCCACCGGTGCCGAACCGCGCGAGCGACGCGTTCCCCGCAACCACCACCCCCACCCGGGGCCTGGTTCCGCACGCCCGCACACCCCGAAAGGAC